>CAILUI010000445.1 GCA_903837355.1 uncultured Victivallales bacterium
AAGGCGTCCATGTTTCAAGCATGGGTATCCTTCGTGAGGAACTCGCAGGGCGACTCAGGGCTGGCCTCGGGGCCAGTCCGGTTACGGCTCTGCTCGGGCCGCGGCAGTGCGGCAAGACGACGCTGGCCCGCAGCATTGTCGAGCCAGGGAGCGGGGCTTACTTCGACCTGGAGAATCCGCGCGATCTGGCCCGTCTGAGCCAGCCGCAGACCACCCTGGAAGCACTGCACGGGGTGGTTGTGCTCGACGAGATCCAGCGGCGCCCGGACCTGATGCCCCTGCTGCGCGTACTGGCCGACCGCCGCCCGCTGCCCTGCCGGTTCCTGCTGCTCGGCAGCGCCTCCCCGGAGCTCATGCGCAACGCCTCGGAGACGCTTGCAGGCCGCGTCCATTTCGTGCAGATGGGCGGGTTCACGCTCGCCGAAGTGGGGCTCCCTGCGTCCCGGCCGCTGTGGCTGCGCGGCGGGTTCCCCGAGGCCTTTCTGGCGGCCGACGACCGCGGCAGCCTAAAGTGGCGCGAGGATTTCATCCAGACCTTCCTCGAACGCGACATGCCGCAGTTGGGCTTCCGCTTCCCGGCCATGACCCTGCGCCGTTTCTGGACCATGGTGGCGCACTACCATGGGCAGACCTGGAACGGCTCCGAGATCGGCGCGTCGCTCGGCGTCTCGCACCACGCGGTGCGGCGCTACCTTGACGCCCTTGCCGGCGCCTACATGCTCCGCCAACTCCCGCCGTGGTTTGCGAACATCGGCAAGCGGGTCGTCAAGTCGCCCAAGGTCTACCTGCGCGACACCGGCCTGCTGCACGCGCTGCTCGGTATCGACGACCACACGGCGCTGTCGGGCCACCCCAAGCTCGGCGCTTCCTGGGAAGGCTTCGTAATTGAACAGATCCTTGCCTGGGCCGGCGAGCGCGATGCGTACTTCTGGGCTACCTACAGCCGGGCAGAACTCGATCTGCTCCTGGTCCGCAAAGGGAGGAACTGGGGTTTCGAGATCAAGTACCAGGACGCGCCGACGCTGACGCGCTCGATGACCAACGCGCTGAGCGACCTCAACCTGGAGCGCCTCTGGGTCGTCTACCCTGGCGCGCCACGCTACCCCATCCACGACCGCATCGAGTGCATCGGTCTGGACGGTCTCCAGAAGGTGCGCGAGGTGCTGCAGTGAGGGCGAGGCACGGGTGGTATCAGTACGGCGTCTCGCCCGAGGGCTCAGGCGGGACCAGGCTGAGGCGTTGCACCAGGCGGGTGTGGCGCAGGGTGGGGGCGTTGTTGCCGAGGGCGATGGCGAGGGCGCGGCGGGTGCCGATCATGATGAGGAGCTTACGGGCGCGGGTCATGGCGGTGTAGACGAGGTTGCGCTGCAGCATGACGTAGTGCTGGGTCAGCAGCGGCATGACGACGGCGGGGAACTCGCTGCCCTGGCTCTTGTGGACGGTGACGGCGTAGGCGTGCAGGATCTGGTCGGCTTCGGCCCATTCGTAGTCGACCACGCCGATGTCAAAGCTCAGTGAGAAGGTCTTGGCCCGGTGGTCGATGGCGGTGATCTGGCCCAGTTCGCCGTTGAAGACGCCCTTGTCGTAGTTGTTGACCGTCTGCATGACGCGGTCGCCGACGCGGAAGTGGCGTTCGCCGAAGGAGAACTCAGGGCGCTGGCCGGCGGGATTGAGGGCCTGTTGCAGGCGTTCGTTGAGGGCAGCGGTGCCGCAGGTACCACGGTGCATGGGCGCCAGGATCTGGATGTCGGTCAGAGGCTTGAGGCCGAAGCGCTCGGGGATGCGCTCGGCGACCATCCGGGCGATGAGTTCCGCGGCGCGTTCGGGGTCGTCCTGTTCGATCCAGTAGAAGTCGGCCTTGATCTCAGCCGGCACCGGGCGCAGGTCGGGCATCTGACCGCGGTTGACGGCGTGCGCGTTGCTGACGATGCGGCTGTTTGCATCCTGGCGGTAGATGTGGGTGAGCTGGGTGACCGGGATACGGCCGCTGGCAATCAGGTCGTGCAGGACGGCGCCGGGGCCGACGCTGGGGAGCTGGTCCTTGTCGCCGACGAGGACGACGCTGGTATCAGGGGCGACGGCCCGGAAGAGCTGGGCGGCGAGGATGACGTCCAGCATGGAGACCTCGTCGAGGATCAGCAGGTCGCAGCGCAGCGGGTTGTCGGGCCCGTGGACGAAGACGCCCTGGGTCGGGTCCCATTGCAGCAGCCGGTGGATGGTCGTGGCCTCGAGGGCGGTCGCCTCGCTCATGCGCTTGGCGGCGCGCCCGGTCGGGGCCGCGAGCAGGACCTTGCGGCGCAGGTGGCGGGCCAGGGCGACCACCTGGCCCACGACGGTGGTCTTGCCAACACCGGGGCCGCCGGTGATGATACTGAGCGGGCTGCGGAAGGCCTGTTGGACGGCCTGCTGCTGCTCGGCATTGAGGCGGCGGAAGCCTTCGCCGAGGCGGCTGGTGTCGACGCGGGCGGCGCTCGCTACCGGGCCGGCCAGAAGCAGGCCCAGAGCTTCGACCAGGTCGGCCTCGGCCTGCAGCAACCGACGCAGGTAGACCATCGGCTGGCTGGGGTCGGCCGGGGGCTCCTCGCGCATGACGCGACCAGCCTGGATGGCCCCCGTCAGCCCCTCCCCTGCCTTCTCGTCACTCACCTCGAGGATCTTGGCGGCCTCGGCGCAGAGGGCGGCGGAGGGGAAGCAGACATGGCCATTCTGCGCCAGTTGCTCGAGAACGTACTCGACCCCGGCGGCCAGGCGCAGTGGGTGTTCGCGCTCGACGCCGAGGCGGCTGGCGATGCGGTCGGCGCTGAGGAAGCCTATGCCGTGGATATCGGCAGCGAGCTGGTAGGGGTTGCGGCGCACGACTTCCGCTGCCGACACCGCGTAGCGGGCCAGGATGCGGGCGCAGTAGTCCGGGCTGATGTCGAGACTCTGCAGGAAGATGGTGACTTCACGCTGCTGCGCGTGCGCCTGCCAGGCCTTGCGGATCTCGGCGATGCGCTTGCGGCCGATGCCGGAGACCTCGCGCAAACGCTCGGAGTACTGGTCCAGCACGGTCAACGTCTCGGTGCCGAAATGCGCAACGATGCGGGCGGCATAGGTGGGGCCAATGCCCGGAATCAGGCCCGAGCCCAGGTAGCGCTGGATGCCCTCGGCGGAACTGGGCAGGAGGGCGCGGCAGGCCTGGACGCGCAGTTGGCGGCCGTGGTCCTTGTGGGTCTCCCAGCGGCCGACCGCCTCGACCTCCTGGCCTTCCATGATGTTGGTCAGCGCCCCCACCAGGGTGAGTTCGCGCTGCTGTTCGTCCACGAGCCTGAGCACGACGTAGGCGCCATCGGCGCTGGCGAAGACGATGCGCAGGACGGTGCCGCGCACGGTGCAATCGGTCAACGCCGCGCCCTCGGCCTGGCTACTGCCGGCCGAAACGGCATCATCACGGTTGAAGAGGGTGCTGCTCAACGTGTCACAGCTCCCCCCGCCGCTCGGAGAGCTTGGTCACGGCGGCCACGACGTCATCCATATCCTCTCGCGATCCCAGCAGCAGGCTCTGCGGCAACCAGCAGCCCTCTTTGGCGCAGACCCGCTCGCACACCGGGCAGTCGGTCGCGGCGTAGTCCAGATCCGGCCGGGTCTGCTGGTAGCCGGTGTAGGGGCCGAACGCTTTCTGGGTGAAGAGGCCCTGGCGATAGAGCGGAACCGTGTAGCCTTCGCTGGCCGGTATGCCCTCGGCCCGCAACGCGGCCACGAAGCGACTGCGGGGAGCGCCCCAGGCCTCGGTATCGTAGCGGAAGACGTAGAGGTGGTACGGGTGCAGGGTCTCGCCCCGCCCGCGCGCCAGCGGCCGCAGGCCGGGAACAGCAGCCAGCTTCGCGTTGAGGTAAAGGCCGTTGGCGTTGCGGGTCTCCGTCTGGGCGCGGAGCCGCTGGAGCTGGTTCAGTAGCAGCGCCCCCTGGAACTCGCCGAGACGGTAGTTGCCGCCGAAAACGGGATGCTCAAAGCGCTGGCCGCCCTTGCGGTGGCCGCAGTGATGCAGGGCCCGGCAGCGGTCCTCGAGGTCCTCGCTGTTGGTGAGGATGGCGCCACCCTCGCCGGAGTTGAGGTTCTTGGAGGCCTGGAAGGAGAAGCAGCCGAGATCACCGATCGCCCCCAGGCCGCGCCCCCGGTAGGTGCCGCCGTGAGCGTGGGCCGCATCCTCGATGACCGCGATGCCGTGCCGAGCGGCGACGGCGCAGATGCGGTCCATGTCGGCCGCCTGCCCGCCCAGATGCACCGGGATGACCGCGCGGGTGCGGGGCGTGATGGCGGCCGCGAAGGCCGCCGGGTCCAGGCAGTAGGTATCCGGATCGATGTCGACGAAGATGGGTACGGCATTGGCTTCGATGACGCTGGTGGCAGTGGCCATGAACGTATAGGGCGGCACGATGACCTCATCCCCGGCCTGAACGCCCACCGCCAGCAGCGCCAGGCGCAGCGCCACGGACCCGCTCACCACGGCGAGGCCGTACTGCGCGCCCTGGAACGCGGCAAACTCGCGCTCAAAGGCCGCTACGCGCGAACCGCTCAGACGGCCCCAGCAGCCGCTGCGGACCACCGCCGCAACGGCCTCGACATCGGACTCGTCCCACCGCGGCCAGGCCGGAAAGGGCGTCGTCCGCAGCGGCGTGCCGCCGTGAATCGCCAAGATGCTGCTCATGCTTGCACTTCTCCTGAGCGGCGGCGGGGGCCACCCGCCGCGGCTCGATCAGACGGATCGGACGGATCCGACCGATCAGACGGATCAGACGGATCGGCGTGACCGCACGCGCTGGGGACTCACTCCCATCTCACCGGCTCGCCGCTGGGCAGCGCCACGACGCGGCGCCGCCGGTAGGCCCAGCACATGTAGGAGATACTGACGAAATAGCTGGCCGGCACCCGGCTCCGGCAGCCGATGAAGACGTCCAGGAGGGTGGTGCGGCCGCCGAAGCCCATGGGGCCGATCTCCAGCGTGTTGGCCTCATGCAGGAGACGCCGCTCCAGCGCCGCGAGCTCCGGAACCGGGCTACGCTCGCCCAACCGCCGCAACAGCAACTCCTTACTCTCGGCATAGCCGGTGGCGCGGTCGCCACCGATGGCAATGCCGAGCACTCCCGGCGCACAGCCCTGCCCCTGAGCGCGGACCACGGCATCCAGCGCACAACGGCGCACCCCGTCCAGGTTCCGCTCTGCCGCCAGGCCGGCATCAGGCAGGGAGTACTGGGCGCCGACGTTCTCACAGCCGCCGCCTTTGAGGATGAGGGCCACCTCGACATCGTCGCGGGCGACCTCGTGCCAGTGGATGACGGGGCTACCGGGGCCGAGGTTGTCGCCCGTATTGCGCCCGCTCAGGGTCTCGACGCAGTTCTGCCGGAGAACGCCGGCCGCGGTGGCGGCGGCGATAGCGGTTGCCGCGGCGCTGCTGAACTCAGCCTGAGAGACAGTGCGCGGCGGCACGCTGACCCAGAACAGGAGCGTCCCGGTGTCCTGGCAGAGGGGTAGACGACGCGCCCGCGCCAACTCAGCATTGTACAGCATGGTCTCCAGCGCCGCCGTGGCGTTGGGCGCGGCCTCGTCCAACCGCGCCTGGCGGAGCGCGCCCTCGACGTCCGCGGGCAGGTCGGTCGACGTGCGCAGCAGTAACTCGTAAAGCGTGTCGGACCAACCTGACATCACGAAAGTCCTCTGGGTGGCGACCGAACCGGTTCGTGGTCGCAGCCCGACGGCCGGCAGGCGGACTGCCCGGGCCGTCCCGGCCGCAGTAGTGTAGCGGTGCCGCCAGGGGTTGCCAAGCGTTCCATGCGCTTCACCGGCCCGGGACGAGGCGGTTGGCTGTGGACCAGAGGACGCGGGCGACGAAGGTCGAGCCCTTGCCCCCAGCCGCCGTCGGCTTGCCGGCAGCGCTGCTGGGCACGTACTCCGAGTCGGTCACCCACGACTCTCCGGCGGTGATCGCGGCCGCGCCGAAGTTACCGAGCATCAGGCCACGTTCCGGCAGCAGGACCTGCTCGGTCTGGCGCAGCACACACAGGCGCTCGGGGTCGACTTGGGCCATGAACAGCGGGGCGCGATGCCGCATGATGTGGTCGTTGTTGGCGCCCCGGCGCGTGTAGCAGAGGAAGAGGCCGTCGCTGTGCGCGAGCCAATGCTGCTGGGTGTTGTAGCTGCCCAGTTCGCCGCCGTCGTCGAAGGTCCAGGGCCGGATCGGCCCGTAGTGCAGGCCGTCGTCGCTGACCGTGACGTAGCCCTTGAGGTCGTTGCGCAAGGTCAGGTAGGTGCGCCCTCCGAAGCGCGCCAGCGACGGCTCGCACAGCCCCCGCACGACCTCGAGTTCCAGCGTGTTGCCGGCCGACGCGAGTCTGAGTTCGGTGCCGTCGAAGGTGCAGCGAAACACCGTTACCCTGGCCGGTACCGTGGCCGCGCGGCCGTGGTAGAAGGGCACCAGCAGCGTGCCGTCGTCTGCGGTCAGGAACTGCGCGCAGGCGCTGCGGGCATAGTCGAACACCGCGCCCGCGGGCATCTCGACCGGGCGCCAAGGCGACCAACGGTCGGCCTGGGGATCGTAGACCGCATAGGCGGTCGAATGCGCCCGCGGCACGTCCTCCAATTGCGCGCCGGCTGGGCTGTAGCGCACCTGCGCCCCGATGGCCAGCACCTTGCCGGTAGCGGCGTGAGCGCCAGGGGTCACATCGGCCACCGCGACGATGGTCCCATCTGGCTCGCGGCGCCAGGCCAGCTCCGGAATCTCCACCGGCCCCCGCCAAGTCCGGCCGAGATCGTCCGTTCGCATGCTGTATAAACCAGAGTAGAAATCACTGACCATCAGATGTTTCTGGAGCGTCATCACGACGACCGGAGGGCGGGTGGGGTCGGCGCCCTGGAGGGCTGCACAACGCGGGTGGAACCAGCAGTAGTCGGTGCGCAACTCCTGCAACGGCACCTCCAGCGCAACCTTGAAATCAAGGACCGGCACCGCGCTTGCCGGCGGCGGCTTCATGGCCGCGCCACCGCCCACGGTGTCCAGCGGGCCGTCGAAGCCGGGCCCGCCGCCAGCAACGTAGCCGTGACTGGCGCCGCTCGCCTCCGGGCTCACCCAGAAGGCGTAGAGTGCCCCCTGGCGCAGGTGGAAGCGGAAGCGGACCGTCTTTCCGGCCAGCGCGCCCAGGTCAGCCCCGGCGGCCCAACGCAGCGGGATCCGGGTCTGGTCGGCGCTCACCGGCAGGCAGGCCGCTCGGGTGAAGGGCTCGATCACCGTTCCGCCTTCGTCCAGCACCTCAACGCGCAGCGCACCTTGTGCCGTGGCGGCGTTGACGAAGAGGTACCTGCCCTGGAAGCACAGTGGCCGCGTGGTCAGTACGCCTGCCGCGGGGCCGGCGTTCATGGAAGCGAAGCCATCGCGACGCAGGATGGCTAGGCCGGTGCTGCCGCCGGCATCGGCGAACTCGCATCCAGGGAGGCTCCTGCCGGCCCGGCCGCTGACGTAGATATGGATCTGATCACCGACGACAAGGCAGACGTTGGCGGCCGACTGCATGTTGCCCCAGTTCCAGTCGCCCGGCGTCTCGGAGGTCGGGCAGAACGGGCGCCGGTCGGGCCGGTCCCAGTGGAAACCATCGCGACTGAAGCCAATGCAGACCGAGTTCTGTTTCGGTCGACCGAGTCGCTGCAGTTCGAGGGCTGCGGCGGTGGCCTCGCCGGGCCAGCGGTAGTCGCCGCGCCAGATGCTGAACAGGCCGATCAGGAGGCTCTCATAGGCCACGCAGTCCAGGTTGTAGAGCTGCGGGGCCGAGCGCAGGTCGTCACGCCACGGGTCGGCGCTGTCAGCCCCTGTCCACGGCACGACGTCGCCCCCGTCGGCAGTCGCGTCGCTGAAGCTGAAGAAGTCACCCGTTTCCCAGTAGCGTCGCATGCGGCCGGCCCAGGGCGATTCCCCGCGCAGGCTGTACACCCAGCGCTGGCGAAAGGGGTTATAGAAGAAGGTGTTGCGGTCGCCGGTCTGGCCACCGCGGGCGACCTGGGTCCAGTGGATGCCGTCGGGCGAGCGAAACAGCAGCAGCCGGCCGGCGTCGTAGAGGGTCATCTTGAAGCGCTCGCCCAGGTCGCGGGGGGCGTGGTCGAGCCAGACCGTACCCGAGTCGCGCTGGCCCAGGTGGACGATGTTGGTGCCCGGGACGACGTCCAGCAGCGGCTTCTCCCAACGGATACCGTCGTGGGACAGCGCGTAAGCCGTGGCCCCGCCGCCGTGGCCGGCGTAATACCACATCTTGAAGAGTCGGTCGGCGGGGTCGAACCAGACGCCATCGCTGAACACCATCGCCATGGGGCCCTTGCCGGTGCACTCCCAGGGCTGGTCGGGGCGCAGAATCGGGGTTGCCGGGTGGTAGCTGGCCTGGTGGTAGACGCGTTGCAGCGTCGCGGACTCGATCAGGAAATCGTCCACGAACAACTGGCGACCGACGTCGATGGGGATCCGCCGTGGTGGCGCCAGCAGGTAGGGCGGCGGCAGCGGCTGGCGGTCGATGTCGGCCCGGCGCGGCGGCCACTGCGGTGGCAGGGCGATGCCGTTGTACAACACCTCGCCCTGCGCCTCCGGCGCGACGGCCGCTGCCAACGTTGCTGAGACCGCCCTGGTGCCCATGCCTGTCGCCCCTGTCAGCAGTACGGTTGAAGAGCCCCTGGCGCTGTGCTGGCACCCGCGGGCAGCCGCGCCACCCCTCACACTGTACAGCCCTCCGGGCTTGGCTGCCCCTCGCGCTGCCCGGAGATCCCATTCAACCGCCGCCCCGTCTTGCGGCGGGCGCGGCGCGGTATTACCTTCGCCCGCTGTCAGGCAGTGCCACGCCCGCACTGCTGGCAGCTTGGACTGGCCGACGCGGGTGCGGTAGCGGGCGGGGCGGGGCGGCCGCGCGACGGCGACCTGATCTGTCCGGCCAGCCCTGGAGCGGATACGGAGCCCTACGATGGTCCTCGGTCTGGCAAGCCAGCCGGCAGCGGTACCCCGCTGGCCGAGCAGCGCCGCGCGCGCCCTCCTAGTCGTTACCGCGCTGGCGCTGTGCGGCGCGGTCACCTGGTTCTCCGCCCGGCGGGCTGACCAAGGGCTCCGTGCGGAACTGCTACAGCAGGCGCGGCTGGTGGCGCAGGCGCTCAACCTCGAGCACATCCAGACGCTCTCAGGCACGAACGCCGACCTTGACAAGCCGGAGTACCGGCGGCTTACCGAGCAGATCAGGGCGGTGGTTGCCGTCAACACGGATTGGCGCTGGGCGTACCTGATGGGGCGGCGCAGCGATGGTGCCCTGTTCTTCTACCTGGACTCCGAGCCGGCCACCTCGCAAGACCATGCTGCGCCCGGACAGGAATACCCGGAAGCACCCGAGTGCTTCCGTCGCGCCTTCGCGGCCGGCTCCGAGACCGTTGACGGTCCCTACACAGACCGCTGGGGAACGTGGATCTCGGCCCTGGTGCCGCTGGCCGATCCGGCCGGCGGCGCCCCGCTGGCCCTGGTCGGACTCGACATCGATGCACGGGTCTGGAAGTGGGACGTCGCGGCGCAGGCCGCCCCACTGATCGGGCTGGTGCTGGTGCTGGTCATCGGCGCGACGGCCGCCCTGGCCTCCAGCCGCCGCCGTGACGCCTTGCCGACACCGGTGCTGCGCCGCCTATTGGTGCCTTTGGCGGCGATGATAAGCCTGCTGATGCTCGGTGCCGGAGCGCTCCTCTGGCAACAGCACCGCCAGCGGCTGACCGCAGAGATCACGGCCGATCTCACCGAGGTCACCGGCGACCTGCGCGTGGCGCTCGAGCAGCAGACCGCCGTCCTCAACGCCTACACGGAGACCGTTGTAGCCAACCCGGCGCTGGGGAGGGCGCTACGCGAGCGCGACGTCGAGGCGCTTCTCGCCGCCTGGCAACCCGAGTTTGAGCGGTTGCGGCGTGACGGCGGGGTCACGCACTTCTACGTCCTCGATGCCCAGCGCCTCTGCCTTCTGCGCCTGCATCGTCCCGAGCAACGCGGAGACCGCATCGAGCGCTTCACGGCGCGCGAGGCCGAGCGCACCGGCCGCACCGCCTCCGGTATCGAACTGGGGTCGCTGGGCACCTTCACGCTCCGGCTCGTGCATCCAGTCTTTGACGGCGCCACTCTCCTCGGCTACGTCGAACTGGGCCGGGAGATCGAGGACGTGCTGCAGACGTTGCATACCCGCTCCGGGAACCACGTGGCGGTGACCCTTTCCAAGGCGGTGCTGGAGCGCTCGGCCTGGGAGAGTGGGATGCGTACGCTCGGCCGCGAGCCCGAATGGGACCGCCTCCCCGGCGCCGTTGTAGCCTACGCCTCGCAGGGCCGGCTCCCCGAGGCCTTCCTGCCGCTGCTGAACCCGGACAGCGCCGCCGCTCCGGCCCGCCGGACGGTGGACGGCGAAGTCCTCTGTAACGGCAAGAGCTGGCGGGTCTCTACGGCGCCCCTTCTGGACGCCTCGGCGACGGTCGTCGGCCAACTCCTGGTCATGCGCGACATCTCCGCCGCCAAAGCTGCTTTCCGGCGTGTGCTGGGGCTGGGCGGCACCGCGAGTGCGGTGCTGTTGACGTTGCTGTTGAGCTCGATCTACGTCCTGCTGCGCCGCACCGATGCGGGTATCCGCGCCCAGCAGACGGCGTTGCGGGAAAGCGCGGAGTCCTACCGTGGTCAGTTCGCCCAGAACTCAGCGCCCATGCTGTTGATCGATCCTGCCGATGGTGCACTCGTCGACGCCAACGCCGCGGCGGTGGCCTTCTATGGCTACCCACGCGAGCAGTTGCTGACCCTGCGCATCAGCGACCTCAATACCCTGCCCGCCGCCGCCATCCGCCAAGCGATGGCGTCGGTCTCGCCGCAGCAGGGCCGGCGCTTCGTGTTCCAGCACCGCCTGGCGGACGGCTCGCTGCGTGACGTGGAGGTGTCGTCGAGCCGAATCCGTTTCGGCGAGCGCAGCGTTCTGCACTCGATCATCCAAGACATCACCGAGCGTCGGCAGGCAGAGGCACGCGTTGAGGCGCTGCTGGCGGAGAGTAACCAGGCCCGCCAGACCCTGCTCGGCATCCTGGAGGACGAGACCCGCGCCAAAGCCGATCTGAAACGACTGGCCACGGTGGTCGAACAGGCCACGGAGACCGTCCTCATCACCGATACGGAGGGGACCATCCTCTACGTCAACCCGGCGTTCGAGGCCGTCACCGGCTACGCCCGCGACGAGGCCATCGGCCGGCGCCCGCGTCTCTTCAAGAGCGCGCGCCAGGACGAGGCGTCTTACCGCCAGTGCCAGGCGACCATCGCGGCCGGCCGCGTCTGGCAAGGGCGCTTCGTCGGCCTCCGGAAGGACGCGACGCAGTATACCGCGGAGGTCACGGCCTCGCCCGTGTTCGGCGACGCCGGTCAGATCGTGAACTACGTGGCCATCGGGCGCGATGTCAGCGAGCAACTTCGGGTGGCAGACCAGTTGCAGCAGGCCCAAAAGATGGAGACCATCGGCCGCCTGGCCGGCGGCGTGGCGCACGACTTTAACAACCTGCTGACCGGTATCATGAACTACGTTGAACTCTGCCGGGACGAGCTGCCGACACCCCACCCTGCCCGCGAGTACTTGGACGAGATCACCCACGACGCCGAACGCTCCGCCGGCATCGCGCGCCAACTGCTGGCCTTCGCCCGCAAGCAAGTCATCGCACCCCAGGTGCTCGACCTCAACGACGCCCTGGCGGGCATGCTCAAGATGCTGCGCCACCTGCTGGGCGAGGACATCGACCTGACCTGGCAACCGGGGGCCGTGCTGTGGGAGGTACGACTGGACCCGTCGCAGCTCGATCAGATCCTCGCCAACCTCACCGTCAACGCCCGCGACGCCATCGGCGGGGTGGGCGCCCTGGCGATCGAAACCCGGAACGCCACCCTGGGCCCGGCCGACTGCGCGGAGTTCGCCGACGCGGTCCCGGGTGAGTACGTCATGCTCGCCGTCAGTGACAGCGGCTGCGGCATGGACGCGGACACACTCCGGCACCTCTTCGAGCCCTTCTTCACGACCAAGGGCGTAGGTGAGGGTACCGGGCTGGGGCTGGGGCTGGCCACGATCTACGGCATCGTCCGCCAGAACGGCGGCTTCATCGCCGTGACCAGTGAGCTTGGGAAGGGCACAACTTTCAGGATCTACCTGCCCCGCAGTGCCGCCGCCGGCGCACCGGCCACGGCCGCCGCGGCACTGCCAGCCTGCCGCGGGGGTACAGAGACCATCCTGCTGGTCGAGGATGAGAGGTCCGTACGCACCACCTCGCGGCTTTTTCTTGAGGCCTTGGGCTACACGGTGTTGGCGGCGGCGGATCCGGAGGACGCCATACACCTGGCGGCGGCGCAGCCCGGCGTGATCGATCTGCTGGTGACCGATGTGGTCATGCCGGGGCTCAACGGCTGCGATCTGGCGCGGCACTTGGCCAGTCAGCGACCGACGCTGAAGTGCCTGTTCATGTCCGGCTACACCGCCGACACCATCGCCCACCGCGGCCTTCTGGACCAGGACCTGCACTTCCTCGCCAAGCCCTTCCTCCGGGACGGCCTCGCCCGCAAGGTCCGCGACATTCTGGACGAGCCCCCGGCAACGCCCCGTGCGGAGCACAGCGACGTCAGCGCGCTGGCCCTCGAACCACCCCTGTAGGACGCGGCTGTAGCGCTATGTTAACGACTGTGGACCTGCAGCCCTATACGCCCATTCTGCGGCCGCGCGAGCCGGGCCTGCGCCTGGATCCCGCCTGCCTGCCGTGGGGCAATGGCCTGCTCATCCGGGCTACGAACTGGCTCGGGGACGCGCTCATGACCCTGCCCGCGGTCTACCGCATGAGCCGTTTTGTGCCGGACCCCTGCGGCGTGTTTGTCCTCTGCCCAGCCTTCATGCAGCCGCTCTGGGAAGCGGCGCCCTGGGTGTCGCAGGTCGTCCCGATGCCGGGCCCCCGTTGCGGCGCCAGCGAACGCGGTGAGCTCCATCGGCTGCGACCGGGAGTCGCCGTCGTCCTGCCCAACTCCTTCGGCTCGGCCTGGGATGTCTACCGTCGCGACATCCCGGTCCGCCTCGGCCGTGCCGGTCGCGGCCGCAGCCTGCTGCTGACTCACCGCCTGCCCGAGTGGCCTCGGCACAAGGGCGAAAGCGACTGCCACCAACTCTCGCGCTATCTCGAACTGGCCGCGGTCTTCGGGACCGTGGAATGGTCCACGGACTGCCCGCCCTTGCAGGTGGCGGACGCCGTAGACGTGGCGGCCGCGGTCGGGGTACAGGCCGACGCCGGACCCTGGCTGGCCCTGGCGCCGGGGGCTGCCTATGGCCCCGCCAAACAGTGGCCCGTGGAGCACTTCATCGCTGTCGCCGACGCCTGGCAGCAACGCGGCGGACGCCTGGTGGTGGTGGGTACGGCCAAGGAGCGCGCCGCGGGTGAGACCATCCAGAAGGCGCTGCCCGACGTGCTCAATCTGGCCGGACAGACCGGGCTGCGCGAACTGATGGCGGTGCTCAAGGTGGCCGGCCTGGCGGTGACCAACGACAGCGGCGCCATGCATCTGGGCGCCGCACTCGGCGGCCGCGGCGTGGCCGTCTTCGGCTCCACCGATGCCGTGGCCACCGGCCCTATCGGCGGACGCTGGATTGTCCTCTCCGAACCGACAACATGCGCGCCGTGCCTGAGTCGCACCTGCACCCGGTCCGATCAGTCCTATCAGTGCCTGCGGCGCATCGAACCCGCCGCGGTAAACCACGCTCTGCAATCCCTCGGAGGGCCCACACCATGCGTTCTCTCGTCCTGAAACGGCTCGCTGCCCTGTCGACCGTAGCCGCCTGCATCGGCCTCTGCGTCGGCGCCGCGGAACCGGCCTGGATCCAACTGTTCGACGGCAAGACCCTGGACGGCTGGAAGGTGACGGACTTCGGCGGACCGCCGGAAGAGGTCCACGTCGACGACGGTAAGCTGATCCTGGAGATGGGTGCCGCCGCGATGTCGGGCGTGACCTCGACCCGCAACGTCCCCAAACTGGACTACGAGGTCAGCCTCGAGGCCATGCGCGTGACCGGCAGCGACTTCTTCTGCGGAGTGACCTTCCCCATCAAGGATGCATTCTGCAGCCTGATCGTCGGCGGCTGGGGTGGCAGCCTGGTCGGCATCTCGTCATTCGACGGCATGGATGCCTCGCAGAACGAGACCACGACCTCGCAGGCCTTCGAGAACAACCGCTGGTACCCGGTGCGCCTGCGCGTGACCGAGGACCGTATCCAGGCATGGATCGGGGAGAAGCGGGTCGTCAACGCCCATCCTGGCGAGCGCCGCATCACCGTGCGCGGCGAGGTCGAGAACTGCAAGCCCTTCGGCATCGCCACCTGGCACACCAAAGCGGCCTTGAAAGAGATCCGCATGCGCCTGCTTACCCCGGACGAAATCAAGGCCGCACGGGAAGAGTAGGGCGAGGCGGGGGACGGTCGCTACGCGACCCGGGCGCTCCAGGACGACCTCGTCATCACGGGCTCCTCGTAGGCCGGGGGCGCCGGTACCCGGCCCCGGCGCGGCACGCGCCTGCTCCAGACCGGCCGGTTCCCCGGCCCGGGCGCGGTACTGGCACCCCACGCCTACTCCAGCCCGAGCAGGGCTTCCAGGCGCGCCACCTCGGCGCCGGTTGCCTCCCGCTCCTTCACCGAGAGCTTCTTCCCGGCCAGCTTCTTCTGGAGGGCCAGCAGGAGCATCTCTTCGCGGTGCCGGGCGCAGCCCGCCGGCGGCGGCACGGTCGTATCCGGGGGCTTGATCCTGGGGAAGTCAGCTGCCATCGGCGTCGCCTCCTGGATGCATGGCACTGCCCATGCCCGCCGCGTCCGCCCGGCCTACTTGGCGGCCGGGGCTGAGGTCTTGGTGATCGGGATCAGCGTGACGTTACGGAACTCCATCTGGGCGCCTTCCGACTGCAGGCCGATCTTGCCCGCGGTCTCCCAGCACTCGCTGGCCTCGTTCTGCAGCAGATCGTTGACCCGGATATCCAGGTCACCGCCGTCCAGTGTGATCTCATACTGGTCCCACTCGCCCAGCGGCCGTTCGTTGCTGGGGTTGAGCTTGGGCGTGTGCCGGCCGTTGGTCCGGCCCGGCGCGGTCTTCATGGGGAACTCGTCGATGTTGAAGATGTCGCCGACCGTACGGCTCAAGCCCTGCGCTTCGATGGACCGTGGCCAGACCTTGTCCGGCCCCACCAGACGCAGCAGAACGCCGCAGTTTCCTTCGCTCACGTGCCGCAACTGCAGGCGCAGGACGTAGTTCGTGTAGTCCGCCGTGGTGCGCAGGTAGCCGGCCGGGTTGCCGGTGTCGGTGATGGCGCCATCCTTGACGCCGAAGGTGTCCTTCAAGGCCTCGTTGGAAACGGTCCAGCCCTCGAGGTCGCGGCCGTTGAAGAGGGCGATGGGGTCGCCGTACTCGGCCTGCAGTTGCTTGAGCTGGATATCCTTGAACTCCACCCGCATGGGCGGCCCGGCGTGGATCTGCAGGGCGAAGATGCCGGCGGCCGCAAAGCCTTTGGCATCGTTGTCCGTGAGTTCCATCGTGGTATAGCCATTGAGCTGATGCACCAGGTGCCGGCCGCGGGCCGTGATGGTGTACTGGTTCCAGTCCTTGTCCTTGTAGTAACCAGCCTTGATCAGCGCCTCCTTGTCGCCGGTCTTGCCGGTGACCTGCTTGGTGCCGTCGGCCGTGATCGTCATGGTGTCCCCGACGTTCACCAGCCAACCACGGGCCGATTCATCGTAGAGGAAGCCAACCTTGCCCGGTGTATTCTCGACCTCGGCCTGGTAGCCGGAGACCTTCCAGTCGCCCATGTCCTTGCTGCGGTATTGCACCCCCGAGTTGCCGTCCGCGATGCGGAACTTGAGCTTCAGCACAAAGTCCTTGAGGATGCCGCCGCGCCAGATGAGGAAGGTATTTCCAGCCGCCACCTTCTCCGCTGTAGTCTCGCCGCGAATGGCGCCGTCCTGGGCGGACCACAGGCGCGGGTCGCCGTCCCAGTCGGTCAGGTCCTTGCCGTTGAACAGTGCGGTGAAGCCAGGCTCGAGCCACTCGTTGAGCAGTTCCTCAGGTTGCGGCTCGCCCTCGGTCATGAAGCCGGCGTTGGCCCAGTCGGCGTGGTCGCAACCGACCCCGTCGCCAGCATCGCCGACCAGCAGGCGCAGCAGTTTGGTGCCCTTCGGGATCTCGACATTGATCGCCCGGGCGTCATCGGCGGTAGTGAGCTTACCGGTGTCCACCAGTGGCTTGTCATCGGCGCACACGGAGAAGCTGACGGTGCCCGCGCCGTCCTTCTCGTCATCGACGCCTACCAGGGCCACGAAACGGCGAAAGTCAGAGCGCACCTTGTAGCTGATCTCGGAGACCGCGTGGGTACCGATGCCCTGGGTGAAGGTCTCGCCGCGGATGCGCAGGGGGTTCTCGTCGATGGAGAGATTGCGCCGGGGAGCGCCATTCCAGCCGCTGACATTTTGCACGGGCTTGACGTCGGTGGCGAAAACGTTCGGCAGGGGCGGACGCGGCGGCATCTCGGGGGTCGTGACCTCGGCCGTCGCCAGCGCCGCGGGGGGGGCCGCGGCCCAACTCGAGGGCAGCAGCGTGTAGGTGGTCTTGCGGCCCGGCAAGGCGGCGCGGTCATTGGCCATACCGCCGGACAGCGCGATCTCGGCGCCGTCGTCGCGACGCGCAACCAAGTCACCGAGGGCGCCGCTGCTGCGCAACTGCACCAACCGTGGCCCGACCGCGGTCGCGGTCAGGGTCACGTTACCCGCCGGCGGCGCCGCCGCGACGGCGGGCTTCTGGGCGAAGGTCACCGACCAGCGCACCGTCCGCGCCGTCGGACTTTCGATGATCACCCGCAGCCACTGCCGCGTCTGCAGGGTATCGATGCGCACGCCAGCCTGGGCGTCTTCGGGGCTGACGGCCGCCGCCTCGGCCAGCCAGCGGACCGGTTCCGGGGGGGCCAGAAGACGCAGCTCGAAACGCTCCTTCTCCTGCACGGCGGCGCTCCCGGCCAGCAGGCTCTTGGCGCCATCCCAGGCGACCGCGCTGACGCGCTCCGGGCCAGGCATGGTCGCCGAGGTAGCAATCAGCGCGGGACGCTCGGCGCAGCGCGCGACAAACACCAGACCGGCCCCGGCAAGCGGACTCAGCAGGCCCCGGCGAGGGCCGGAAAAGCTGTTGTCCGCGGGGCTGTAACTGGCATAGACACCGTCCTCCAGGCCGAGGGCGCTCAACGGCACCGCCACGCCGTCGGCGGCGCCGGGGAACGGCGCCACCACCAACGCCGCGCCGTCCATACCCGGCCCTGGCAAGACCAGGCCAACCAGCACGCCCTTGCCGGCCACGGCAGCGGGCGCCGCCGTGGTCAGCTTGCTGGCCTGAGGGACTCCATCCGGACCGGCCCGCACCACGAACAGACCGCCTTTGCCGCTCAGCTTTGCCTCCCCGAACTGCAGACTCACGCTGCCGTCGGCAAGGCGCGCTTCGGCCGCCAAAGCCCCCAGCTTCACGACCAGCACGTCGCCGCCGCCGGAGAGGACCGGCTGCTCAGCCCGCGCCGTCCAGGTCATTGCCGCCAGCGCCAGTGCACCCCACGCTCTGATCGAGGATTTCATTGCGGTCGTCTCCATACGGACGGAAGAGGATTCAGGGGTCGATGCTCAGTAGAGCCCCCGGCCGGCCGGGCTGGAACGCGGCATCTCCGTATGCCGCGGCCGGGTTGCGGAGAACCCGGCTTCCAAGGGCGGCCCGGACATACCGAAGTGAGACTCGCGAGTCGCATACAAGGAACGCCACCCCTGCAGGGTTCTAGGCCTCGCCCGGAATCGCCACCACGTCGTCTTTCGGCGCCACCACCTCACCCTTCTCGAAGTCTTCGGCACTGGGCTTGAGGGTCAGGCCGTAGAGCGCCGAGTCCTGCTTGGTCATCAGGTCCGACCACTTCACCAGGTCGCCCGTGTAGGCAGCGATACGGCCCATGATGGCGGCCATGGTGGCCTCGGCGACGGCCTGGGCCTCGTTGACGGGCTTGCCGTCGACAATGCTCTGCAGCAGCGCCACGTGCTCTTCGACGTAGGGGTTCCCATGCACCTTGTACTCGGGCACGGCGATCTGCTTGTTGTTGGTGGAGGTGACTTTGCCGGCGCCCCACATGGAGCCTTCGCTGCCGACGAAGAACTCGCGCACGGCGTTGTAGCACTTGTCGACCTGGCGGCACATGCTGTGGATATGCACATTGTCATCGTAGTCGAAGTCGATACTGAAGAAGTCGAACTGGTTGCCGGTCTGGCGCCGGGCGCGGCCGCCGAAGCCGACGGCGGAGACCGGGGGCCGCCCGATGTACCAGTTGGCGACGTCGAGGTTATGGACGTGTTGTTCGACGATGTGGTCGCCGGACATCTCCGTGAAGCTCACCCAGTTGCGCACCATGTAGAGGGCATCTGACTCACCGGGCTTACGGGCCTGGTACCACAGCTTGCCGCCGCACCACGAGACCGAGCCGCCCACGATCTTGCCGATGGCACCCTGGGATGCCAGGAACTGATTGGCGAGGTAACCAGCCTGATGCCGCCGCTGCGTCCCGGCGACGATGCTGAGGCCCTTTGTCTTAGCCTTCTCGCCGGCGGCGATCACCCGGCGGATCCCGGGCGGGTCCACCGCCACCGGCTTCTCCATGAAGACGTTCTTGCCGGCGTCGATGGCCGCTTCGAGGTGCAGCGGCCGGAAATTGGGGCTGGTCGCCAGGATGACGAGGTCCGCTTCGGTCTCCATCACCTTGCGGTAGGCATCAAAGCCCCAGAAGCAGCGCTCCGGCGCCACGCCGAACTGCTTGGCGGCGTCTTTGGCTCGCTCCTCGACGGCATCCGCGACGGCCACGACCTGGAGCTCGATGCCGAGGCTCTTGGCCGCCTCCATGCAGTCGCCGGCGGCGCCCTTACCGCGACCGCCGGCACCGACCAGGCCAACCTTCAGACGGCGCGGACCCTTTTCCTGCGCCCAGACGGCCGCCATCTGCAGGGCGACACCGGCGGCGGCCGAGGTCTTCATGAAAGTCCGACGAGAAACGCTTTGGTCCATGGTGCCCAAACCTCCGTATAGTCCACTCCGCCCGTTTCCTGCGGCCGGGCGGTGCCAAATCCTCACGCTGACAACGTGACTGTCGGGACCCCTGCTGTCAAGCCGGCGGCCGGCGCGCAGTGCGCACAAAGACGACGGCACCCACCAGGGCCCAGAAGACGATTACCAGCGACAGCAGCACCGGAATCGACCCCGCTTTGGAGGCGGGATCGGCCTGGAAAGCGCTGAGGAAGCCGGCGGTAACCTTGTCGCGCGTGCCGACGCCGCCAGGAGTCAGAGGAATCGAGGCCACGGCATTCGCGACGGCGGTCGTGATGACGTAGTGATGCAGTCCCAGCGCCCGCTCCCCCAGCGCCTTGCCCAAGGCACACAGGGCGGTGGCCAGCAACCCATGCACGCCGACAGCAAGCAGGACGGCTTTGAGGATGGTCAGGCGGTTGTGGCGGTACAACTCGAGGGCCGTGGTCAGACGTACGAGAAGGGCGCCGAGCGTAGCGGGTATCACCCGTGCCCCCAGCGCCACCAGCCAGGCAATCCCAGGCTGGCGCACCAGCACGGCCCGGAACTCCACCAGCAGCACACCGACAACCCCGCCACAACTGCCCAGAGCCACGGTTGCCGCCGCCAGTTGCAGGGGCCGATAGCGGGCGTCCAGGCCGATTAGCAACGGCAGGGCACACAGGATCGAGACCGTGGCCACGATGAACATGCCCAGCATGCCGATGATGCGGTCCACGAGGATGGTCAGCACGGCCTCGGCCTTGCGTTCGCCGGCACGAGCCGTGATGTAGCCCATCTTCACCAGGTCGCCGCTGACCGCGCCGGGGATGGCCAGGTTGAAGAAGACGCCGATCAGGGTCAGGCGCGCCAAGGCCCAGAGTGGCACCACAATGCCCTGTACGGCCAGCAGCAGTCGCCAGCGCACGACGGTGACGAGAATGGCGACGCCGTACAGGACAACCCCCAGCACCAGCCACAGCGGCTTGGCCGCGGCCAAGTCGGACCAGAGGTCGGCGCCGGTGCTGCGCAGGGTCAGCAGCAGCAGGAAGCCGGCCAGCAGCAGTCCGGCGGCAGCTCCCGGCCGCAGCCACAGCACCACCGCGGTCAGCAGCGCCCAGGCGGCGCCGAAGAGGATCAGGGCCGCCGGCGGCCAGGTGCGCACCGCCGCGAACGCCGCCGCGGGCGAGGCCAGGTTGCCCAGCAGGTCAGCGTAGGCGCCATGGACCAGTCCGTTGAAGACGCGGGCCGGATCGGCCGCGGTGCCGAGACCCGCGGCGAGGTTCAGGGCCGCGTTGGCGAACAGCAGCGCCAGCAGCCCCCGGCACAACCAGAGCCCGGCGGTGGCCAGTCCTCCACCGCCGCGGCTCGCCGCCGGCACGGACGCGCGGCTCTCGGTTGGCTCCGTCATCGAGTCCTCTTCCCGCGGCTCAGCGCGCGTAGCCATGCGGGTGCTTCTGGCGCCACTGCCAGGCCGAGTCGACGATGGCATGCAGATCGTCGAAGCGGGGCGCCCAGCCCAGCACCCGGCGCGCGGCGCTCGAATCGCTGATCAGGCGCGGTGGATCGCCGGCACGGCGCGCGGCCTCCACGACCGGGAGGTCGCGGCCGGTCACGGCCCGCACGGTGTCGATCACGGCCCGCACGCTGTGCCCGCTGCCGCTGCCCAGGTTGAAGCAGCCGACGGCGTCGCTCTCGAGGGCCAACAGGTGTGCCTGCGCCAGGTCCAGTACGTGAATGTAGTCGCGGATACAGGTGCCGTCTGGGGTGGGGTAGTCATGGCCGTAGATGGTGACCTGAGGACGCCGCCCCTCGGCCACCTGCATCACGATCGGAATCAGGTGCGACTCCGGGTTGTGGTCCTCCCCGCAGCGCACCGTGGCCCCGGCGGCATTGAAGTAGCGCAGGGCCGTGTAGCGCAAGCCGTGGATACGCTCATACCAACCCAGGATGCGCTCGAAGATCAGCTTGGACTCGCCATAGGCATTCACGGGCAGGGTCGGCTCGGACTCGGGGATGGGGATTGTCTGCGGCATGCCGTACACTGCCGCCGTACTCGAGAAGACGATCTTGCGCACGCCCTGGCGCACGGCCGCCTCCAGCAGGTTCAAGCCGCAGGAAACATTGTTGCGGAAGTACTTCCCAGGGTCAGTCATCGACTCGCCCACCTCGATGAAGGCGGCGAAGTGAATGACCCCTTCCGGGCGCGCTGCCGCCAACGCGGCGTCGATGGCCGCGGCATCCTGGAGGTTCCCGTGGACGAACGTCGCCCGCTCGTCCACGGCCGCCCGGTGCCCGTTGAGCAAGGCATCGAAGACAACGACCTCGTGCCCGTGATCGAGCAGGTACTCCGTACAGCAACTGCCGATGTACCCGGCCCCGCCGGCAACCAGAATCTTCATGGCTTCTCTGCTCTCGTCGCGTTGGGTTAGCTCCGACCGCAGCCGGGGCCGATGGGCAATCCGGTACCATAACCGCGCGACCGCAACCCCGCGAGCCGCCCCAACCCACCTTGCAGCCGCCCGCCCACGTGCTACGGTCGGCGCTAGGTGTCGGTGCGAGCTTGCCAGGTCCTGGAGGTCACAGCCATGATATCCATCCAACCACAGCCTGCAGCCCGTACCATCGCCGCCGGACTCCTGGCCATACTGCTATCCCAGCTCGCCTGTGAGGTGACCGCCATGACTGCAGCCCCCGATGAGATGGCCGAAGCCCGCCGCTGGGCCAGTACCGTGTTCGTGGGCGACGCGGCGCCCGCGGCGCCGAGGCCCGGTTTGGAGGTCGTCGCCAACTACGACCTGATCCAGAAGAACGCGCGCTTCGGCAAGCCGCTCAACCTGGCGGGGGCCACCTTCACCCGTGGCCTCTTCTGCCATGCCAACAGCCAGATTGTCGTCCGCCTGCCGTCACCCGCCACGCGTTTTGAGGCGCTGGTGGGTGTGGACAGCAACGAGCAGACCAACGGCGGGCGCGGCAGTGTCGTCTTCGTCGTCACGGTGGGCGAGCGCGAGGCCTTCCGCTCGGAAACGCTGCGCGAAGGGCTGCCGCCGGTCCAGATCGCGGTGGACCTGGCGGGGGCCACCGAGTTCACCCTCAGCGTGAGCGACGCGGGGGACGGCATCAGTTGCGACCAGGCCGACTGGGCCGACGCGCAGATCACGCTTGCCGACGGGGGGCGTCTGGGGGTGGCCGATCTGCCGAGCGCCGGCGGACCGGCGCTACCCACGGCGGCCCTGCCGCCGTTCTCGTTTATCTACGCCGGTCAGCCCTCGGCCCAGTTCCTGGCGCAATGGCGCCTGGAACGGGCGAGCCGTGAGCTGGATGCGCAACGCACGGAGCGGACGCTCACCTACACCGATCCGCAGAGCGGACTGCGGGTGACCCTGGTCGGCATCGAGTACCGCGACTTCCCGACCGTCGAGTGGACCCTGCATCTGCGCAATACGGGCGCGCAGGCAACGCCGATCATCGAGGGCATCCAGGCCCTCGACACGCGCTTCGCCCGTGGCCACTACGGCGAATTCCTGCTGCATCACGCCGTCGGCAGTCCCTGCGCCCCCAACGACTACGCCCCCCTCGAAACGCCGCTGACCCCGGGCCTGGAGAAACGCATCGGCGCTGCCGGCGGGCGCCCCACCAACTCGGACCTCTCCTACTTCAACCTCGAGGCCCCCACCGGCCATGGGGTCATCATCGTGGTCGGCTGGCCCGGCCAATGGTCGTCGGTCTGGAGCCGCGACGGCGAGACCGGCCTGCGCGTACAGGCCGGCCAGGAGCTCACCCACTTCAGCCTGCAGCCGGGCGAGGAGATACGCAGCCCGCTGATCGTGCTGCAGTTCTGGGCGGGCGACTGGATTCGCGCGCAAAACGTCTGGCGGAGCTGGATGCTGGCGCACAATGTGCCACGCCCCGGCGGCAAGCTGCCGCAGCCGGAGTTGTTCGGCTGCAGCTCGCACCTGTTCAACGAGATGGTGGATGCCAACGAGGCAAACCAGAAGGCCTGTATCGACCGCTACCTGGCCGAGCGCATCCCGATCGACCGCTGGTGGATGGACGCCGGCTGGTACCCCTGCGCCCCCGTCGGCTGGCCCAAGACCGGCACCTGGGAGGTCGACGCCCAGCGCTTCCCCAACGGGCTGCGGGCCATCAGTGACTATGCCCATGCCAAGGGGGTGAAGACGATCCTCTGGTTCGAGCCGGAACGCGTCCACCCCGACACCTGGCTCACCAACACCCACCCGGAATGGGTCCTGGGCGGCAGCGCCGGGGGACTACTCGACCTCGGCAATCCCGCCGCGCGCACCTGGCTGACCGACCATGTCGACCGGCTGCTGACTGAGCAGGGTATCGACCTCTACCGCCAGGACTTCAACATGGACCCGCTGCCGTACTGGCGCGCGGCCGACGCGCCCGACCGCCAGGGCATCACCGAGATCCGGCACGTCGAAGGCTACCTGGCCTACTGGGACGAACTGCTGCGGCGACACCCGGATATGTTCATCGACACCTGCGCCTCCGGCGGCCGCCGCAACGACCTTGAGACCCTGCGCCGCGCCATCCCGCTGTGGCGTACCGACTGGCGCTGCGAACCCATCGGCACCCAGAGCTGCGGCTACGGCATTGCGCTCTGGATCCCCCTCTCCGGTACCGGCGCCGACACGGTCGATCCGTACCTCTTCCGCAGTAACATGTCCCCCTTCACCAATGGCCTCTTCGACGTGCGTAACCCGAAGCTGAACTACGACCTGCTGCGCAAACTGGTGGGCCAGTGGCGACGCGTCGCCGGTTCCTACCTCGGCGACTACTACCCGATCACCTCCTACAGCCTCACTAAAGACGCCTGGATGGCCTGGCAGTTCAACCGCTCCGAGACCGGTGAAGGGATGGTGCAGGCCTTCCGCCGGGAGAAGTCAATCTTCGAATCCGGACGCCTCAAACTGCAGGGACTGGATCCCGCGGCGCACTACGACGTCACCGACCTCGATACCGACCGTATTCAGCGCGCCACCGGCAAGCAGCTCATGGAAGAGGGGCTGCTGGTCGCCATCGGCGACCTGCCCGGCTCAGCCCTGCTCGCCTATGCCAGGGCCGACGCTCGTCCGTGATCCGCAAACCCGCAGTACGCCTTGCTGCACAACAGGATGCGTAGCACCCGTGGAGGGCGAAGCGCCCCAGGCGCCCACGCGCCGCTGAGCCGTATCCCGTTGGAGGGCGAAGCGCCCCAGGCGCCCACGCGCCGCTGAGCCGTATCCCCTTGGAGGGCGAAGCGCCCCAGGCGCCCACGCGCCGCTGAGCCGTATCCCGTTGGAGGGCGAAGCGCCCCAGGCGCCC
>CAILUI010000446.1 GCA_903837355.1 uncultured Victivallales bacterium
CTTCAGCCCCTGTACCCCAAGCCTACGCACCCTCTCCGGGCCTGCTGCGACCCTGCTCCGCAGGGCACGCGCTCCGCGCTCGCCGCCGTCCCTGCGTGGGTTCTCCGGCTCAGCTCAAGGAAGTGGAGCGAAATGCCCTCATTGAACTGGGGCCGCGAACGCGACGCGGAACCCGAGGTAGTCGTCCGCGCGCGACGGCGCAGAGCGGCCACGGTCGGCCGCCCGGCAGTGGGCGGCGCCGTCGGACCAACCGCCGCCGCGGTGCACGCGGTCCGAGCCCTGTGCAGGTCCCACGGGGTCCGTCAACGTACTGGAGGGGTACGCCCCATACCAATCCAGACACCACTCGAAAACATTGCCCAGCATGTCGTACAAGCCCCAGGCGTTGGGCCGCTTCTGGCCAGTCTGGCGCGGGCCGGCCGTGCCGCCCGGATACTGCTTCTCTTTCCAGCCGGAGGTATCCCAGCCGCGCACACCTTCGGGGAAAGCCACACTGCTGTTGCCCCCGTACCAGGCGATAGGGTCCAACGCCGGGGCATTATTCGCCCCCTTGATCTCGATGGGGACGGTGTACAAAGCTGTCGTCATGCCTGCCCGGCAGGCGTACTCCCACTCCGACTCCGTCGGGAGACGGAAACGGTTCGTCGCACGTAGTGCGCCTCCCTCATTCTCACTGAGTTTGCGGCAGAACGCCTGCGCGTCATCCCAGCTCACCCAGTACATGGGCAGGTCCGGGCTTTCCGGGCCTACCAAGCCTGCCGGATCGGCCGTCGCCGACATGCCCATATAATCCCGCAGAGTACACTTTTTCGTCCCGAAGTCGTAGACCGTATCGTCGCGCAGCGCTTTGGCCGCCTGTGCCCGCAAATCTATCCCCATCACGGCCTTCCACTGGCCCTGGGTCACCTCGTACTTTCCCAGCCAGAAGCCCTTCGACAGCGTCACCCTGTGCTGCGTTTCGTCGTCACTCCGGCCAGGCTCGTCGGCCGGGCTGCCCATGGTGAAACTGCCTGCCGGGATGTAGACCAGCGTGATGCCAGTCGCCTCATGCACGATCTCCTTGGCCCAGCCGGTGTTCGTGTAGGGTTCGGGCACTGTGCCGGATGCGGCCCGAAAGCCGGCGGGAACAACCAGCTTCAACTCCTGGATCCTGCCCTTCCATGACTGCGGGCCTGGCCTGTCAGCCGTAACCTTGGTCTCGGCGGTTGTGAAGAACCGGCCGTCCTTCGGCAGCAGAGTGACGGAGAATGCGTAGATACTTCCTCTTGCGAGTTTGTAGGAGGCCGGGGTGGTCTGCTGCTGTACCTCGGCGTTGATGGTAATCTGCGCGCCGGGTACCTCGCGACCATCCAGTTCGGCGGTCACGGTGAGGGTCGGGTCCAGTTGCGCGGCGAGGGCGAGGGCTTCGCTGCCCTTCGGGTCCAGTGCCAACGCTTTGCCGACCTCCTGCTCCGCTCTGGTCCAGTCGCCCGCGGCCACCGCTCGCTCGCCGGATGCGACGAAGGCGGCGTACTGCCGCTTGCGCGAGGTGGACACGCCCAGCCAGACCAGCAGCCCTGCAACCATCAGGGCGGCAGCCGCCCCGGCCAGCCACAGGAGCCGACGGTGGGCTGTCGCCTGGCGCCGCCGCGCTTGACGCTCCCGTTCCGCCAGTGCTTTCTCTACCGCGGCCAGATCGTTGATCACCACGATCCAGTCCGGTGCGACCTCCGCGTCTTCGGGCACCTCGACCTCGCCGTACTGTGCGACGAGAGAGGCGAGCGCCCTACGCGCTTCGGCCAGGCGTCCGGCCTGCGTCAACTCGCGGACGGCCCCGACGTGGGCGCGCGCCTCGCCAACCAGTTGCCGCAGAGTGTCCAGCCCTGCCTCGACCTGCTGGCGCAGTTCCAGGGCGGCAGGGAGATCGGCGCAGAGTGTCTGCGCTTCATCCGCCTTGGCCATGGCCGTGCGGTAATCCTGCTCCGTCAGGGCCTCATGGCCCGTCTGGACCACCGCCAAAGCCGCGGCCTCGGCCTGATCGGCAGCGACAAGCACGGATTCGGCCTCGGAGCGTACACCGGTGCCAGTCACGCCCTCCAGGCCCAGGAGTCGGTCGGGTTCGCTCCACCGTGCCAGAACCTCAGCCTGCTGTAGCATCTCGCAGGCCACTGCACGCGCAGCGGTGAACCTCTTCGCCCCGGCCAGCCGCCGCAGGGTCACGCCACGGGCCACGAGATCGGCACGGGCCGTAGTAAGCTCCAGTTCCGCGGCAGTGACGGCGGCCTGCTCGTCGGCCGGGTCCAGCGCCACGATCTCCCGGCATAACGCCAGAGCCTGCTCGAACTCGCGCGCCTCAAGTGCCTTTGCGAGAAACGCCCGCTTGTCGGCTAAGACCTGCTCCGCCGCCACGGCCGACCGTGCGGCCCCTCGCAGGTCCGCCGACAGCTTCTTGCCCTTCTCCCCAGGCAGTTTCACATTCCTCGCCAGCAGCCCGTGCTCCTTGGTCACCCGGCTCCACTTGAGTTCCTTGGCGAAGCCCTGCATCCGGGCCAAGGCGTCCCGTGTCTGCAGAAAGCCTGGCACATCGCTGCCGCAGCCGCCGCAGAAGCGCAGGCCCAGCCCGTTCTCCCGGTCGCACTCCGGGCAGCGCCGCATCAAGCCGGTACCGCAGGCCTCGCAGAACTTCGCGTCTGGGGGGTTGCGCCGACCACAGGCGGGGCAGGCCGTGCTGCCGGCGGCGGCCGCGCCGGGCGCCGAGCCAGCGGCTCCGGTGCCGAGGGCTTCCAGGTCACGCAGCAGGTCTTCGGCGCTGAAATAGCGCTCCGCCGGGTTCGAGCGGATGCACTTGAGGATGATCCGCCCGAGTTCCTCCGGCGGCGGCAGCAGGGCCGGGTCCACGCTGTCCGGGATCTCGCCGGTCAGCATCTCGTAGAGCGTCTTGCCCAGGGCGTAGATGTCGGCGGTGTGGGTCACGCTCTTGGCGTCCCGGCGCTGCTCGGGGGCCATGTAGTAGGGCGTGCCCAGGCCGTAGCCGGTGGCCGAGAGCTCCGATTC
>CAILUI010000447.1 GCA_903837355.1 uncultured Victivallales bacterium
ATGTCAGGATGAAACTCTGCTTGGGAGTACTGCCGCGTGCCCTCACGCGGCAGGCGGGTGGGGGCACCCGCCACTACCTCAGAGCCCCCCGCGCGACTGAGGTCGAGTTTCACAGGAGGCTGTCCTGGGGACACGCTGAAGCGTAAACTCTGAACCCGTACGGCACCCGCCAGTCTCATGTCGGTATGTCCGGCGCCAGCCGGGGGCTGGGCTGGAGTCCGCGATGCCAGGCCCGTTCGGGCTGGTTCGCGGTACGCGCCGTCTGGAAGACCCGCTCGAAAGCGGCGTCAAGCCGCCGCAGTCCAAGGAGCCTGGGCGTCGCCCAGCCTCGGTCCCAGACCGCGTCGGCCGACAGGCCAAGCTTTGGACTGCTGTGGCTTGACACAGCCTTGCGCCCCCGCTTTGGCTATCACGCTTGGCCCAAGCGACACCTGCCACGGGCGCCACGCGAGGCAAGACGAGATGGATGAGTCCATGGCAGCCCCACCTTGCATCTTACTTTACCGGGCGGCCTCAAGGCGGCGGCAGGCCTCTTCGAGCACGGGCCAGTCCTTGGCGAAGCAGAAGCGCAGCAGGATGCCGGGGCTGCCGTGGGCGTAGAAGGAGTGTCCGGGTACGGCCGCGATGCCGGTCCGGCGCAGGAGTTCCATGGCGGCGCGGACATCGTCATCGGGATCGAGCGCTGCCGCCTCGGCCAGCACGTAATAGGCTCCTTCGGGTACGCGCGGTGTCAGGCCGGCCCGTTGCAGCGCCTGGCAGAGGCGGTCGCGCTTGCGCCGGTAGTCGGCGGCCATGTCGGTGTAGTACTCAGGTCCCAGTTCGGACATACCGCGTGCCACGCCCAACTGCAGCGGTGTCGGCGCGCAGATGTAGAGCAGATCGTTGGCCACGCCCAGGCGCTCGCTGAGCGCGGTTGGCGCGATGGCGTAGCCCAGGCGCCAACCGGTGATGGAGTAGGTCTTGGAGAAGCCCGAGATGGTGACCGTGCGCTCCCACATGCCCGGCAGTGCTGCCAGGCTGAGGTGGGGCCGGTCGTAGACGATATACTCGTAGATTTCGTCGGTCAGCGCCAGCAGGTCGTGCCGCTGGCAGAGCGCGGCGATCACGCCGAGCTCGGCTGCCGAGAAGACCTTCCCGGAGGGGTTCGCCGGGGTATTGACCAGGATGGCCCGAGTGCGTGGCGTGACGGCGGCCTCCAAGCGGGCCGCATCGAGGGCCCAATCCGGACCCGTCAGCGGCACAAATACCGGCCGCAGCCCGCCCGCCTGCAGGGTATTGACGTGGTAGCCGTAATAGGGTTCGAAGACGAGGACCTCGTCCCCGGCGTCGAGCAGGCTCTGCACCGCACAGTGGAAGGCGCCGGTGGCGCCGATGGTGACGGTGACCTCGCGGTCGGGGTCGACCGGCGCCAGCCGGTTGTAGTCGCGCGCCTTGCTGGCGATGGCCTGACGCAGTTCGCGGCGGCCCTCGAACGGGCTGTACATGCTCTCATCGGCCAGCACTGCGTCGGCGGCCGCGCGCAGGATCACCGCCGGGGTCGGCAGATCGCAGACGCCCTGCCCCAGGTTGATGCCGCCGACGCGTTCGCACTCGCGGGTCATGCGGCGAATGAAGGACTGGGTGACGCCCTCCAGGCTGTGACTGCGCCACGATCTCGGCATCGGGTGGAATCCTCGGCAGGGGGTTGCGGGGGGCCGGCCGGCGAACGCCAGGACATCAAACCGAGGCGGCGACGCAGGCGGGAGGGGTCTGGAGGGCCTCGAAGGTGATGCCACGCAGTTCCCAGCCCAGCCGTTCCTGCAGGTCGCCGAGGTGTTGCCGCACGGTGCAGAACGAGGTCCGGACGCAGGCGTCGTGGCCGTTAAGGCAAGCGTTGACGCAGAGGGCTTTGGGATCCACTGTCTGCAGCACGTCAAACAGCGAAATGTCGCGGCACGAACGCGTCAAACGCACCCCACCGCCCTTGCCACGCTGGGCTTCGACCAGCCCGCCATCCACGAGCTTCTGCACGATGCGCCGCAGGAAGCGATACGGTACCACCATCTCCTGGGCCAGTTCACTGGTCGCGACCAACCGCCGCCTGTCCTGCGTGGAGAGGTAGAGCACCGCGCGGATCGCGTAATCGACTTCCCGAGTGATCATGTGACCATCCCCGCAGTGGAGGCAGAAACGATTGTCAGTGCAAATGTATCCTTTGGCAGTGGCGAGTCAAGGCGCCTTGGGCAGGGCCCAGGGCTATTCCGTTTTCCCAACGACCATCGGTGTTGGTCACCGGCACGGTGAAAGCGTGAGAGCGTGATTGCGTGAGGGTTACGGCGCGTGTGCCGGCCGTCTGCCACGAATCCACGCTTTCACGTTCTCACGCGCTCACCCGTAGCG
>CAILUI010000448.1 GCA_903837355.1 uncultured Victivallales bacterium
GCGACCCCGGCGTTCAGTAGCGCCTTCACCCGTTCCTGGGCGGCTGCAGGATCGGAGGGAACGGTGATGACGACCAGCCGGTAATCCGCTGTGGCGAGGATAGGCTCCAGCCCCGGGATCAGGCTGAGGGTCGTTGCCTGGTTGGCAGGGGAGAGCACAAGGCCGATCCATCCATCCAGTTTCCTGGACTCGCCAGCGGCCGTCGGAGCGGGCGCCGGTGTGGTCGGAAAGGCGTCCTTCCCCAGCGAAATATTCTGGGCGAGCAGGTTCGTCCTGTAGCCTAACTGGCGAGCCACGGCGAGAACCCGGCTCTGTGTGGTGGGGCTGATCCGGCCTGTCTTGCCCTGTCCGTTGACGACCCGCGACACAGTCGTTTTAGAGACTCCAGCGGCCTCGGCGACATCTTTAATGCTGACGGTTGAGCTCATGCGCAACCTGTTTAGCATTGGCTATTATGAAAGGCAAGATAAGGTGTCAGGCTTGCGACTGTTACGGTAGGACTTCAATGCTGATGGAGTGGATCCGGGCGCCCAGATCGCGCTCATAGCCGCGGATGCCAGCCTTGGCGGGATCGTAGGGCTTTCCGGCTCTGATCGTGTAGAGCCCGGTCGGTGCGAGAGCGCGGGTATCGTCGGCAGGGCGTGAGAGGACGCCCTCGGCCCGCGTCAGGTCGTTGCTGACTGCCAGTGCCAGCGCGGGGGCGCCCCAGGGCGGGTGGATGAGCAGGGTCTGCCCCTCGACACCATCGTCACGCGATGCGGCGGCGGCGATGGCGATGCGTATGGACTGGCCAGGCTTGGGCACCGGCCCCACGATCTGGCTGCCTTCCCGGCTCCACCGGGCAGGCAGCATGTTCTCCCGGAACCGGATCGGGCTTCCACGTCCCCATGCGCCACGAATTGCCAGCGGCCCGTCATCGAGGATTTTATGAACCGCCAGTGAGGGCGTTCCCGTGATGGGTCGTGCTTCCAGAATCCGCATGTCAATGACCCGTTCACGGGCTTCCGCTGGCAGGGCGGTTTTGCTGACCACTCGGCTCATGGAGAGCGTCTCATGGGATCGCTCGGTGAGTGTGATGCCCTCCTCAAGGCCGGGATTATTGTAAGCGGTGACGAACAGGACCTCTTCCCGGGTTGCCTTTGTGGACAGCCAGTGAGTCAGACTGGGCAGGGCGGAGAGGCCGTATTCGCTGAGTCCGATGGCCCGGCAGCCGGGAACCAGCGAGAAGGGTACGCCGTAGGGGTAGTAGTCGAAAAAAGTCAGGCTCGAGCCGAGCTTGCTGGACACCGAGGTCACCCAGCGGGTGGCGCCGGCTTCGTGGCAGGCCAGGTAGGGCGCCGGCCAGCGGACCGGATTGATTGCCGCAGTTGCCAGCAGGATGATGGTCAGGCCTGCGGCGGCAAGGTGCCCGCGACGGCGCGCCCATTCGCCGCAGAAGGCGGCCAGTGCGGGCGTCAGGGTAACGATGACGAGCAGGGTGAACGGAAGCAGGCGGCGCTGGCTCCATAGTCCCATCAGCTCGAATCCCTTGAGATAGAAAAAGAGGGGCGAGAGCAGGATTGTGAGAATCAGGATGGCGCGTGAGACGGGCGGGGTAGAGCGGAAGAAGGCGGAAAGAATTCCGATGGCGAGTAGCAACCCGTAGCCGAGCTGGACGCCGTCCCGGTATTCGTACAACCCTGTTCTGATAAGCGATTTTCCGGACCAGACCGAGGTCGAAATCCCAAAGGGAATCAGGGCGAGAAGGACAAGAAGGAGGAAGAGGGCGGGGTTACTGATGATAGAAAAGATGCCTGCGGCCAGGCGTTCCTTCAGGCGGGTGGTGCCCAGTAGGACTATTGCGATGGTGATGCCGAAGGCGGCCA
>CAILUI010000449.1 GCA_903837355.1 uncultured Victivallales bacterium
ACGGTGAACGGTGGACGGTGAACGGTGGACGGTGAACGGTGAACGGTGAACGGTGGACGGTGAACGGTGAACGGTGGACGGTGGACGGTGGACGGTGGACGGTGAACGGTGAACGGTGGACGGTGGACGGTGAACGGTGAATGGTGAATGCTGAATGCTGAATGCTGAATGCTGAATGGCCCAGTGCGTCCAGTAAGTCCAGTAGGTCCAGTGCGTCCAGCGGGTGTCCCGAGTGCCGTCCGGGGGGTTCAGAGCATGCGTCGACCGTGGTGCGGGGTGTGCGTCGGGCTGGTGGTGTGTTCCGCGGCCTGGTGCGGTGATGCGTATACCTGCCGCTTTGTTGCCGGGCAGTGGCAGGCGGCGGACTGGACGTTGGTCAAGTCGCCGCGGTTGGACCGCTTGGGCGAGTGGGTGCAGGAGGCCGAGAGCATCTGCAACCAGACGCCGGCGGGGGCTGCGGCGGCCGACCTCAGGGGCAAGAGCGAGCCTGAGGCCTACAGCAGCATGGTGGTGGCACGGCCTTTTGAGGGCAATCTCAGCGTCCGCACCACCTTCTCGTTCGATGACCAGATGGCGCCGCTGATCGTGCTGGCGCCGGAGTTGGGCAAGGATGCGAAGGAACGGCCGGAGTACCGTGAGCTGTTCGAGATCGTGGCCTACAACAAGGGCATCAACGTCTGGCACCATACCTGGGCGGACGGCAAGCAGTCCTACAAGAAGGCGGCCTACTGGAGCTTCGAGCTGAAGCCGGCGACCCGCTATGTGCTGGAGGTGCAGGTGAACCACTCCACCCAAGGCCCGATGTTGGTGGTGAAACTCGACGACCGCGAGATGGGCTACCTGGATGCCGCGCTGCCGACCAAGTGCTATGTCGGCATCACCGGCTGCGAAGGTCTGAACCACTTCTACGACTTCTCCGTCCGCAGCGAGTGAGGCGGCCTATGGATGGCATGGCATGTCTGCCCGTGGTGGCCTGCGCGGCGGTCGCCCTGACCTCGGCGTCGGCGGCGCCGTTCGTGGTGGAGTACCCGGTCGCCATGGCGCTGGTTCAGCGTGCGGCGACGGGGACGACCGCTGTGCCGGTGCGGGTCCGGGCGGCGGGCGCCGTGGCGCCGCAGGCCATCGAGGCGCGCTGGCAGGATGGGCCCTGGCAGGCCCTGACCTGGGACGCGGCGGCGCAGCGTTTCCACGGTCAGGTGCAGGCGCCGACCGGGCAGGGCCTGCTGGCGGTGCGCGATCCGGCGGTACCCACGGAGGCGGCGACGGTCGAGCCGGTGCTGGTGGGTGACCTCTTCGTGATCACTGGCCAATCCAATGCCGACGGCCGCGGTGCGGAGATGGTGGCCTTGGCGGCGGCCAACCCGTTCCTGGGGGCGAAATACCGCGCCGGGCAGTGGTCGCGCGGCGATGACCCCTCGGACGATGAGGGCAAGTGCGCCTCGCCGTGGCCGATCGTGCTGAATGCGCTCATTCCGGTGCAAAAGGTCCCGATGGGCTTCATCCAGGCGGCGGTGGGCAGCACCGTGGTGCGCCAGTGGCGCCGGGGCGGCGACATGTTCGCCCGTATGGAGGCGATGGTGAGCGAGGCGACGGGCGGCACGCTGGCGGTGAAGGCGGTGCTCTACTACCAGGGCGAGAATGACATCACCCACCACAACACGCTGTCGGTGCTCGGGGATTACGAGCAGTACCGCACGCACCTCCGTGCCGTGGTCGATGATATGCAGGGGCTCCTGCGCGCCCCGGTGCTGGTCGGGCAGATCACCAACCTGCTCGACATGCCGGAGCGCAACAACGGCGTTCGTCGCGCCCAGCAGGAGATCTGGGATGCCGGCCCGCCGGCCCTGCCCGGGGCGGTCGCCTATGACATCTTTCCCACCGACGGGGTCCACTACCGCGATGCCCAGAACCTGCGTGCTTTCGCCGAGCGTTGGGCGTTTGCCGTCAGCAATGCGCTGTATACGCCGGTGCCTGTGCCGCGGCCGCGGCTGCTCTCGGTGCTGGCCAGTGGGCCGGCGGCCCTGACCTTGAGCTATGATCGGCCGCTGGCGATCTCCGCCTGGACCGGCGAGGCGGGGCCGCGGGCGTATGGGGTGCGGGTCACGAGCGCCACGGCGGTGCTGACGGATGCCGAGGTCACGGCGACCGATCTGGCTGGCAGTGGGGTCACGGTCAGTTTCGCCAAGCCTTTGCCGCCTGGGGCGTTGTTCTGGTATGGTTCGGGCAGCGATGGCCAGGGTAAGGCGGTGCTGCGCGACGCGGTGACGGGCAGCCCGGTGCCGCTGGTGTTCGGGGTGCCGGTGGGGCCATGAGTAGGGCCAGAGGAATGGAGCCGAGCCGACGCTCGGCGGTCCCAGGGGTTGGAGCCAGAGCCGAGCCGACGCTCGGCGGTCCCAGGGAGCGGTACAGCAGAGATCGGGCATAGGCAACCAAGCAGGGAGTACTAGAGATGGGTACAGGAACTGAGACTCGCAAGAGCACCTTCGCCGTGTATCTCGGCAACCGCGGCTTCTTTCCGGCTTCGCTGCTGGCCGCGGCGCGCGAGGAGATGACGCGGGTGCTGACGGCCGGCGGCTACGGCGTGCGCATGCTGGACCCGCAGGCCACCCGGCACGGCGCCGTCGAGACCGTCGCCGAGGGGCAGCGCTTTGCCGAATGGCTGGCCCAGCAGCGCGGCGAGATCGATGGCGTCATCGTCTCCCTACCGAACTTCGGCGACGAGACCGGTGCGGTCACCGCGCTGCGCGACGCCGGGGTGCCGATCCTGGTGCAGGCCTATCCGGACGAACTGGACAAGATGGACCAGGCGCGGCGGCGCGACGCCTTCTGCGGCAAGTTCTCGATCATGGACATGTTTTGCCAGTACGGCATCCGCTTCACGGCCCTGCCGCCGCACACGGTCAGCCCCGGGTCCGAGTGTTTCGCCGCGCAGTTGGATCATTTCGATCGCGTCTGCCGGGTGGTCAAGGGCATGCGGCGTTTGACCGTGGGCGCCATCGGGGCGCGGACGACGGCATTCAAGACCGTGCGCATCGACGAGCTGACCCTGCAGAAGGCGGGCATCACCACCGAGACCTTGGACCTGTCGATGATCTTCCGGCGGGTGCGGGAGTTGACGCCCGACGCGGCCTACCGGGAGACGCGCGAGCGCCTGCTCGGGTCCTGCTGCTGGCAGGGTGTTCCCGAGGCCAGCATCGACAACCTGGTCCGTCTGCGGGTGGTGCTGGACCAGGTCATTGCGGAGTACGCTCTGGACGCGCTGGCGCTGCGCTGCTGGATCGAGATGGAGCAGCAACTGCACATCGCGCCCTGTGTGGTGCTGGGTGACCTCAACAACCGCGGCATCACGGCCGCCTGCGAAGTCGACACGGGCAATGCCATCGTCATGCAGGCCCTCAAGTTGGCCTCCGGCTCGCCGGCCATGTGCCTGGACTGGAATAACAACTACGGCGACGACCCCAACCGCTGTATCCTCTTCCACTGCGGTCCGGTGGCCTTCGACCTGATGACGGCGAAGGGCCAGATCGTCGACCACTACATGCTGGCGACCGCGGTCGGCAAGGGCAACAGCTTCGGCTGCAACGAGGGGCGCATCCGGCCGATGCCGTTCACCTACGGCAGTCTGCTCACCGCCGACGGCAAGCTGCAGAGCTACCTCGGCGAGGCTGAGTTCACCGCCGATCCGATCCCGACGGACTTCTTCGGCTGTGCCGGCGTCGCCAAGTTCGCCGATCTGCAGGGGGTGCTGCTGCATGTCGGCAAGCACGGCTACCGTCATCACGTCAGTGCCTCGCCGGGGCGCCATCTGGCGGCGGTCAAGGAAGCGTTGACGACGTATCTGAACTGGGACGTGACCGTGCTGTAACAGCGGGTTCGGCGCGCTGGGGAACCGTAGTATGAGCTGTTCTGTCTGGCCAGGGCTGGCCCTGGCCGCATCGATTCTCAGCGCGCCGGCCTGGAGCCAGCCGCAGGTGCTGCTCCCCGCGACCGCGGTACGGGTCGAGGGGGGCTTCTGGGGCCCGCGGCTGGCGGTCATTACCGAACGCACGATCCCGCATTCCTGGGCCTACATGGGCTGGGAGTTGCGGGCCTTGGAGAAAGCCAACGGCCGTGAGGTGACCGGCGACCTCAACGGCACCTGGGGCGAGGCCAATCTCTACAAGTTCATCGAGACCATCGCCTACTCGCTGGCCCGGCAGCCCGATCCGGCGCTGGAGCAACGCGTCGATGACATCGTGCGGCTGGTGGCGGGGGCGCAGCGTCCCGATGGCTATGTCCATGCCTACATCACCAACTCCGGCAAGCCGCCGTGGGACCCGGAGTTCCTGGACGGCGCCCATGATGGCTACGTGCTTGGGCACCTGATCGAGGCGGCCCTCGAGTATCACAGCGTGACGGGTAAGACGGCTCTGCTCGAAGTGGCGCGGCGAGCTGCCGATCAGGCCTGGGAGCACTTCCTGGGCCCGGCTGGCAAGTCAGGCTTCTGCGGTCATGCAGAGCTCGAGATGGCGCTGGTCGAGTTGCACCGTGAGACCGGCGAGGCGCGGTACCTTGACCTGGCGCGGGCCTTTGTCGAGTGGCGCGGGCGCGGGGTGGTCAAACCGGCGGGGCCCACGCCGCGGGCGTATTTCCAGGATCAGGTACCCCTGCGCGAGCAGGTGACGCTCGACGGCCACGCGGTTCGCGCCATCTTCTTCGCCACCGGCGTTGCTGACCTGGCCCTGGCTACCGGCGACAGCGACTACCGCCTGGCTGCCAACCGCTTCTGGGACAGCGCTGCGCGTCGCCGGATGTACGTCACCGGCAGCGTCGGTTCGCGGGCCGAGCACGAGGCCTTTGGGGAGGACTACGAGCTACCCCAGGATGGCTACACCGAGTCGTGTGCTGCCTGCGGCCTGGCGGACTTCGCGCAGCGGATGCTGCTTCTGGAGCGCCGGGCGGAGTACGCCGACGTGCTGGAGCGGGTGCTCTATAATGCGGTGCTGCACGGTCTCGCGCTCGACGGCACCACGACTTACTACCGCAACCCGTTGAGCGACCGCGAGCACCCGCGGGACAACTGCTGGGTCTGCTGTCCGCCGAACCTGTCGCGCACGGTCCTGCAAGCCGGGCGCTACGCCTACGCTGCCGCCCCCGCCGAGGTGACGCTGAACCTCTTTGTCGCGGGCACGGCCACGGTCGCCCTGGCGCGTGGGCCGGTGAGTTTGGCGGTGGCGACGGCCTACCCTTGGGAGGGCAACGTGCAGGTCACGCTCACGGCGGTGCCGGCGGGCGAGTTCGCGCTCAATCTGCGTCTGCCCGGCTGGTGCCGCGAGGCCACGCTGCAGCTCAATGGCACGGCGGTGGTGCCGTTGCCGCGGGACGGGCGTGGCTATCTGCGTCTGGCGCGGAGCTGGAGCGCCGGCGACCGGGTCGACCTGCAGATGGCGATGCCGGTGGAGCGCCTTGAGGCCAACCCGAATGTGCAGTCCTGCAGCGGGCGTGTGGCGCTGCAGCGCGGGCCGCTGGTGTACGGCTTCGAGGGCGTCGACAACGACGGCAATCTGGACGCCGTGCTGGCGCGCGACCCGCAGTTCCAGGTTGAGGCGCCGCAGCCGGACCGGCTCGGCGGTGTCGTGCGCATCAAGGCTCGCGCCGTGGATGGGCGCACGCTGGTAGCCGTGCCCTTCTACGCCTTGGCCAATCGTGGCGCCTCCTGCCAGGAGGTCTGGCTGCGCCAGGACGGCTGGCGCCCGACCCCCACCTGGTGGGAAGGCCGGCTCTACCGCCCGTGGACGCCGCCCGGCGAGTGAGAGCGGCGGCGCGGGAGAAACACCCCGGCAGAGGCTTGCCGTCGCGCCGTCGGGGTGGTATCTGTACCCGGTGTCATGAGCAACCGGGGGAGGTATACCCATGCACGCGGCATTCCGGAAGTGGCGTTGGCGCTCAGGGTTAGGGTGGTCGGTTCCGTTGCTGCTGCTGCTTGCGGCCGTCGCGGTGTGCCCGTGTGCGGGGGTGGAGTTGCCCCTGCGTGCCGGCTGGAACCTGGTGGCCCTGCCGGAGTCGCCCCTGGATCCGCGCGTCGAGGCCGTCGTCGCCTCGCTGGGGTCGGACTTGGCGGCCATCTGGACCCAGCGTCGCGGCATCTGGCTCGGCTACGCCCCGGCGGCCCCGGCGCTCAGTGACCTGGTCGACCTGAACGGCCGCGAGGGCTACTGGATTCAGGTGCGGGCGTCGACGGTCCTGCGCTACCTCGGCTCCGGTTCAAGTCCCACATCGACGTCCCTGCAGGCCGGCTGGAACTTGGTGGGGGCAAACGGCTTTGTGCAGCTCCCGCCGGACCAGGCCTTCGCCGGTATCGGCCCCAGTCTGGATTCCGCCTGGACCCAGGATGGCGACTGGCGGGTCTACCGCCCGGCCGGTGGCACGCAGGGCGCCGCCGGGGCTCTGGCCGAGACCGGCGGCACCACGACGGCCTACTGGGTGCATGTGAGCGCTGCCGCGGTGTGGGATCGCCATGGCGCCGACGTCCTGCCGCCGGGGGTGCCGCCGGCGACGGAACGCCTGGAGGTCAGCGCCGAGTTCGCTGCCGCCGACCCCGTGTCCCTCAGTCTGCCGGATGGGACGGGAGTGACCCTCGCGGCGCTGGGGGCCGACCTCACGGTGACGCTGACGCGCGAAACGGAGGCGCTGGCGGCACCGGCTGCCGGCCTGGTCCCTTCTGGGAGCCTGCGCGAACTGCGGATTGAGGCAGACGGGCCGCTCGCGCTGGGCGTCGTGCCGCGGTTGACGATTCCCCGTGCCGAGATCGGCGGACTCGACCCGCGCCTGGTGTGGGTTGCGCGCGTGGCCGACGTCGTGGGCGAACGGGGAGTGATCGCGGACGCGGTTCTGTACCTGCCCGCGCGTTACGACGCGGCGGGGCGTGTCGTCGTCCAGGACGTCTTTTTCGGCGACACGGTGGCGGCTGCCGCGGCGAGGCGCGGCGGGCGGGCCGGGTTGGCCTTGCGGATCCGCTACATCACGCTGGGCTTCCAGGGGCAGATCAACGCCGAGCGGCGGTCCCAGTTGGTGCGGATGCTGCCGGACGCGAAGGCCCCGGCGGCACGGCGGCGCCTGACCGAGCTGTCGGCGGCTGTGCAGGCTGAGGCGAACCTCCGGCCGGTACAGAACGTCATCGTGCTGGTCCACGGGCATAACGAGTCCGAGGGGGCCGGGCTGCCCCAACCCAACAGCCTGATTCCGAGCACCGCGCCGGCCCCTTGGCATATCGATTACAAGATGGACGTGTGGACTTACGTGTACCGCGAATTCCTCCGTGAGACCGACGCTGGCGCGTCCGTGTACGGCAACCTGGGGCAGTGCACCCGGTTCTACGAGTTCATCTACCCGAGCTGGCAGTCCATTTTCGAGACCCTCAACGCCAAACTGGCCGGGGCGCTGGCGGCCGAACTCAAGGTGCAGCTTGATCTGAAACAGGACTTCAATCTCTTCGTGGTAGCCCACTCGATGGGCGGGCTGGTGGCGCGGGCCGGGCTGAACGAGTGCGGCGATGATCTGGGCGACCGGCTACAGCGGCTGGTCACCTGGGGCAGCCCGCACCACGGAGCGGGTATGTACTCACTGTGCTTGCTGGCTCACGCGGACCCGCCGTATGCTCTGGACCTAGCCCCCGATTCGGCCCTGGTCACGCACTGGCACTACCTGCGCAGCAAGCTGGCGGCCGTTGCCATGGATACTCCGGGGATGCGCGACCTGCGCTGGGACAACCATCTGCCCCTCGACCTTTTCCCGACGACGATGACGCCCCTGCAGCACGCTCTTGCTCCAGCGGTCTACAGCCTCGAGGATGGGCCCTGGCTCTACAACCGCAATCTGCAGATCCTCAACGAGCATGACCGCTTTGCGACGGCTGGCGCCGAGCCGAACAAGCTCAACGCCAAGCGTTGCGTCTTCATGTACGGCATCACCAGCAAGCAGGCCGGCAGTTTCGCCCTGGTGCCGCCGGATAATACGAAGCGCCTCCTCTACCTGCTGACGGAGTCCTGGACGAGTATGGCCGTCGATGAACTGCGCCGCATTCGGCTCCTCGGTACCGGGCTGGGCGCCACCATCAACCGCCACATCATCGCCAACCCGACGACGGCCTACCTGGGGCAGACCCTGGCCGATAGCGACGGCGCGGTGCCGATCACCAGTATGACCGGTGCCGGGCTCGACGTCATCCCCCATTACCTTGGGGATGTGGACCATGAGGAGTACTATGGCGCACCGCTGCCGATCGATGAGGCGGGTAACCGGGAGGTCCGCGCGGAAGGGGCTGCCCAGGACACCGCCACCGCCACCTTCTCCCGTCTGGCCCTGCTCGACCCCATCTACGCCTGCCCGGAGGTGCGCATCGAGAGCCCAGCGGCCGACGCTCCTCGCCCAGCGACCGCGGCGACGAGCTGGACCTTCCCGCTGCGCGGCCGGCTGGTCTGGCCAGGGGACGCGAAGCCGGGGCTGCGACTGAAGGCCAAGGGGGTGAAAGCGGGCGACGTATGCGTGGAGGCGCGGCTGCTTTTCGCCGCCTGGCCGAAGTACCCGTCCTGGGCCAGTCGCACTCCCGAACAGATGGGTGTCGTTGAGGTGGGCCGCAACTGGTATACGACGCGCTGGCTCGGGCGCGAGGAGACGTCGAAGCAGATTGGGGCGGCGTCAGACGGCAGCTTCCAGGGCAGTTTCACCGTCCCGGCGTACCAGGCTGACTTCGCTGCCGGGATCGAGGTCCGGGCCCTCCTCAAGGATGGTACGCGGGTGGATGGGTACAGCCTCTTCCCCGGCATCGTGCTGCCCTACGCCACCGTAACCCCCGGATGCACGATCACGCTGCGCGAGACGGCGGGCCTCAGCCGCCTCCTGCGCTGCAACGATAGCTCCGGCGATGGCTCCGGGGCCAGCGGGGGGGGCTTCCAGGCCGATTTCCCTGAGCCTGGGGGTCTGATCAGCATGGCCTTCACCATCAAACCGGGGCCGGAGTGGGTAGGCCGGAACCTGCGCGTCTACTGGCAGCAGTTCGCCGGGGGGATGGAGCTGGTGCTCGACCGCCTGGTCACGGCGGACGACGTGAAGGACCGGGCACCGGGCTTTGCGTTGAACCGCGAGGCGGTGTTCCCCGGCTATGAGATCGCGGCCACCGGCGACTTCAATCCGGATGGTACTCCGATCTACGAGGCCCTCGACCGGTTCGCCCTGATGGTGAACAACGGGAGCACCGTGACCATCTCCCCGGCGTACCGACCGGAGACGGCGATGCCGTCAGGCAGCGGGAGGGAAGGCCCATGAGCTGCCGGGACACCAAGCTAGGCCTGCTTCTCATCCTGGGCTGCTGCTTTGGCAGCGTTGCCGCTCCCGACCCGTCGCGGCTCACGGGCCTGCTGTCGACGAACGCCGCGGAGCGCGAGCGGCTGGGCATCATCCGCCTTCCCACGCCGGCGGCCGGGACGCGTGCGGCGCTACCGAAGGCGGTGCGCAATACCCTCTATCTGCCCACCGTCTACTTCCAGACGCTGCCCAACTGCGGGGCCGTGGGACCGTCGTACTACTACAAGACCTGGCAGGAGGCGAAGGAGCACGGCTGGGAGCGTCCTTCCACGCCGGACCGTATCTTCAGCCCCGGCTTCACCTTCCCGCTGGTCGCGCCCTACGACGGCGTGGGCGCCAGCATCGCCGGGACGATGGCGACCATCCGGGATCATGGCATCGTCACGTTGGATGACTATGCCGAGTGGCAGGACTGGACCCGGTGGCCGCCGGAGGCCATCCTACGCCGGGCGCTGCCGTGGCGCGCCCGCTCGGTCGCCGCCATCGATATAGCCACCGAGGAGGGTATCGTGGCGCTGAAGGCGCACCTGGCCGGGGGCGACCTGGCCTGCTTCCCGTTCTACCTGCATCACGACGTCTTCGACGCCTATCCGCATGGGGTCGGGACCGACAATGAGGTCATCTACGGCGCCGGTACAGTGGCCTGGGACTGGCATGCGTTCACGGCCATCGGCTATGACGACGAGCGCCCGTACTTCGATGGCGTCGAGACCCGTTATGGGGCCTTCCTGGCGGTGAACTCATGGGGCGCTGCCTGGGGCGTCGGGATTCCCGAGGGGGGCCCAGGCGGCTTCGTCTGGATGGCCTACGAACACGTTCGCGCCATGGCCGCCAACCCCGCCCTCCCCGGCACCGACACCGCTGCCTACACCATGGTCGACCGCATCGGCTACCAGCCGCACACCATCGCCACCATCGGCATCAACCACCCGCGGCGCGGCGACGTCGAAGCGTACATCACCTCGGGTCCGGCCGGGGCGCCCATCTGGGGCTTCGGCGACGTCTTCCCCATTGGCGGGCCGCAGTACCCGTTCAACGGCTACTTCCCGGTGGACCTCTCCGATTTCACGGACGGTACCGACCTTGACTTCCACTTAGAGGTGCGCGATTGGTTCGTCGAACCCGAAAACGATCCCGGGAACCTCTGGCAGCCACCCCTGACCGGGACCGTCACGTATTTTGCCGTGGCGGGCGCAGATTCCCTGTCCCGAGCCTGTGCCGAGGTTCCGGCGAACACGGTCGAGTGGACCGTGGATGAGCATGGTCAGCCGGCCGGGATACGCCTGAGCATTCAAGCGCTCAAGCCGGCCGCGTGGCCGGCCCTTTCCGGCTTTGAGAACGGCCAGAGTCAGGCCTGGGGCGATGTGGATGACGATGGTGACCTCGACCTCGCTGTTGCCGGCCTCGATGCCGGCAATCGGCCACGGTTCAGGCTTCTGCTCAACGACGGGGCGGGCGGGTTGACCGATGCCAACGCCCCGCTCGTCCCCGATTCCGGCAATCCGTCCTGGGTCGATTTCAACCGCGATGGGCGGCTGGACCTGGCCATCTGCAGCACCAGCAGTCGGCTGTATCTCGGGCAGGCCGGCGGCGGCCTGGTGGAGTCGACTCTGCCGCTGCCGCGGGTGGAGGATGGTACCTTCGTCTGGGGGGATGTGGACGGTGACGGCTTCCCGGACCTCGCGGTGGCGGGTGGCGGCCTGTACCGCAATGTGGGGGGGCGCGCCCTCGCGGCCCTGGCCGTGGGCCTGCCGGCGGCGGGCCGCGCCTTGCGTTGCGTGCAGTGGGCCGATCTCGACAACGACGGTAACCTCGACCTGGTCGCCGCGGACACCTACGCGACGCTGGCCGTCTGGCGCGGCGATGGCGCCGGTGGCTTCGCCCCGCAGGTGGATGTCGCCGCCGAGGGGGTGAGCCGCGTGGCCGCGGTCGATGTGGATGGCGACGGCTGGCTGGACCTGGCCGCCCCGGGCATCAGCATCGATACCAACGGCGATGGCCACGCCGAGACGCCCGGCCTGTTGCTGCTCTGGAACCAGGGCAGCTTCCAGTTCGCGGCGGCGCACCGCTCCGACATCAAGGCGATCGGGACGCGGCTCGGGCCGGCCATGGACTGGGGCGACGTCAACCGGGATGGCCGGCCGGACCTGTTGCTCAGCGGCGACTGGCCGGACGAATTCGGCGCCTACACCCTGCACCTGGAGACCCGCCTGCTTGTCAACCGCGGCGGCGGAGCGTTTGCCGCGGCCGACATCGCCAGCCCGGCCCGTTTCATCAGCGTGCCGCGCCTGGTGGACATGGATGGCGACGGCGATCTCGACCTCGCCGCCACCGGTTTCTGGGCCAACCGGGCCGACGAGTGGCGGCCAGTGAGTCGGCCAGTCAGCCCCACGCAGCTCCAGGTCGAACCGACCACTGGCGCGAGTGGCCTACTGTTCTCCTGGGCCACTGCCAGCGCTACCGCGACGCCGGCGCCAGGACTCGCCTACCGGGTCCGCTGCGGCACCTTCCCAGGCGGTGGCGACCTCGTGTCCGCAGCCACGGGCTGGCTCTGGCCGCCGGCGACGGGACGATACGGTTTCGCCAGCCCTCGTCCCGGGCTTCTCCTGCCATCGTTACCAAAAGAAACTATAGGGTATGCGGCCGTACAGGCGGTAGACGCCTGTGGTCTGGCATCGCCGTGGTCGGCGGATGTTCGTTTCGACGTGCGCGGGCTGCTGCCGGAGCCGCCCGGGTTGCCGGCCCGGGTGGGCGGCACGGTGACCGTCAACGGGGCGCTTCTGGAGGGGAGTCCGGAGCTGGTGCTCGAGGCTCTGCGTACGGACGGGGTGTCGTTTTCGCCGCCGGTTGTCTGTCGGCGGTTGAACGCTGCGGGGTGTTACGTTCTCGACTTACCGATCGGCGTTGCCGGGGCGGCCGGGGAGGGGACGGAGGTCTGCCTGCGGGCGACGCTGGGAGGCGCCGACGTGACCGTGGTCACGCCACGTCGGGGGCGGTTGCGTTCCGGCCTGGCGGGCACGATGCGGCGCGTTGACGTGGTGGGCTTTGCCGGGCCGGTCGTGGTGGCCACAGTTCCAGCGGATGGCGCGACCGAGGTCACGGGACTGCAGGAGCTCAGCGTGCGCTTCTCGGAGCCGGTGTTCCGCGGGCCGGATGGCGTTATTGGCATCTGGCAGCTCCCGGATCGGCGGCTAGAGACGATCCCGGTCGGGTCGCCCGCGGTGACCCTCAGCGGCACTACCGTGACCATCGCGCTGGGCGTGGCTCTGGCGCCTGGACAGCTCTACGCCGTGCGTTTCGACGAGCGCTGCTTCCGCGGTGCGGCGGGGGTCTTCCACCCGGGGATGCCGGCGGCCCGGAACTGGAGTTTCCAGACGCTGAACCGGGAGTTCGTCTACGCGGAGATGGCGGCGTGGGGATCGTTGGGCTTTGGCCTTGGGCAGTTCGACCGGGTCTACGGGATTGCCGTGGGGCCGCTCTCCCGCGTCTACGTGACCGAGCGCGGGGACTTCCGTCCGCAGCGGGCACGGGTTCAGGAGTTCCAGGCGGACGGCACCTTCGTCACCGCCTGGAGTGAGTACGGGTCAGCCCCGGGCCTGCTGAAAGTGCCTTCCGGCATCGCCTGCGATGCGGCGGGCAACATCTACGTTGCGGACACGGGCAACCAGCGGGTGCAGGTGTTTACGAGCGAGGGCCGGCTGCTGTCCACCTGGGATGCCGCGGCCGGTTTCCCTTTCCAAGCACCGCACGGGATCGCCGTCGCTCCCGACGGGACGGTGCTGGTGGCGGACTCCGTCGCCCTGCGGGTGTTCGTGCTGGCTGCGGACGGCGAACTGCTGGCCACTTGGGGGGCCCCGTCGGCGGGAGGGGTGACCTTCACCTTCCCGCGCTGGGTCGCGGCTGCGCCTGACGGCCGCGTGCTGGTGGCGGACGCGGCGGTCTGGGGCGCGGGCGGGTACGTGCCGCCCCGGATCCAGGTCCTCGATGCCGATGGCGAGCGGCTTGGAGTGATCGGTGCCGCGGGCAATGCCCCGGGGCGGTACGGCGAGGTGAGTGGGCTGGCCGTCGGCCCGGAGGGCCTGGTCTACGTCGCCGATGGGAGTCTCGGCTGTGTTCACCTGTTCAGTCTGGACGGCACGTTCCTGGAGCGCCTGACCGTGGGTGGGGCGCGGGCGGCGGGCGGGCTGGACAGCGTCGGGGCGGGCGACCTGCCGCGAGGTGATATCTCCTATGGCGCGATCGCGGCCGCGGGTCCGGGTGCTGCGGTTCTGCTCGACCCCGTCAATGGCCGAGTGCGGCGCTTCCGGGCCTACAGCGACTCTGCCGACCAGGTCTTCGAGGTCGCGGTGGGACGCGGGTGGGAACTGCTCTCAGCGCCGTTGGCGGCGGCCGCCAGGACCGACGAGAGCTTCGTAGAGCGCCTCGAGACCGGGGCGTACGTCCCCGAGATCTGGCCTTGGCATGCCCTCCTGCGGCGGCTGGTGCCAGCGCACTACGTCGCGCCTCTGGTCGGCTTCTGGCTGAGCAGCGAGGAGCCTGGGACGGTGCGGTTCCGCGGCCCGCCGGCGTTCAGTAGCGAGGTGGCCTTTCGCAGCGGCTGGAACCTGGTCGGGCCGGCGGCGGTGATGCGGGTGCCCTGGGATCATCCCCTGCTGCGCATGCCTGCCTGGGGCTGGGATTCGGCGGCACAGTGCTACACTCCGGTCAGCAGCGGTGGCGACCTCCTGCCGGGGCGGGCGTACTGGATGCTCGCTCTGCGCCCCTTCTCCATGCGGATGGATGAGCGCTGAGTCCCCCTCAGCCCAGTCGCGTCGGCTGCAGCAGCATCTCCGCGACGAAGCTGCGGTCGCTGAGGCCGGCGGCCAGCACGGCCGCCGCGGCCACGTCTTCCGGCGCCATGGCGTCCGGATTGCCGGGGCCCATGATGCCTGTGGTGACCGGGCCCGGACAGAGTGTCGTGAGGCGCACCGGCGTGCCGCGCAGTTCCTCGTTGACGGCCCGCCCGAGGCCGAGCAGGGCGTGCTTGCTGGCGCAGTACGCGGACATTCCGCCGATGCCGCGCAGGGCCGCATCGGAAGCGATGTTGATGATGCGGCCGGAGCGCTGCCGGCGCATCACGGGCAGCGCCTGCTGGGTCAGGCGCAGGGGGACCTCGACGTTGATGGTCAGCAGGCGCCGCCAGTCGTCGAGACGGATGTGCTCGACGGGGGCCGCGGTGGCGATGCCGGCGTTGTTGACGAGGATGTCAAGCCGCCCGTGCCGGGTCACGATACTCTCCACGAGCTGCTCGCAGGCGTCTGGCTCGGTCAGGTCGCGGGCTGCGGTCCAGGACTGCGGGTGCTGTTCGCGCAGGGCCGTCTCCAGCGTGGCCAGCAGGGCCGGATCGCGGCCGGCGGCGACGACGCAGGCGCCTTCCCGGGCGAAGGCCAGGGCGATGGCCCGACCGATGCCGCGGCTGGCGCCGGTCACGAGCACGACGGCGTCTTTGAGGCTCATGGGTGGCTCTCCGTCACCGGGATCTCCGGCCAGTTGAAGCGCGGCTGGTAGCCGAGCTGCTCACGGGTAGCGGTGAGGTCGATGGTGGTATCCGGCCGATCCGCCAGGATGGCGAAGGTGCCGTAGGTGGGGGCGTCCGCGGCCAGGGCGCGGGCGATGGCGCCGGCGACGTCGCGCGGATCGACATAGAGGAACCAGAGTCCGGCCGCGGCGGCCGGCGCTGCGGGACCGGGGTTGGCGCCATCGCCGGCGATGATGCCGGGACGGATGTGGATCACCGGCAGGCCATAGGCGACGTGGTAGGCTCGCCCCATCTCCTCTCCCAGCGCTTTGCCGAGGGCGTAGCGCAGGTCGCCGGCAGCGTACTCGGGCGGGTCCGAAACCCGGTTCCGGCGGTCGCCCTGGAAGCGCCCAGCTACGATACTGCTGCAGTTCACCACTCGCCCAACCTGGCAATGGACGGCCGCCTCGAAGAGATTCCAGGTGCCGTGGACCATCACCCGTTCGAAGTCCGCCAGCGGGCGCTGTTCGCGCCCCCGCACCAAGGCTACCAGATGCACGACGGCAGCGCAGCCCTGCATGGCTGCTTCCAGGCCGGGCAAATCGGCGACATCGCCCGCGCGGAACTCGGCTCCCACGGGCAGGTTTGCCGGCGGCACTCGGTCAAACAGGCGTAGCGGCGCCGTGCCGGCCAGGGCCTGCACGACGAAACCGCCGAGGTAGCCGCTGGCACCGGTGATCAGGATGGGCTGGGTCATGCGCAGAGTCCTCTGAGGGGCGAGGGGCGAGGGGCGAGGGTCGAGGGTCGAGGGTCGAGGGTCGAGGGGCGAGGGTCGAGGGGCGGGGGGCATTCGGCGGTGCCCTCAGCTTTCAGCTTTCAGCCCTCAGCCCTGGTTCCGGTTGAGGGTGATGAGGTTCAGGCCAGGCACGTAGCGGCAGGCCTCGCGCAGGGCTGCGCCGTAGCGCCCGTAGTTCATGGCCAGGTGGTGGATGAAGGGGCCTTCCATCAACGTCCGTTCCCAGTGCGGCCAGTTGTCGACCTCGACCCAGACGTAGTTGTTCAGCGTGGCTGGGCCGTCGCAGGTGTGTGCTTCGCCAACGGCCAGGACGTAGTCGCCGTGGTGGCCGTCGAAACGGGCCATGGTGACCGGGCCGGTCTTGAGGCGGAAGTGGGTCATGCCGGACAGCGGGCTGGGCAGGATCCAGTGCTTGCCGATACGGACGCGGTCGTCGGGTGCGCACAGGCTGAGCGGCGCGCCGGCGTGCCAGACGCAGCCGGCGTTATCGTTGGTCGGATGGCGGATGACGAACTCGGAGAGGAAGGCGGCGGCGCGGTTGCCGCTGGCACGCTGGACGAGGACGTTGCTGATGGCGCCATGGATATCGGATTCATAGGCGATGGTGACCGTATCGCCGACCGCGGACTCGGCATAGCAGCAGTAGGCGCCCATGGCCTCGACGAGGCTGGTGAACTCCTGCACGGCGAGGGTTTCCAGTCCGTGGTCAGCGGCGAGGGCCAGCATCTGGTCGCGCATGGCCAGGACGTTGAGCATGGGGCCGTCTTCCGGGAAGCCCTCGATGGTCGTCGTCTGCCGCAGTTCGGCGAGTTCCTTCGCGTAGCCGGCCCGGCCGCGTGCAGCGCGATCCTGACTGGCCCTGATGAAGTCGACCATGTCCAGCGGCAGGACCTCGACGGCGAAACGCTCGAGCAGTTGCTGTTCGTTGATGATGGTGGTCCAGAAGAAATCGATACGCTGGCCGAGATGGCCGATGCGCAGGCCGCGGCTGAGGGCCGCGGCGGCGTGGACGGCACCGAGGAAGGTCTCGAGCCCGGCGCGCAGCGGCGGTTCGTCGAGGCGGCAGTTCTCGATGTAGGTGAAGCGCACCCCCAGCTTGCCGAGCACGTTGCTCGAGGCGAACAGACCGCAGAGCGTGTCGCGCAGGCGGCTGCCGTCGGGCAGGGGAGCCTCGTCACGCGGGCCCCAGAGCAGCACCGGCAGGCCCAGCTTGCGGCCGATCATGCCGACGGCGCCCTCGGTGCCGAAGTTGCAGTGCGGCATGAAGAGGGCGTCGACCCCGGCCTGCCGGAAGTGGGCGACGACGGTGTCGACCTGTGCCTGATCCTTGACCAGGCCGTCCGCCAGCACGCCCTCCAGGTCGACGAAGGGGATCTGCCATTGGCGTAGGCGGGCCTGGATGAGGCCCTTGAGGCGCAGGGCGTCGGCGTTGCTGAAGACGAACTTGCCGATGGGGCAGAGCCCGAGCAGCGGTTTCCGGAACGTCATGGCAGGGCCTCCACGGTGGTGTTCTCTGGACGTGTCGATAACCTGACGGGCGGCCAGAGGCTGTCAAGCGCGGCTTGACGAATGACCCCGGGCCGACGGCGGGTCACGCCGACAGCGTTGACTTCAGGCGTTGGCGGGCTATAGCCAAAAGGGGTTGCGTCGACGCGTGAGGCGACGGCGCCGGTGCCGGCGGGGCGGAATGAGGAGTCAGCCGAGATGAGACACGGTCCGTTGCCGGGAGTGCTGGCGATCGCCGTTGGTCTGTGCCTGGCCGGTGCTGCCCAGGACGCCCCCAGCGCCGCCGCGCGGCGGCGTCTTGAGTTGCTCGCGGCCGGCGAGCAGGGAGCCGCGGCGCTGCCGGTATTGCGCCAGGGGTTGGTCGACGAGAATGCGGTCGTGCGCCGCACTGCCGCGCGCCTGCTGGGCGACCTCGGCATGCCGGCTCGGGAGGTGCTGCTGGAGGCCTGGGAGAGCGACGATGCGGTGGTCCGTCAGACGACGCTGAAGGCCTTGGTGCGTCTCGAGGGTGTTGGCCGGGACGCGGTGCTGGGGCAGGCTCTCGCTGACCCGGATCTGACGGTGCGTCTGCTGGCCGCTGGCGCGCTGGCGGCGTTACCCCGCAGTGCCGCAACCGAGGCCCTGCTGCAGACGGCAGCCAAGGACGCGCACGACGCCGTGCGTGAGACCGCGGGCCGGGCTCTGTGGCCGTTTCGGCGCGATGTGACGCCCCTGCGTGAGCGTCGCGACTGGGACCACGAGATCGCCGTGATCCTGGCCATCCCGCTCCCCAAGGACGACTGGCGCTTCGCTCTCGATCCACGGCGGGACGGGCACCTCAGCATGTGGCACGACGCCGCTTTCGACGACAGCGCCTGGAAGACGCTGGCCATCGAGCAGCCGTGGGAGAAGGCGGGGTACGAGTTCGATGGTGTGGCCTGGTACCGGCGCCGCGTTGATCTGCCCGCCAGGCCGGAGGGCACGATCAACGCCGTGGAGGTCGCCTTCGAGGCGGTCGACGAGTGTGCCTGGGTCTGGGTGAATGGCGTCTATGTCGGTCAGCACGATCTGGGGACGGCCGGCTGGGACCGGGCCTTCACCCTGGACATCACCGATGCCGTGCGCTGGGGGGTACCGAACCAGATCACGGTCCGCGTCCTGGATACCGCCTTCGCCGGCGGCATCTGGAAGCCGGTGCGGATCGAGGTGTTGCGCTGAGCGGCGCGCGGCCAGAGCCGACCCGACGGTCGGCGGTCCCAGGTTCCCGGGAATGGAACGGCCGCGGCCATTGGGGGGCGCACTGTGAACGCTAACGTGATCGTCTCTGCCTGCGCCGTAGCTATCGCCTGCGGGGTGTCCAGCTTGCACGCTCAGCCCGAAACGCCCTGGCAGCAGGCCTACAGCGGGGCCGCTGCGACCGGGCCACAGGTGATTGCCCTGTGGCCGTTTACGCCTGGAAAGGAGGGCGAGGACGCGGCGGGCCATGGCCACGCGCTGGTCTTGCGCGGCAAGAGCGGGTTCAGCGCCGGGGGCCGGTTCGGCTCCGGTCTCGAGTCGTTCGCCGTGAACGCCGCGGCGGAGGACAAGCCGGTGGGGGCGATGGCCAAGGACAGCGACGCCCTGAGTCCCCAGGGCGCCTTCACCCTCGAGCTATGGCTGCAGCCCAAGGCCGAGATGCTGGAGGCAAAGCAGGTCTTCCTGGTCGACAAGAAGTACTACCATTACGCCAAGGACCTGCCCGAGGCCAACACCGATTACGTGCTCTATCTGGAGGGTAAAGGGAAGGGGTCCTTTGCCCTGACGGCCAGCCTGGGTTTCGGGACGGACTCGGTGTGGGCGACGGCGCGGCCGCTGACGCTGGCGGCCGGGCGCTGGGTGCACCTGGCCTACAGTTACGACGGTGCCGGCGTCAGCCGCTTCTACGCTGACGGCGTCTACCTGGGCAAGACCGTGCACGCCGGCCGCGGCGCCGTGACTCCGGGCTCGAACCCGTTGGTGATCGGCGACCGCGTCGGTAGCAGCCACGTCGGCTGCGCCGGGTTCATCGACGAGGTGCGACTGTGCACGGGCGTGCTGCCCTGGTGTGCGGGCGACCTCGAGGTCAGTCTCCGCGCCAGTCGGACCGTGTTCCGACGGCTGGAGAGTGGAGCTGCGGTCGAGATGGCGATCGGCAACGACACCCCGGCGGCGCTGGGTACCGTCCGCGCCCGTGTGAGCTTCGGGGAGGACGTTCGCGAGGAGGCCCTCGGGGCTCTGGCTGCCGGCGAGGTCAGGGTGGTCGCAGTCCCTGTGGACACGCGCTTGAAGCCCGGGTTGTACCCGCTGCTGGTGTCGGTAACGGCGCTGGCCGGCGGGCGCGAGCTGCAGCGTGAGGCCCGCGCCGAGGTGCGCTTGGTGGCGCGCCCGCTGCCGAACCGCATGCCGGTGGTGATGTGGGGAACGGGCGACCTGGAGAACCTGCAGGGTGTCGGTTTCACGCATCATCTGCAGAGCTTGCAGGACTACGGCCGCATCTGGGATGCCGGCACGCCGACGGCGGCGCTGGACCCGGGCGCGGTGTTGGCCAAGGCCGAGATGCTCAACGACTACCTCGCCCGCGGCATCGATGCCTGCGTGTACCTCTACCCCGGGAGCTGGGTGGCGCTCAACCCGAAGCTGAGCCAGTACCTGCGCGTCGACCGTAACGGCAAACCGGCCGGCCAGGAGAACGTCAGCGCCGGCAATCCGGACGTGCAGCGCTTCGGCTACGATGTCGGCGCCGCGGTCGCGCAGACGTTTGGCCAGTTCCCAGCGCTGAGTATGGCCCTGGTGCACTCCGAGATCCGCGATGGTACGGCGCTCTCCTTCCACGACTACGAGCTCAAGGCTGCGCGCGACGCCCTCGGTTTCGAGATCCCCCGCGAGGCCGTCGGCAAGAATGGCGTGGCCTATGCGTCGCTGGCGGACTTCCCGGCCGACCGTGTCGTGCCGGACGACTACCCACTGCTGCGCTTCTATTCCTGGTTCTGGAAGGATGGCGACGGCTGGAACCCGCTGCATACACGGGTCCACGAAGGCCTGAAGTCGACCGGGCGCCAAGACCTGGTCACCTTCTTCGATCCCGCGGTGCGGGTGCCGGCGCTCTGGGGCAGCGGCGGCGGGGTCGACGTGCTGTCGCAGTGGACGTACTCCTACCCTGATCCGATCAAGATCGGCCAGGCCACCGATGAGCTGTTCGCCATGGCCGACGGCCGCCCGGGACAGCAGGTGATGAAGATGACGCAGATCATCTGGTACCGTTCGGGGACCGCGCCGGAGCTGCCCAAGGACGAGAGCGCCCGCGTCGCCTGGGAGCGCGAAGTCCCTGACGCCGCGTTCATCACCATCGCCCCGGACCATCTGCGGGAGGCCTTCTGGTCGAAGCTGTCCCGGCCGATCCGCGGCATCATGTACCACGGCTGGGGGTCGCTGTTTCCGACGACGGAGGCAGGCTACCGTTACACGCACCCCCAGACCAAGGAGGTCCTGAAAGAACTGGTGGCGACCGTCGTGCAGCCGCTGGGGCCGACCCTGCTGCAGGTGCCGGACCGTCCGGCCGATGTGGCGGTGCTCGAGAGCTTCGCCGCGCAGATGCTGGCTGGCCGGGGTTCCTACGGCTGGAGCCAGTCATGGGAGGCTCGCCTGCACCAGATTCTGCAGTGGGCCGCGCTGCAGCCGCGCGTGCTCTTTGACGAGCATGTCCGGCGCGATGGGCTGGATGGCTACCGTGTCCTGGTCCTGCCGTGCTGCGATGTGCTGACCACGCGGGTGGTGGCGGCCATCCGGGCCTTCCAGAGGCGGGGCGGCATCGTGGTTGCGGACGAGTTCCTGTGCCCGGCCATCGCGCCGGACATCCTTATCGCCAGTTGCGGCGATCAGGGCGACGCGCGTGAGCGCAAGGCTGAACTGATGGCAGCGGCGGCACAGTTGCGCGCGCAACTCGACGCGTTCTACAGCCGCTACGCCGACTCCTCGAATCCCGAGGTCGTACCGCGGGTGCGCAGTCTGGGTTCGACGGACTACCTGTTTGCGCTCAATGACTACCGTACCTACGGCGACTACGTGGGTCAGCACCGGAAAGTCATGGAAAAGGGGCTGCCGAGCCGGGCGCTGCTGACCCTGCGCCGCGCCGGGGGTACGGTGTACGATCTGGTGGCCCACCGCGAGGTCCAGGCCACCGTTCGCGCCGGCCTGCTCGCGATCGACGCTGAGTTCGGCCCGGGGGATGGTCGGCTGTACATGGTCACCAGTGCCCCCCTCCGGGGTGTGGCCTGCCGCGTGCCGCCGCGGGTGGCGCGCGGGACGAGCGCCGTGGTGGAGGTGCGCGTCCTTGTCGACCCTCAGGACTCCGTGACTGCGGTCGTCCCCGTCGACGTCAGGATCGTGGACGCCGCTGGGCAGGCTGCTGAGGGCAGCGGCTTCTACGGCGCGAACGAGGGCCAGCTCAGCCTGACCCTGGACATCGCCCCCAACGACGCGCCCGGCGCCTGGACGATCCACGTCACCGAACTGGCCTCCGGCCGGCAGGCCGAGGCTACGCTCGCCGTCGATTGAACCGGCGGGCAACGGGCAGCGCGCCGCCCTGCCGGCCGACAGGGCGGCGCTCGCTCTCCGGGATCTGAGGCGTGCCATGGGTCTGCCGGGCACGGCGGCGCTCCGAGGCTATGTTGTGCCTTGGTTGTCAGGGTCCGCGGTCGCCGCCTGTGCCTGCCGGTCTGCAGGCTCTGTTTCAGGTTGACGGAATGCATGAGCGTGCACGAACGGTGCTGGGTGCCAGGACGGCGTTAGGGGGGCGGCTGTGATCACGGGCACCCTGCTGGGGCTGGGGGCGGCCGTCTGTCAGTCGCTGTCCTACGTCTTCTCGGGTCTCTTTGTCCGTACCTTCAGGCGCAGTCCGCATGTACTGCTGGTGCTGGCACACCTGGCCATGGGTGTGGTCTCGGCGCTGGCCTTGCCGCTGGTGCTGCCGGAGGTTCTGCCGCCCTGGTCCGACTTTGCCGGGCCCTTGCTGGGCGGCGTGGTGTTCTACCTGGTTGGGCAGACGGGTCTGCTGCTGGCGTTGCGGCATACCGATGCCTCCCGGGTCTCGCCGCTGCTGGGGCTCAAGCTGCCGATTCTGGCCGGCATCAGCGTCCTCTTCCTCAACGCGCGCTATCTCCCGGTGCAGTGGCTCGCCTTGGGGCTGTGCCTGGTGGCGGCGCTGCTGCTGAACTGGTCTGGCCGTCCGCTCGCCCTGTCGAGTCTGGGCTGGATCCTGTTCACCTGCGTTGGCTACTGCCTGTCGGACCTGAACATCCGGGCTCTGGTCGGCCGGCTGCAGGCGGCGGGGTTGCCCTTGGCGCGGGCGTCGCTGGTCGGCGGCTTCCTCTCCTACACGCTCTGTGGTGCCATCGCCGTGGCGCTGTTGCCCACCGTGCCGTGGCGGGATCGGCGCCTGTGGGCTTACGTGGTGCCGTTTGCGGCGGCGTGGCTGGGGGCCATGTTGCTGCTGTTTGCATGCTTCGGCATCGTCGGCGTCGTCTACGGCAATATCGTGCAGTCGACCCGCGGCCTGCTCTCCATCCTCATCGGCTTGCTGATCTCGGCGGCCGGTCATGTCCACCTTGAGTCGCGGGCCAGCCCGCGGGTCTGGCTGCGTCGCCTGGGCGCGGCGGTGCTCATGGTCCTGTCGATCGTCCTCTTCTCCCGCGCCGCCTGACGGTGTCGGGGGGGCCGCGGCTGGGTCCCTTGTTTTCGATCCGCTTGCGGTTATCCTACCGTTACGGGCGCTGTTGCGGCGGCGGGTTCGGGCGGGGGTGAGGACGACGGCGGGCGCAGTGGCTGCGGCAGACGGAACGGAGGACCGACGGCATGAAGGTGGGGCTCTGCGGCTATGGACCGATGGGGCGGATGCACGCGCAGTTGCTCACTCAGCACGAGGGCGTCCAACTGGTCGCGATCGCCGATGTGCAGGCCGAGCTGCGTGGCCGGGCCGAGACGGAGAGGGGCGTGGCGACCTTCGCCAGTGGCGAGGAACTCATCGACGCCCGCATCGCCGAGGTGATCGTCGTCTGTGCTCCCACCTATCTCCATGCGCCGCTGACCATCCGCGCCCTGAACGCTGGCGCCCATGTCTTCTGCGAGAAGCCCATGGGGCTCAACCCGGCCCAGTGCGCTGCGATGATCGCGGCTTCCCGCCGCGCCGAGCGCATGCTGATCATCGGTCAGGTTCTGCGCTTCTGGCCGGAGTATGTCTTCCTGAAGCAGGCCATCGAGTCGGGTCGTTACGGGCGTCTGCAGAGCCTCAGCATGACCCGTGTTGGCGGTGTCTCCATCGGCTTCGAGCGCTGGTTCCTCGATGAGCAGCGCGGCGGCATGCAGATCTTCGATCGTCACATCCACGATACCGACCTCGTCATCTGGCTGCTCGGCGTGCCTGAGGCGGTGCAGGCCTTCGGCTTCGCGAAGGATGCGCGCACCGAGGGCGGCATTGTGCACTCCTTTACTCGCTACCTCTATAAGGATATGGCGATCTCGGCCGAGGGCAGCGCCGACCTGCCGGCGAAGTACCCCTTCACCATGGGCTACCGGGCGGTGTTCGATCACGCCGCCATCGAGTATAGCAGTCGGCAGACGCCGACGCTGACGCTCTACGGCAGCGGCGAACCCGAGTCCCCCGCCCTGCCCCAGCCGCTCGGCGAGGTGCAGAGCGGCCTGAACATCGCTTCCGCCAGCGCCTACTTCCTGGAGGAAGTCTACTTCTTCGACTGCATTCGTAAGGGGCGGTGCCCGCAGATCATTACTCCCGAGAGCGCCCGGGACACCATCCGCGTCGTCCGCGCCGAGATCCGCAGTGCCCGCCGGGACGGTGCCCGGATACGGATCGCCTGAAGGCCGGGCGTGAGCGGAGGAACGGAGTGCCATGATGCAGGTACGCTTCTGGGGAACATGGGGGTCCTCGGCACCGTTCCAGACCAGCCTGGAGTTCGGCTGCCACACGACCTGCGTGGAGGTCCGCGGCGACCGCGGTGACCCGGTCTTTATTGACCTTGGCACCGGGATCGCGCCGGCTGCCGATGCGGCGCTGGCCGCGGGGGTGCGGCAGTTCACGGTCTTTCTCACGCACCTGCACTTGGACCACGTCTGCGGGTCCTGTGCCTGTGCGCCGCTGTTTCGGCAGGATTGTCTGACCACCGTCTACTCCGAGCACGTGGGGACTCTGGCGGCCTTGCGGCAGGTCCTGAGTCCGCCCCTGTTTCCGGTGTACTACGACGGCTTCGGGGCGCGGGCGCGACTCGAGGAGCTGCCCGAGTGCGGCGAGATGCGCCTTGAGGCCTGCGGCCTGACGGTCACCTGGCGCCAGGCCGCCCATCCGCAGGGCGTCACTACCCTGCGTTTCGACGACGGCACCAACGCCTTCGTGTTTGCCACCGACATCGAGCTGCGCCTGCGGGCTGAGAACGAGGCCTTTGAGCGGCTGCTGCGCGAGCCCTATCCGGCCTCCCTGGCGGCCATCGACGGCTTCTTTTCGGACGACCGCGGTGACTACCACAAGAATTGGGGTCACAGTACTTGGCTGGAGGCGCTGGCGGTGGCGACGCGCAATCAGGTGCGGCAGGTGGTGGTGACGCACCACAACCCGCATTCCACGGACAACGACCTGCGGGGTTTCGAGAGGGCGTCGCCGGGGGCGCGCTGGGCCCGCGACGGCCAGAGCTGGAGCATTGCGAACGGTCATGCCCAAGAAGCTTGAGGACAGCATCACGTTCCGCATCGAGCGGACGATCGCGGCCGGTGGGATGGGGTCGGTCTACGAGGCTCGGCAGGTCGGCGCAGCGGACTTCGAGAAGCGCGTCGCCATCAAGACCATTCTGCCGGAGTTCAGTGCCGATCGTCGCTTCGTCGACCTGTTCATCCAGGAGGCCAAGCTGGTCGCCGATCTGGTGCATGAGAACATCGTGCAGATCTACCAGTTCGGGCTCTCCCAGGACGGCTACTACATCGTGATGGAGTACATCAGCGGCATGCCGTTGGCCGAGTTCATCCGGGTGCACGCCGCCACCAAGCAAGCGATTCCCGAAGAGCTGGCGGTGTTCATCGTCAGTCGGATTGCGCGCGGCCTGGCCTACGCACACTCGCGGGTGGACCGTCAGGGCGCGCCGATGGGCATCGTGCATCGCGACGTCTGCCCGAACAACATCCTCATCACCACCGAGGGCTTGCCCAAGCTGGCCGATTTCGGCATCGCCAAGGCCGCCACCCAGGTCATTCGGGCTCGGGGCGGTAAGAAGTCCTACATGTCGCCGGAGCAGGCCGGTACCGGGCAGGTGGACTTCCGCTCGGACATCTACTCCCTTGGCCTCGTGCTCTTCGAGCTGCTGGCGCAGCGGGCGGCGCGGGCGCTGTGGGCCGACCAGCTTATCGAGGCGGCGCGGGAGGGCCGGGTGGACTGGGCGGCGCTGCCCGAAACGGTGAGCCCGCCGGTGCGTGCCGTTCTCGAACGCATGCTGCAGCTCAAGCCGCTCTGGCGTTACGGTGCCACGGACCAGTTGGCCTACGACCTCGAGTACATCATCTACCACAAGGGCTATGGGCCCACGGTGGTGACGCTGGAGACCTACCTGCGCCGGCACTTCGCGGGCTTGTACCAGGCCGGCTCCGCACCGCCTCGGCTGGCGATGGCCGGCGACACCATCGCCATTCCCACCAGCGCTACCGAACTGGCCGCCGAGGATAGTTGACGGTGGCTGAATCCCTGGGGACGCGTTGACTTTGGCGGCCCGCACGACACCTTCATGGCGTACCGGTTTGCCGCTTACCTGCCGAAGTGAGGTGCTATGAAAGACAGGCTCATGGGCGCCCTGGCCAAAGCCCGGGCGGACTACGCCGAGATCCGCTTCGAGACCACCGACCAGAATGGCATCGCCTATCGCGGCAAGGAGCTCGACAGTGTCAGCTCCAGCCGCTACGAAGGCGGGGTGGTCCGAGCCTGCGTCCGTGGTGGCTGGGGGCTCAGCGTCTTCGACTCCCTGAATGACCTCGATGCCCAGGTCGCCGAGGCCTGCGCCAACGCCGCCCTGGTGGGACGCGAGCAGACCGAATTGGCGGCGGTCGAGTCCGCCAGCGGCCAGTGTCTGACCGCGGCGTTGGCGGAGGACTTCCGCGGCATCTCCTTCGATGACAAGCTCGCGCTGCTAACGCATTACAATGACATCATCCTCAAGGCTGACCCCGCCATCGAGAGCACCATGGTCAGCTACGGCGACCTCTTCCGTACGGTCCACTTCGCCTCGACGCGCGGGGCCTACTTTGCGGAGGAGCGCCCGCGCGTGGTGCTGTACCTGGTGGCCATCGCGCGCGACGGGCGCCAGGTGCAGCGGGCTTCGGAGAGTTTCTCTTCGGCGACGGACTTCGGGGTGGTGCGTGGCCGCGACGAGGTGGCCGCGGAGATCGCCCAGCGGGCGGTGGCCTTGCTGCGCGCCGCGCCGGTGGAGGGCGGGCGGACGACGGTCATCCTGCGGCCCGACTTTGCCGGCGTCTTCGCCCATGAGGCCTTCGGGCACTTGAGCGAGGCGGACTTCCTCTACGAGAACCCGAAGATGCGTGAGTTGATGGTGCTGGGCCGGTCGATGGGGTCGAAAGGCCTCAGCATCGTCGACGATGGCCGGCGTGGCCAACTGATCGGTACGCAGGCGTTTGACGACGAGGGGACGCCGACGCAGCGCACCGACCTGATCCGCGGCGGCGTGCTGGCCGGACATCTGCACTCGCTCGAGACCGCGGCCAAGATGGGCGAGCGGCCCACCGGCAACGCCCGTGCCATCGGCCGCGGTTGCGCCCCCATCGTGCGCATGACCAACACCTACATCGAGCCCGGCCCCCTGACCCGCGACCAGCTCTTTGCCGGCGTGGACGATGGCATCTACGCCTGCGGGATGATGGGCGGGCAGACGATGATGGAGATGTTCACCTTCTCCGCCGCCTACGGTTACCGCATTCGCCAGGGGCAGATCGGCGAGCTGATCCGCGACATCGTGGTCACCGGCAACGTCTTCGAGACTCTGCACGCCATCGACGGTATTGCCGACGACCTTACGCTCTACGAACTCGGGGGCGGTTGCGGCAAGGGCGGACAGTCGCCTCTGCCGGTGACCTTCGGCGGACCGCACATCCGGGTCCGCGATGTGGTTGTGGGCGGCCGCTGAAGGAGACCTGCTGCATGCGTACTTCCATGCTTCCTGCCTTGCGCGAGCGTCTGCTCCGGGGGATCGCGACCGCGGAGCGCCTGGGTGCCTCCGCGGCCCGTATCGCCTTTGGGCACGGCGAGAGTATCGACTGCGAGTTTGAGAGCGGCCGGCTGAAGCGGGCCGGCTCCGAGGAGAACGCCGGGTATACGGTCACTGTGATCGTGAACGGTCGGCGCGGCGTGGCCAGCGGCAACCGCAGCGGCGATGTCGAGCTCATGGTCGAGCGCGCCATCGCCCTGGCCCGCGCCGGCAGCGTCGCCCATTTTGAGCGCTACCCGGCCCCCGCCGCTTTCACGGCTGTCCGCCAGCACTCGGCCTCGGTCCTGGCCCTGTCGCGCGAGCACCTGATCGAGGTCTGCGGCGGTATGGTGACGCGCCTCAAAGGCGTTGATTCCGGGCTCGATGTCAACGCCAGCGCCTCCCGCTCCGAGCACGAGGCCCTGGTGGTCAACAGCGCCGGGTTGTGCCATGAGAACCGCAGTACGAGCTGGTCCCTGGGCGCCGGAGTGCAGCGCACCGAGGGCACGGACATGCTGTTTGCCAACGCCGGTCGGGGCTGGTGTGAGGTCAACGGCTTCTTCGATCCCGAGTACATCACCGGCGAGATCGAGACCGACCTGCGCCGCGGGGCGCATCTCGCCGATGCCCCGGTGGGCGCCGTGCCGCTGTATCTGCCGCCGGAGATGGTGGCAACGCTGGCCTGGCAGATCTTCGGCGGGCTGAACGGCCGCAATGTGGCCAAGGGCACCTCGCCCCTGCGGGATCACCTGGGCGAGGCCTACTTCGCGCCGAACCTGACCGTGGTGGACCAGCCGCACCTCGATTACTCCCCGGGTGCCAGCGAACTCGACTCCGCCGGGATCCCCACCCAGCCGTGTACCCTCATCGATCGCGGCGTGATCCGCATGTTCCTCTATGACCTCGACACCGCCGGCCTGGCGAGTGCGGCGCCCACCGGCCACAGCGGCTGCAGCCCATACTCGCCGGAGATCCTGCCCGGCACCCGGCCCAGCGCCGAGCTGCTGGCCGGCATCGAGGATGGGCTCTACGTCAAGTCGCTGCTCGGCTTCGGCCAGAGCAACATCGCCAACGGCGACTTCTCCTGCAACGTCGCCCTGGGCTACCGGATCCGCCACGGCGAACTGGTGGGGCGGGTCAAGAACACGATGATCGCCGGCAACCTGTTCGAGGTCTTCCGCCGCGATGTGGAGTTCAGCGCCGACCGCGAGCCGCTCATGCGCGTGCCGCACGCCGTTGTCCACGGCATCGCGATCCACAGCTCGCAGGGGTGAGGCGGTTCGGCAAGGAGAGCAGCGCGTGCGCATCTGCATCTTCGTCGATATGGAAGGCATCAGCGGCGTCAGCGGCAGCGACTTCGTCAGGACCGACGGCCGCCTCTACGGCAGCGCCCGGAAGTACTACACGCAGGAGCTGAACGTCTGCGCGCAGGCCTGCTTCAAGGCCGGCGCTGACGCCGTGCTGGCCCGCGATGGCCACGGCAGCGGCAACCACATGCTCTGGGACGAGCTCGACGCGCGGGTGGAGCTGATTCAGGGCGCGACCGGCCCGGTCCGTCTGCCTGAAATCAGCGAGTGCGACGCCCTGATCCTGCTCGGCTACCACGCCATGGCCGGCACCGCCGGCGCCCTGCTCGAGCACACCTACTCCAGCGCCTCGATCCAGAACATGTGGCTCAACGGCCGGCCCGTCGGCGAGGTCGGCATCGATGCCGCCGTCGCCGGCGACTACGGCGTGCCGACCATCCTGGTCACCGGCGATGACTACGTCTGCCGCGAGGCGCAGGACTGGATCCCCGGCGTGGTGACCTGCGAGGTCAAGAAGGGCCTCGGCTGTCAGGCCGCCCGTCTGCTGTCGCGCCCGGAGGCGCACCGTCGCCTGGAAGCGGCCACGATCGACGCCATTCAGCGCCGTGGCCAGATTCCGCCCCTCCGCGTGCCCCATCCCGTCACCCTCCGTACCGAAGTGATGGAGCGCTGCGCCATCCCCGTCGGCCACCTCGGCGTACGCATCCTCGACGGTCGGACCTACGAGAAGACCGCCGCCACCGTCGAAGAGGCCTTCTTCGTCTGATCCCGCCAGAGACGCCGCGTCATGCACTCCGCGTCCAGCACAAGGAGGGAGATCAGCGGCCGGCACCTGCGGGACGCGGGGTGGGATGTTACCGACCGTACACAGGTCATTGAGGAGTTCGCCATTTTGTCCTTCCCCCTCGCTGCCGGGCAGGAGACGGCCCCCGAAATGCACGAGCAGCCCGCCGCCTATGGCCCACAGGGGTTCAGTGATTACGTCCTGCTCGGCAGGAACGGCAAGCCCCTCGCAGCCGTCGAGGCCAAGCGGTCGTCCAAGGATGCCGAGCTCGGGCGGGAGCAGGCCAAGCAGTACTGCCACCATATCCAGAGCCGGTGCGGCTGTGACCTTCCCTTCTGCTTCTACACCAACGGCCATGACATCCATTTCTGGAATCTCGGTGAAGCGCCGCCGCAGAAGGTCCACGGCTTCCCCACCCGGCAGGACCTGGAGAGGCTTCTCTACATCCGGACCCACAAGAAGCCCCTTACGGAGGAGCTGATCAACACCGCCATCGCGGGGCGCGACTACCAGCTTCAGGCGATTCGCTCGGTGCTGGAAGGCATCGAGCGACGGTGGCGACTCTTCCTCCTGGTCATGGCTACCGGCACGGGCAAGACCCGAACCTGCATCGCGCTGATCGATGCCCTGATGCGGGCTGGCTGGGTGCAGCGCGTCTTGTTCCTGGTCGACCGCATCGCCCTGCGACAGCAGGCTCTCGATGCCTTCAAAGAGCACATCCCCGATGAACCCCGCTGGCCGGAGCTGGGGGAGAAGAGCATCACCACCGACCGCCGCGTCTACGTCGCCACCTACCCGACCATGCTCAACCTCGTCCGCGCCACCGAGGACTCCCTGTCTCCCCACTTCTTCGACCTTGTCGTGATCGACGAGAGCCATCGCTCCATCTACAACACCTATGGTGAAGTCCTAGACTACTTCAGCGCCATCAAGATCGGCCTCACTGCCACACCGCGGGACGTCATCGATCACAACACCTTCGCCCTCTTCGACTGCGAAGATGGCCTCCCCACCTTCGCCTTCTCCTACGACGAGGCGATCACCCACGTTCCCCCCTACCTCTGCGACTTCCGCGCCCTCAAGATCAGGACCAAGTTCCAGGATCAGGGCATCAGCAAACGGACCATCGGCCTGGCCGACCAGAAGACGCTCATCCTGCAGGGGAAGGACGTTGACGAGATCGACTTCGCGGGCAGCGAGCTTGAGCGGACGGTCATCAACCACGCCACGAATGCCATGATCGTGAAGGAGTTCATGGAGGAGTCCATCAAGGACCCCGACGGTGTTCTCCCCGGCAAGACCATCTTCTTCTGCATCTCCATTGCTCACGCCCGGCGCATTGAGCGGATTTTCGACGCCCTGTACCCGGAGTACAACGGCGAACTCGCCAAGGTCCTGGTCTGCGACGATCCTCGCGTGTACGGCAAGGGCGGCCTTCTCGACCAGTTCGCGCGCAGCAACCTGCCCCGCATCGCCATCAGCGTGGACATGCTCGACACCGGCATCGACATCCGCGAGATCGTCAACCTCGTCCTCGCCAAGCCTGTCTTCTCTTACACCAAATTCTGGCAGATGATCGGCCGCGGCACCCGCCTGCTGGAGGAGGGGAAGATCAGGCCGTGGTGTCCGGCAAAGGACGTTTTCCAGGTCATCGACTGCTGGGACAACTTCGACTACTTCAAGCTCACGCCCAGGGGCAGGGAAGCCAAGCCTCAGATCCCGCTCCCGGTCCGTTTCGTGGGCGTGCGCATCGACAAGATCGAGGCCGCCCAGGCCCTCGGGCAGACGAGCATCGCCGCCAAAGAGATCACCGCCCTCCGGGCCCAGATCGCCGCGCTGCCTGCCCGGTCCGTCACCATCATGGAGGCGCGTGCCGATCTGGCTCGCTGCGAGGGGGAGGCGTTCTGGCAGCCGCTCTCTGGCGACGGCATCGCCTTTCTCCGCCAGGCGATCCGACCGCTCTTCCGGGTCGTCTCGCAGACCGACTTCAAGGCCATGCGGTTCGAGAAGGATGTCCTCGAGACCTCACTGGCTCACCTCACCGGAGACAAAGACAAGTTCGCGGTCCTTACCGAGAATCTCACGGCCCAGATCAGCGAACTGCCGCTCTCCGTGAACGTCGTCGCGCAGGAGGCCGGCCTGATCCAGAAGGCCCAGACGAGCCACTACTGGGCGACCATTACCGACCAGGGCTTCGACCATCTGGCGGAGAGGCTCGCACCCCTCATGCACTACCGCGACGGTCGGGATGCCGGCTCTGGACCGGCCAAGTTCAACTTCGCCGACGTCCTCGCGTCCAAGGAGACCGTCGAGTTCGGGCCCGAGCACGAGTCCCTCAGCATCTCGCGCTACCGGGAGCTGCTGGAGGAGAAGGTGAACGAGCTGACGGACGGCAACACGATCCTTCGCAAGATCCGTGACGGCGAGACTGTTACCGAGGACGAGGCCGAAGCCCTGGCGGTCCAACTCAACCGTGAACACCCGCACATCACGCTTCAGCTCCTGCGACGCATCTACCACCACTAGCGGGCGTCCTTCCTCCGCTTCATCCGGCACATCCTAGGCATCGAGGTTCTGGTGAGCTTCCCGGACACGGTTTCCCGGTCGATCGACCAGTTCATCGCCGAGCACCCCACGCTCAGCAGCCACCAGCTTCAGTTCCTAGGCCTCCTCCGCGACTTCCTGATCGAGCGCGGCGGGATCGAGAAGCGCGACCTGATCCAGGCCCCCTTCACCGTTCTCCATCCCAGCGGCATCCGCGGTATCTTTTCCCCTGCCGAGATCAGCGAAATCCTCGCCCTGACCGAAAGGATCGTCGCCTGACATGCTCCAGCTCAACGCCAGACTCCAGGCTCTGATTCGCGCGCTCTGGGACCGCTTCTGGTCCGGCGGCATCTCCAACCCCCTCTCCGCCATCGAGCAGATCACCTACCTGCTGTTCATGAAGCAGATCGACGAGCTCGATCTCAAGCGCCAGGCCGACGCCGAGTTTACCGGGGACACCTACGTCTCCCGCTTCTCCGGCACCACCACGCTGCCGAGTAGCGACACCGTGGTGGACAAGGCCACCCTGCGCTGGAGCCACTTCAGGCAGATGAATGCCGACGCGATGCTCACCCACGTGCAGCAGAAGGTCTTCCCCTTCATCAAGGGCCTCAATGGCGAGGGCAGTGCCTTTGCCAGGCACATGGCCAACGCGGTGTTCATCATCCCCAGCCCCAATCTCCTGCAGGGCGCCATCCAGATCATCGAGAGCATCTTCATCGAGATCGAGCGCGACGCCAAAGAGGATGGGCACCTGTTCCAGGACATCCAGGGCGATGTCTACGAGATGCTGCTCAGCGAAATCAGCAGCGCCGGCAAGAACGGCCAGTTCCGCACCCCGCGCCACATCATCAAGCTCATCAGCGAGCTGGTGAACCCGCAACTCGGGCACCGCATCTGCGACCCCGCCTGCGGCACCGCCGGCTTCCTCCTCGACGCCTACCAGTACACCGTCACCCAGCTCGCCATCAGCAAAGCCAAGGACGGCCGGACCTTCCCGCCCGACGACGATGGCTTTATCCGCACCAGCGCCAGCGGCGCCCTGACCCAGGACACCAAGGACATCCTCGAGCAGAGCCTCCACGGCTACGACTTCGACAGCACCATGGTCCGGCTCGCCCTCATGAACCTGATGATGCACGGGATCGACAACCCACGCATCGACTACAAGGATACCCTCAGCAAGAGCTTCGCCGAGGCGGGCGAGTACGACATCGTCATGGCCAACCCGCCCTTTACCGGCAGTATCGACAAGGGCGACATCAACGAGGACCTCCACCTCAGCACCACCAAGACCGAGCTGCTCTTCACCGAGCGCATCTTCACCCTGCTCAAGACCGGTGGCACCGCCGGCGTCATCGTCCCGCAAGGCGTCCTCTTCGGCTCCGCCAGGGCTTTTGTCGAAGCACGGACCCTGCTGGTTGAGAAGGCTGAACTGAAAGCCGTCATCTCCCTGCCCAGCGGCGTCTTCAAACCCTACGCCGGCGTGGCCACCGCCATCCTCATCTTCACCCGCGGCGGCAGGACCGACCACACCTGGTTCTACCAGCTCACGAACGACGGCCTCTCGCTGGACGACAAGCGCCAGCGCATCGCCGGCAGCCAGCTCCCGGATGTGGTGGCCCAATGGAACGCCCGCGACCCGCAGCAGCCCGGCGACCGCAAGGCCAACCACTTCTTCGTCCCCGTGCAGGAGATCCGCGACCGCCAGTACGACCTCTCCTTCAACCGCTATGCCCAGGTCGAACACGACGAGACGGAGTACGAAGACCCCAAGGTCATCCTCGGCAAACTCAAGGCGCTGGAGGACAGGATCCAGCAGGGCATCGCCGAGTTGGAGGACATCCTGAGATGACAAGCAGCGACATCATTCCCAACATCGACGCGCTGCATCGTGAGTTGGCGGACCTCATCGCCTCAAGCAGGCAGCGCGTGGCCGGAGCGGTCAACGCCGAGTTGACCATGCTGTACTGGACTGTGGGGCAGCGCCTTCATCGCGAGATCCTCGGCGGTGAACGTGCCCCCTATGGCGCCGGACTCATCGACCAGATCGGGGACCGGCTCTCCGCCGAATTCGGTCGGGGATTCGAGGCCAAGAACCTCCGTCGGATGGCTCGCTTTGCAGAGCTGTTCCCCGAGCCGGAGATTGTCGCATCACTGATGCGCAAATTGTCATGGACCCACTTTCTGCAGATTCTGCCTCTGAGGGATCCAGACCAGCGCCTCTATTATGCGCGCATTGCCGGCGAGGAACGCTGGAGCGTGCGGGAGCTGCGCCGTCGCGTCGAGGCCAAGACCTGGGAGCGCACGGCTCTCGCGAGCCTGCACCAGGCGCAAGTCCCCGAGGAAGCCCTCGCTGCCGCCTCCGAGGGGAAGCCCGTCTCCGCCTGCCTGGTGTTCAAGGACCCCTACTTCCTGGAGTTCCTCGGACTGCCGCCTGGCTACAACGAGCGCGATTTGGAGACCGCCATTCTGCGGGATCTGGAACGCTTCATCCTGGAGCTGGGGCGGGGCTTTGCCTTCGTCGAACGGCAGAAGCGCATCATCCTCGACGGCGAAGACTTCTACCTGGACCTACTCTTCTTCCATCGGCGGTTGCGCCGGCTGGTCGCAGTGGAACTCAAACTTGGCCGTTTCAAGGCGGCGCACAAGGGCCAGATGGAGCTGTACCTGCGCTGGCTGGACCGCTACGAACGCCAGCCCGGCGAGGAAGCGCCCATCGGCCTCATCCTCTGCGCCGAGGCTGCCCGCGAACAGGTCGAGCTGCTCGAGATGCACCAGGACGGCATCATGGTCGCCGAGTACTGGACCGAGCTCCCGCCCAAACGCGAACTCGCAGCCCGCCTCCACCAAGCCCTTGTCGAGGCCCGCGAACGCCTCGCCAGACAGCGCCTCTTGGCCCCGGACGCCTCAGCCCTGCCGGAACCGGACGATGAATGAACGACACGTGAGCCCAGAACCAGCAAGCAACGGAATAAGCCACGCACCGCGTGGCCAATCGGACAGGCGGGTGATTCGCTGCCCGGCGCGTAGCGAAACGGCCCGGGGATCGGGCGATCCCTCCACGTTTTCCTCAATCCGCCACATCGGATGTGGCGAATCCACCGGCGACCGAAACCGCCGGACACCGTCTGGCGATTTCGCGTTGGCAACACGTTGCGCGGCGCGTAGGCAATCCTGGTCAGACTCGCGCCTCCACCTCCCCACCGAGAACGAACTCGCTGCCGAACTCAGACGCGAGATCCTCGCCATCGAGGAAGGGAGGAGGGGATGAGGCTGGTTCCCCTTTCACATGCTGCCGAAGTCTCGATGGGATCGGCCCCGCCTGGCAGCAGCTATAACGAGACCGGCGACGGAGTGCCGATGATCGCTGGGGCCGGAGACTTCGCCTCCGACCATCCGTCGCCCAAGAAGTGGACAACCCAGCCCACCCGCTTGGCCCAGGCCGGTGACCTCATCATATGCGTGAGGGCCACGATTGGTGACCTGAACTACATCCGCGACTTCGACGAGTTCATGCGTTACTACCTTGTCATCCACACCGGCAACCACCGCATCCGGCGGGACGAGGTGTACGACGAGTTCAAAGGTTACTCCCGCAAGCACGCCGTCGAGAAGCTACTGGCCTCACTCAAGGAGTTCGTCGGGTACTTCTGCAGCATCGCGCTCGGCAAGGAGAAGGGTGCGGCCGTGGCCGCAGCCCTGCAGGACATCCGCGAGCTGCGTGCGGATGTCTGTTACCCGCTGCTCATGGAAGTCTACCAAGACTACGGCCACCAGCGCCTCACCAGGGAGGAGTTTATAGAGGTCCTCCGCATGGTCGAGAGCTATGTCTTCCGCCGGGCCATCTGCGATATCCCCACCAACTCCTTGCGCCAGACCTTCGCTACGTTCTCCCGGCGTCTGAAGAAGGACCGCTATGTTGAGAGTGTGAAGGCAGCCTTCCAGCTCATGCCCTCCATACCGTCGCTTCCCTGGCGAGGAGGAGTCCATTCGGCAGATCAAAGTGAGGAACCTCTATAGCTTCAATCGCAGGTCGTACTGGCTGCGGCGCTTCGAGAACCACGGACGCAAGGAGCGCGTCCAGGTCCAGGATTACACGATCGAGCACATCATGCCGCAGAATGAGTCGCTGGGTCCGGAGTGGCAGCAGGACTTGGGGCTAGACTGGCAGCGGGTCCATGCCCAGTACCTACACACCCTCGGCAATCTGACGCTGACCGGGTACAACTCCGAGTACAGCGACCGACCGTTCAAGGAGAAGCGGGATATGGCCGGAGGCCTGCGCGCGAGCCCGTTGAAGCTCAATTACGGTCTGGGCAGTTGCGAGGCGTGGAACGAGGCGACCATCAATGAACGCGCGGAGAGGCTTGCCAAGATGGCCGCCGAGATCTGGCGGGCCCCCGACCTGGATGATGGCATCCTCGATGCGTATCGCCCCCAGGGGGGACCGACTGCGGCCTATTCGCTCGCCGACCACCCATACTTGAGCGGAGGCCTGCCGCGCGAGCTCTTCGATGCGTTCCGCTCTGGAGTCCTCGCCCTTGACGAGTGCATCCGAGAGGAGTTCCTGAAGCTCTACATCGCCTACAAGGCGGAGACCAACGTCGTGGATGTGGTTCCTCAGGCGAAACGCCTCAAACTCGGGCTGAACATGGGTTTCTCGGAAGTCGACGATCCCCGCAGGCTCTGCAGAGACGTGACCGGCCTCGGACGCTGGAGCTCCGGAGACGTCGAGGTCGCGCTTGACGACCTGAACGATGTGCCCTACGTGATTGGCCTTGTCCGCCAGGCCCTCGAGGCGCAGTTGGGTGAGGACGAACAGAAAGCATGACGTGCACCCGGCAGGTTCGGCGGCGTGGCGCTGCTCACTGTGCCTGCAACCGGCGAGCTGGGATCGCCGCACCTTCGGCGCTGTGGGCGCGGAGGCCCGAAGGGTCGGAATCCCTCAGCCCAGGTCGCAGGCCTGGGTACGGTGGCGTGGTCGTGTGCGCGGCCTGAAGGGTCGCGTTAGCCACGGGTGCGGCGGCCAGGGGCGCCTATCCCGCCCTGTCAGGGCTCTGACGAAGGAGGGTCGGTTGTCCCAGCCCGCTGGGCTGGGCTGAGGGATCGCCGCACCTTCGGCGCTGAGACAAGGGCCGTCGGCCCCGAGGATTGGCCAGCCCGTACCCTCCCGATTCAGGACCGGGTACAACACCCTGACCGGCAGCGGGCAGGTTTGGCGGTGTAGCATTAAGGTACCGGTCGTTGCGGTTGCCGCGCCGCTGTCTGCGGCGGGGACCGCGAGGGTTGGGCCTGCGGCACGGATCGCATCCATGACGAAAGCACCATAGTGAGTACTGTGACCTCTGCACTCTCAGCCCGCACGGCGGCCTTTCTGGCGGCCTCACGGCAGCGCGTGGCGGTGCCGCACACGAGTCCGCATGCCGAGCACTGGCGGCGCGCCTTCTTCGAGCTGTTTGCGGACGAGCCCCTGCATCTGCGGCAGGCCAAAGCCTTCGCCTACAGCCTGGTCAACGAGCCGGTGTGTCTGCTCCCGGAGGCGGCGTTGGTGGGTCACATTCACCAGGCGGTACCGGGCTCCGATGCGCCCGACAGCGGCGGCTGGGGCGGCCGCTGTCCAGAGCTCGACGCGGGCGCCGTCATCGCGCAGCGCGTGGCCGCCGAGGTCCCCGAGCTGGCGCGTTACTGCCTCTCGGCCGAGAGTTGGGCCGGCTTTGCCGGTTGTGCCCCCGGGCACATCGGCTGGCATTGGGAGTGGGTGGTTCAGGAGGGCATCGACGGCCTCCTGCAGCGTCTTGACGCAGCCTGGGCGGCGCAGGACGAGCCGGGACGCAAGACGCTGACCGGCATGCGCCTCAGCCTGCAGGCGGTGGTGGGCTGGAATGAGCGGCACCTCGAGGTCTTGTGGCAGGCCCTGGCGGCCGAGTGCGACCCCGAGCGGCAAGCCGATCTCGAGGCGCAGATCCGGCTCTGCGAGCGCGTTCCGCGTTACGGCGCCCGCTCGTTCCGCGAGGCGGTTCAGGCCTTCCACTTCATCCATTTGGCCACGATGTTCGAGAATCCGCACGGCGGTAATGGCCCCGGCCGGCTCGACTATTGGCTCTGGCCCTACCTTGAGCGCGATCTGAGCGCTGGCGTCGAGACCCTGGACAGCGCCCGTGAGCTCGTTGACGAGCTGTTCATCCGCTTCCACGAACGCCTGCTGCATGAGAATGACGGCTGGGTGGAGACGATTGCGGTGGCCGGGTGCCACCCGGACGGCTCCAGCGCCTACAACCCGCTGGCCCGCATCATGGTCGAGTCCATTGCCGCACTCAACATCTCGCACCCCTCCGTCTATATCCGCATCCCGGAGCATCCCGAGCCCGAGTTGCTGCAACTGGCGGCCATGGACCTGGTGCATGGCGGCAACCGCGCCCAGATCCTCAGCGATCCCGCCATCGTCGCGGCGATGACCCAGGCGGGGGCGATGCCGGTCGAGGATGCCCGCATGTATATGTGCGGCGGCTGCATGGAGGTCTCGCCGCAGGGCATGAACGGCGATCTGCTCTTTAGTGGCTTCATCAACACCCCGAAGATCCTCGAGTTGGTCCTCAACGGCGGCGTCTGCATGCGCTCCGGCGTCACCGTGCTGCCGGACCTGGCCCGGTCCCTCCCCGACTATGCGCGCTTCGAGGATCTGTACAGCGCCATGGAGCGCGAGTTGCAGCGGCTGTGCGAAGCGACCTTCCGGCTGATGGACATCACCGCCGCGACCTGGGGCCGGCTGCGGCCGCGCTTCCTAGTGTCGGCGATGGTGCAGGACTGCATTGCCCGCGGTCGCGGCATCAATGCCGGGGGAGCGCGTTACGAGGACACCGGTTCGACCCCCCTCGGCCTGCCCAACCTGGCCGACAGTCTGTACGCGCTGCGCCGGGCGGTGTATGATCCCGATGCCTTTGTCGACGCGCACGACCTGCTGGCGGCTCTGCGCACCAACTTCGCCGGGGCGGAGCCCTTGCGTCGGCGCCTCCTGGCCCTGCCGAAGTACGGCCAAGGGTGCGACGATGCCGATGCCATGATGCAGCGCGTCGTGCGTACGGTCGGCAGTCTCTACGAGGCCCGCACCAACGCCCTTGGCGGCCGGATGAAGCTGATGATCATGACCTTCGTCATGGCCCCGATCGCCGGACGGGCCCTCGCGGCCACGGCCGACGGCCGCTTGGCGGGGACGCCGGTCGCGCAAGGCATCACCCCCCAGAACGTGGCCCTGACCAAGGGCCTGACGGTGGCCATCACCGCCCACAACCGCCTCGACCTGCACCGCTTCCGCGGCGGCGCCAGCAGCATGATCGACCTCGACCCGGCGATCGCCACCGGGCCGATCGTGAACGGCCTCCTGCAGGCGTTCCTGGCCGGCGGCGGGCAAATGTTTCAGGGGAATGTGACCGCGGTCGCCGAGCTCGAACGCGCCTTGGAGACGCCGCAGGACTACCCGCAGTTGATGGTCCGTGTCGGTGGCTTCTCGGCGCGCTTTGTGACGCTTGACCCCGAGCTGCAGCGCGAGATCATCCGTCGTCATAGGCACTGCCAGTGAAGGTGTTGCGGCCAGAGCCGATCGTCGAACCACAAGGCCGTGGCGGCAGCCCACCTTGTATGGGACGTGCGAGTCTCATGCCGGTATGTCCGGACCGCCCTCGAAGCCGGGATCTCCGTATCCCGGCCGCGGCATACGGAGATGCCGCGTTCCACCGGGCCGGGGGCCCGGCAGCAGCCGACGGTCCGCCGCAGCGCCGCCGGGGCTTCCGCCGTGTTCTGGGATACCGCGAACCAGCCCAGAGCGGGCTTGGCAGCGCGGGCTCCAGGGGAAGGGAGCGGGGGCCTGCAAGGGCCTGGTCAGGCCGCCGTGGGCTGCTCGATTCCGCTTTGCTGCTGGCTCTTGGGCTTCTGCTGGTCATTCCCCGTCCGGCGCTCGCCGCGGGCATGGACTCGGTACGCATTGCGGACCTTTACGCACTGGCGCGGTCATTTGAGGTGAAGCCGCTGGCAGCCAAGCCGGACTGGGCCGGTGCGCCGTCGCCGCCCTTGCTGGTGTTTGCCTGGATGAGCGACCTGCACCTCGATGGTGGCGAGCGCACGCCGATGATCCGGGCGGCCTGCCATACGGTTCGCGACACGGTACGGCCGCACTTCGTCGTCTTCACCGGTGACAACTCGGCCGACGATCCACCGGTCAGCGGGGCGCGCGCTGCGCTGCCGCTGAGCCACCGCCGTCAACTGGCCTTCAAGGACTTCCTCGCGGCCGAACTGGGTCTGCCGGCGGCGGTCATTCCCGGCGATAACTGGCACGAGGACGCGGAGAAGGTGTTTGGGCCGACGCGCTTCAGTTTCACGGCGGCCGGGCTGCGCCTCGTCTTCCTTTCCCCCGATCGGCAGGCGCCTGGGGTTGAAGGCTGTGACGTCTTCGATCCGCCCACCTGGGAGTGGCTGGCGCGGGACCTGGAGGCGCACCGGGATCAGGCCACTCTGGTATTCCTGCACGAGAACCTGATGCCGCCGACCTTCCTTGACGCGCCGCGCCTGGAGCGGTTTCTGCTCACCCAACCGCAGGTGCTGGCCACCCTGAGTGGCCATCTGCACCTGGACCTTGAGTTCCGCCGCGGCAATCTGGCGCACTTCGTCTGCCCGGCCATGGCGCCGGGAGCACGCCCTGGCTTCAAGGTGGTGGCGCTCTACCCGGACCGGCTCGTGCTCAACACCTGGGAGTACGATGCCGCGGCGAAGCGTTTCAGCCCGAGCCTCACCTGGCAGCGCCTCGATATCCCCGACGGTGCCTTGCGGCGCGCCCTGCGTCCGGTCGACAGGCGCCGTCTCCTCAGCGAAGAGCGCAGCGCCATGCCCGCGCTGCCGCTGCGTGAAGACGCCAGTCTCTTGTCGCGCCAGGGCGAACTGGTGATGCCGATGCTGCAGTTCGTGATGGAGCGCGGGGCGCAGACCTTGGCGCCGTAAGCCGGGCATTGCCGTGGAGAGTGTGTGCACGTGCTATTCAGGCAGACCGTGACCACGCTGGTCGTTCTCCTCGCTGCCGGTGCCCTGGGCGCCGCCGATGGTGTCGGTCTGTCGGTCGTGCTCGAAGCGCGTGCGGCGGCCCAGCGCGGGCAGGATCTGCTGTTGACGCAGCAGCGCGCCGACGGTTCGTGGGCCGGGGACCCAGCGACGACCGCGCAGGTGCTGATCTGCCTGGAGAACGCTCCTGATCCGGCCGGCGAGGCGCGCCGTAGCGCCGTCATCGTGTCGGCTGTGGCCTACCTGCGCCGTACGGTCGCGGCGCCGCCGCTGGCTGCGGATGCGCTCGCGGCCGTCTTGATGGCCCTCGCCCGCGACGGCATTGCCGCGCATCGCGACCTGCTCGCGTCGGGCCGCGCTCGCCTGCTCGGTTGCGCGCGGTCGCTGGACCTTCCCGAGGGCAGGCGCGGGCTCGCCTTTGCGGCTAGTCCTGACGGTCCGCCGGATCCCTGGGTGACGTGCGCGGGGCTCGATGGGCTGTTGGTTACCAGCGGCCTCGAGCCGGCCTGGACGCGCGCGGAGTACGCCGCCTTGACGGCGTACCTGCGCGCCAACGTGCCGGCGGTCGCCTCCGGCCAGGCCGCGCTGGCAGCGGCACGGGTGCGGGCACTGCTCTGCCTGGGGGTGAGCCCGGCAGACCCTGACGTCGCCGGCCCGCTCGCCAGCCTGGCACAGTCTCCGCCCCGGGACCCGGCCGCTGCCTTCGCCTTGGCCGAGGCCCTCAGCCTGGCGCGCGCTGACAACGGGCCGCTGGCCGGCTGGCGGGAGCGCGTGATCGAGGCCCTGCTCGACGCCCAGCAGGGCGACGGCGGTTGGTCGGCCGCGTCCGGTGCTGGCTCCCGCGACGGCGCGACCGCTCTCGCCCTGCGTGCCATCCAAGTCGCGGCCGGTCGGCAGCTCGCGGATGCCGAGTCGGCGTTGCCCTGAGGCAGCGTTTCCCCGGCTGGCGGCGCTATCTTGCGCGCGGGTCCGTACACAGCCTGGAGAGTCACCATGAGCCTGCGGATTGCGCTGATCGGCGGAGTTGGACATACCAACTACGTCACCGAGGGGGTGAATGAGCTTCCCGGGGCGGTGATCTGTGCCGTGGCTCCAGGGAGCGTCGATGACGATCCGGAACGCCTGCAGCGGTTGGCCGGCGGGGGGCGCGGCGCTCGTTTCTATGCCGACTACCGTGACTTGCTGGCGGCCGAGCGGCCGGACATCGTCGCCGTTGCGCCGGCCTACCACCGTCACGCCGAGATCACCGGCGCCGCCCTCCGCGCCGGCTCCGCGGTGTACTGCGAGAAACCGCTGGCCCTGACTCTCGAGAGTCTGGCCGAGGTGCGAGAGGCCTGGGCGGAGAGCCGCCGGCCGCTGGGGATGATGCTGAATTTTCGCTATATCCCGGCCTTCCTGACGGCGCGTCGACTGGTGGCGGCCGGCGCCATTGGGGCGCCCACGGTGGGCTACGCGCAGAAGTCCTACAAGCGCGGCCTGCGGCCCGACTTCTACCGCCGCCGGGAGACCTTCGGCGGCATCATTCCCTGGGTCGGCATTCACGCCATCGATTTCCTGCGCTGGGTCAGCGGCCGCGAGTACCGCAGCGTCATGGCGCAGCCGGTGAAGTTGCACTGCCCCGACTACCCCGGCATGGAGGATGCGGCAACCTGTCTGTATGAGCTCGACAACGGGGGCAGCGCGGTCATGAGCTTCGACTTCCTGCGTCCCGCTGGCGCGGCCACGCACGGCGACGACCGGCTGCGGTTGCTGGGTGAGCGGGGAGCGCTGGAGATCCGCGGTGAGGGTACTCTCGAGCTCAGCACGGCCGCAGGAACCCGGTCGGTGCCGCTGGAAACCCCAGCCTACGGCCCTTTTGCGGACTTTGCACGGGGGGTGCTGGACTCGGCACATGAGTGCGCCATCTCTGCTGCCGAGGCGCTGCGCGTCAGCGAGATCGCCCTCAAGACGCGGGAGGCGGCGGACTCCGGTCGGCGGGTGCGGCTGTGAACTCGTCCGGGGGGCGCGGTGTCGCTGCGCCGGTTCAGCCGCTATGTTCTGGACCACGAGCCACGGGTGGTGATTCCAGGCGGCCAGAGCCGACCCGACGGTCGGCGGTCCCAGGCGGCCAGAGCCGACCCGACGGGTGGTGATTCCAGGCGGCCAGAGCCGACCCGACGGGTGGCGGTCCCGGGAGGATTGGAGTCATGAGCGATTCGCGTCCGGTAGCGGTGGTGCTGGTGGCCATCGGGGGCTACGGCCAGACCTATGTGAACGCGCTGCTCGACCAGGAGCTGCCACTGCGCGCCACGGTTGTTGGTGTGGTGGATCCCTTTGCCGAGGGCTGCCCGCGCCTCGCCGAGATCCGTCAGCGTGGCCTTCCGGTGTACGCTGACCTGGAGTCGTTCTATGCGCGGCACCAGGCGGAGTTGGCCGTGATCTCGTCGCCGATCCATCTGCACGGCCCGCAGACCTGCATGGCCCTTGAGCGGGGCTCGCACGTGCTCTGCGAGAAGCCCGCGGCAGCCACGATTCAGGAGGTCCGCCGCATGCAGGCTGCAGGGGAGCGCGCCGGGCGCTTCGCGGCCATCGGCTACCAGTGGTCGTTCAGCACGGCGGTGCAGGCCCTCAAGGCCGATATCCTGACGGGACGATTCGGGGCTCCGCAGCGCCTGCGCACCCTGGTCCTGTGGCCGCGCAACGAGGCCTACTACCGCCGCAACCACTGGGCCGGGGCACTGCGCACTGCTCGCGGCGACTGGGTTCTCGACAGTCCCGTCAACAACGCCACGGCGCATTACCTGCACAACATGTTCTACGTGCTGGGGGCCACTCCCGGCAGCAGTGCCATGCCCGTCCGGCTCACGGCCGAGCTCTACCGCGCCAACCCCATCAGCAACTACGACACCGGGGTCGTGCGCGCCTGGACCGCGGCGGGTGTGGAAGTGCTCTTCTACACTACGCATACCACGGTCCAGCAGCGCGGACCGGAGTTCGTCTACGAATTCGCACGCGGGGTCGCGCGCTATGACGCCAGCAGCAAGCAGATCGTGGCGGAGTTCGCCGACGGCAGCGCTCGGGCCTATGGTAACCCGGATGCCGATACGCCGCGTAAGCTCTGGGATTGCGTGGCGGCAGTCCGCGGCGCCGGGGTGATCGCCTGCGAGGTCGCGGCGGCGGCGGCGCAGACGGTGTGCATGAACGGGATGCAGGACGCCGCCGCCGGCATCCGCGGGTTCCCGGCTGAACAGGTCTCGCAGGTGGGCGACGCGGGCTCTCGTGTCACCGTGGTTCGCGACCTCGATACGATTCTGATTCGCGCCTACGAGGAGGGCCGTCTGCCCGCTGAGATGAGGGTGCCATGGGCCGTCTCCGGGCGTGATCTTGACGTGCGTGGGTACGAGGTCTTTCCAGGTTTGTGAAAGCGGCTGTACAGAGGTATGACGGGTCACTGAAAAGGAGTCTGCGGACATGCGTAAAGCACTGTGCGGTGCGGTCTTGGCGACAGGGCTGTTGTTGGCTGGATGCGAAAGCGTCTCCCCGGGGGCGCTGTCGAGTCTGGGCGGCTTACTGCAGAGCAAGGAACTGACGACGGAGACGATCGTGGCGGGGCTCAAAGACGCGCTGCGCGTCGGCACCGAGCGGGCGGTTGGCCTGCTGGCCAAGCCCGGCGGCTACAGCGCCAACCCGCTGCTCAAGCTCGCTGTCCCCGAACAGCTCGAGAAGGTCACCAGCACCCTGCGCAAGGTCGGACTGGGGAGCTACGTCGATCAGTTCGAGGCCAAGATGAACGAAGCCGCCGAGCAGGCCGTGGTGCAGGCGGTGCCAGTCTTCGCGGCTGCCGTCAGCGAGATGACCTTCGAAGACGCCAAGGGCATCCTCAATGGCAGCAACACCGCGGCGACGGAGTACTTCCAGCGCAAGACCGTGGCTCATCTGCATGAGCTTTACGCGCCCATCGTGCGTCGGAAGATGGACGAGGTCGGTGCCGCCAAGGTGTACAACTCCATCATGGAGAAGTACAACGCCATCCCCTTCACGTCCAAGCCGGACTTCTCGCTGGACCGTTACGTAACGGACAAGGCGCTGACGGGCGTGTTCATGAAGCTGGGCGAGATGGAGAAGGACATCCGGGCCAACCCCGCCGCCCGCAGCACGGACCTGCTCAAGCGCGTGTTTGGCAGCCTGAAGAGCGCCTGAGGTCAGGGCTTTGGCCCGTCCGCCAGCGCCACGGCTGGACGGGCTTCGGCCAGCCGGCGTTTGACGGCCTCGAGGAAGGCGTGCAACTGGATGGGCTTACGATGCACGTCGGCCGGCGAACAGTCGACCGCGGCCAGGGTTTCCGCCTCACAGTCGGTGTCGATGGCGCCGCTGAGAATCAGGATGGGCAAACGGCGCTTCTGGCGGATCAGTTCGCGGACTACAGAGAGTCCTGAGACCCTGGGCATGCGCCAGTCGAGGATCATCAGGCTCAGTACCTGCGGGCCGTTGAGGAGGTCAATGGCTTGCTGGCCGTCCTCAGCGGTGACGACGTCATAGCCGGAGCGCGACAGTGCTTTGCTGAGGATACTGCGGATCCCCGGTTCGTCATCGACCACCAGAATACGTTGCATGCCGTGTAGTGTAAGGCCTCGGAGCCTGGGCCACAACCGTCCGTGGCAGTCCTTTTTGTGAGGGCAGGGGAGATGCACATGAGAGCAAGCGCGGAACGGTCCCTGGGCTACGGCGCCGGTTGCCTCGCCTGGCTGCGGTCCAAGGCGGGTACGACCCCGATATCGACCCGGATCCCGACCCCGACCCCGACGACGGTGGGGCGTTGGTTGGCCGTCGTAGCCCTGGGCGCCGCGGGCGCGCTTGCCGCGGCGGACTCGGTGGCGCAGTGGGAGTTCGATGGGGCCCTTGATGACGGCTCGGGACGGAGCCATCACGGGCAGGCTGCCGAAGGCCGTTTCGCGGCGCTACCGGAAGGGCAGGGGCTGGCGGCTGGCGTAACGGTTACGGTCCCGGCCGCCGAGGATCTCTGCCCGCAGCCGCTGTTTCAGGTTATCTGTCGTTTCCGCCTCGACGAGGTCCGTGACCTGCCTCAGGTCATCGTGCAGAAGGACAAGGAGTACCAGGTACGGGTGGACTGGGCCAAGGAGGGTGGACAGGTCTCTTTCTTCGTCTATCTCGATGGCCAGTGGGAACCGCGGGTGCGTGGTCCGGTGGCCACGGCCGGGACGTGGTATGACGTCAGCGCCACCTGGGACGGTGCCGAGACCAGTATCGAGGTCAACGGGGAGCGTACGACGTGTGCACGCACCGGGGTGCTGGCGCCGAGTGCAAACCCGGTCGTGATCGGGCCGTTGGCGGGGGTCATCGACCGCGTGGAGTTGCGGAATCCCGGCTTCCTGCGTCAGCAGGCCTTGGTTCGCCTCGACGCCGAGTCCGCCGCCGCCCCGGCGCCGAGCGGCCCGGCGGCCTTCGGCGGGCCTGCGGGGTGGCCGGGGTGGGGGGCGACAGCCGGAGCGACGTGTGCGGTTCGCGGAGGCGCCCTGGAATGCCAGTTCGTGACGGCGGCGGGGCTGGTGGCCAGCGGCCCTCTGGCCATTGCGGCCGCCGAGTCCCCCTTCGTCTGTATCGAGACCGATGGCGCCGTCATCGGTGCGACCTGTGTGAGCTTTGTGGGCGACGGTGGCTACGGCGCGGTGCCCTTCAGGCCGCAGGCGCCGGGCCGTACGGTGCTGGTCAACCTGGCGACCCATCCCGCTTGGAAGGGGACGATTCGGCGGCTGGCCCTGTCGGGCTCCGCCGTGGTCCCCTCGGCGTTGCGTGTGGAGCGCCTGATGGCGAGCAACCACCTCGAGGGCCGGCCGTTTCTGCACGTGCGTAGCTTCGCTCCCGAGCGTGCCGTGCTGCGCACCGGGCGCCCGGAGACGTTGATCGCAGCGGTCGGCAACCTCGGCGGCAACGCCCAGGGTGTTCGTGCTGAGTTGGTTCTGCCGGCGGGCGTCAGTGCGGTGGGTGGGCTTGGACGGGAGCTCGCGGTGCTGCCGGAGTCGGCCTTCGACCTGATCTCGTGGACCATCCAGGCTGAGCGGCCCTGCACGGGCCCGGTGGTGCTACGCCTCAGCGTCGCTGATGGCCAGGGGGCCGAAGCGACCCTGCCGCTTACCTTCGCGGCGCCGCCGGGGCTGCCCTTGACGGGCTATGTCCCCGAACCGCTGCCGGCGCAGACCGACTACCTCGGGCTGATGCACTACTGCGCTCTCTGGAAGGAAGGGACGCATTACGGGTGGGGTCGTATCGAGGCCTGGCCGGAGCGCCGTCCGGCCATCGGCTTCTACGACGAAGGCACTGCCGAAGTCGCCGACTGGCACATCAAGTACGCCCTCGAGCATGGCATCAGCGGCTTCATCTACTGCTGGTACCGCCGTGACCTCAAGCCCGAAATCAGCCAGTTGCTGGGACACGCCATCCACGAGGGGTTGTACGAGGCCCGCTACCGCGACCGCTTCCGCTTCTGCATTATGTGGGAAAATGGCTGCGCCGAGGGTGTGAAGGACGCCGATGACTTGCTGACGAACCTGTTTCCCTTCTGGATGAAGAACTACTTCACGCACCCCTCCTATTTCCGCGTGGACAACACGCCGGTGCTGTTTGTCTGGCGGCCGGAGAAGGTCGGGCCGCAGTTGGGTGGCACGGAAGGCACGCGGCAGGCCTTTGAGGCGATGCGTCAGCAAGCCCGCGCGGCGGGGTTCAAGGGGCTGCGCCTGATCGGCTGCATCGACCGGGCCAACCCACTCCTGCAGCAGCGCCTGGCGGCCGAGGGCTGGGATGCCACCAGCGGCTATGCCCTCATGCCCGCGGGCGAACGCCAGGCCGGCACCGATGTCGAGGGTGTGCCCTTCACCGACCACGCCACGGTGCTGGCGCTCTCCCGCCAGGAGTGGGAAGCCCGGCGGGCGGCCGGGCCGCTGCCCGATGTCCCCAATGTCATGATGGGCTGGGATCCGCGGCCCTGGCACGGCACCGGCACCGCGTCCTATCGTGCCAACCCGCAACCGGCGAGTTTCGAGGCCGCCTGTCGGGACGCCAAGGTCCTGGTCGACCAGGCGCCGGCCGAAGCCTGGTACCGCCGGCTGGTGGTGTTCGACAACTGGACCGAGTTCGGCGAGGGGCACTACATCGAACCCACTGTCGGCACGGGCTTTGCGTATGTCAACGCCATCAAGCGCGTGTTCTGCACCGGCTGGGCGCCGGAAGCGGTCACCGATATCATCCCCGAAGACGTCGGCCTGGAGCCGCCGCAGCGCCGCTATCTGGCCACCCGCGAGCTCTATGGCGGCCTGCCCTGGCGGCCGCGCGTGATCCGCGACCACCTGATCGCCGCCTGGTCGTTTGACCAGGATGATCCGGCGCTGCTGCGCGACACCTCCGCGAGCGCCTTCCACCTGGTGCGTCGCGAGGCGGCGCTGGCGCCTGGCCACTCTGGCACGGCGCTGGTTTGCGGTCAGGGTTGGGGCAGTTTTCCGGCCCACGCCGCCTTCTTTCCCTCGACCGGGATCACGGTCAGCCTGTGGTGCCAGCCGGCGACGCCGGGCCAGTCTGACCACTGGATGCTCAACACCGTGGGCAGTGCCAGCGACGGCTACCGTCTGGGACTGGGCAGCGGCGGCAAGCCGGTTTGGCAGGTGCCGCGGGAGCTGTGGAGTCACGGGCTGACCGGGCCAGAGGTGCTGCCTGTGGGCGCCTGGAGCCACGTGGCCGCCACCTTCGACAACCGTGTCATGCGACTCTATGTGAACGGCACCCTGGTTGGCGAAATGGCCCGGCCTGGCCTCGTCAAAGCCTCGCGCGGCGATCTCTTCTTAGGCACCTTCGGCGGCGAGAAGGCCCGCTTCGAGGGGTTGCTCGACGAGGTCCGCCTCTACGATCGGCCGCTGGCCGCTGCCGAGATTGCCGACCTGGCGCGGCAGCCCTGAGAGCCCGCTGCGTCAGGCGTGCTCGAGGGAGAGCAGGTAGGTGATGGCGTCCTGGAGGATCTCCTCAGGCGCCACCTGCCGGAAGTCCTCGATGGAGATGAAGTGCCGGTAGCCGGTCTTCCGGAGCTGGTTGATCAGCGTCGGGAAGTGATACAGGCCATCGGCCATCGGGCACGCTTCCCAGGTCCACTGGGCCGTGCCCTTGGCATCGCGTTGGCTCGGGGGCAGGGGCCGGTGGGCGCCGACGTGGCAGTGGGCCAGGTACGGTCCGAGGAGTTGAACCGCCAGGGCGGTGGTCTCAAAGCCGTCTTTGACCATGTTCTGCGGATCGTAGATCACCCCGACTTCGGCCGGGTTGAAGTGGCTGACGATGCGGTGCGCCAGGGCCGCGCTGCAGTGGATCGTTCCGCCATGGATCTCCAGGACAATCTTGACGCCGGTGCCACGCGTGAGCTCCAGCGTTCGAGCATAGCCCGCCACGGTCTCGCCGTAGACTTGCCAGTAGTCCTGGCTGCCGTCGCCTTTGTAGCCGGACGCCGCGCCCACGCGGATGAAGGGCGCGCCCGCGGCCACCGCCCCCTCGACCAGCAGCTTGATGTGGTCGAGTTCGGTACAGGCGGCGGCCGAGGCGATCCCCGCCAGGGCCAGGCCGTGGTCGGCCAGCACCTGGCGGATCTCCGCGGCCTTGGCGGCGAAGGTCTCCGGGGTGACATCGTTGACGTGGTAACCCCAGGCACTGGGCTCGGCCTTGGCGCGCAGTTCGGCCGGGATGCGCCGCACCCGCAACTCCATGCCATCGTAGCCGAGACGCGACAGCAGGGCGGCCTGCTGCACCAGGCTCAGGCGCGGCAGGAACACGGTGGTGGCCGAGTACTTCATCGATCATCTCCCGAAGGCTGCGGACGGGCCGGGTCAACCCGGAACGTGCCTGGCCTGATCACTGCGATACCCGCTCCCGATGGTCGCGGCGGCTCAGCCGGCGCTTCGCCCTCCACCCGGCGGCGGCTCAGCCGGCGCTTCGCCCTCCATCCGGCGGCGGCTCAGCCGGCGCTTCGCCCTCCATCCGGTCGGTCCGAGACGTGCTATGCTAAGGGCGGACACCGCAAAGTCAACCCGTCAGGCCGAGCGTTGCGCCAGCCAGATGAGGTGCTGCGGGCCGCCGCGCTGCCCGCGGGCGCGCACGCTAACTTCCTCCACCGTGAAGCCGACGTGGCGCAGGCGCCGGGTGAAGGCGCGATTCGGGTGCGAGGACCAGACACCCAGCAGGCCAGCCGAGCGCAGGGCGGCCTGCGTGGCCTCCAGGCCGACCTGGGCGTAGAGCCAGTTATTCCCTTTGCGGGTCAGCCCCTCGGGACCGTTGTCCACGTCCAGCAGGACCGCGTCGTAGGCATCCCGCTCCGTGCGCAGAACACGGGCGACATCGATCACGCGCACCGTGACCCGCGGGTCCTCCAGCGGCCGGCCGGCCAGGTCGGCTAGCGGGCCGCGGTTCCAGTCGACGACGGCCTGGACCAGTTCGGCCACCACGACCTCGCTGTCCGCGCCGAGGTGGCGCAGGGCCGCCCCGACGGTATAGCCCATACCCAGGCCGCCGATCAGGATCCGGGGCCGCAGCCGGCCGGCGAGGCGCGCGCAGACGAGTTCAGCCAGTGCCTCCTCGGAGCCGTAGGCGGTGCTGCCCATGAGCTGGCAGGCCTTGACCCGGATCGAGAACTCGTTACCCCGGCGGTAGAGGCTCAGTTCCTCACCATCCCCAGGGGCGCGCGCACTGCCGAGGAACTCCCAAGGGATCATGCTTGCCTCGAAGGCCGCGCCGGGGCGACCGGCGTCAGGTGTTGAACAGGGTGATGAACGGCGCGCGGGCGGCCAGCAGGCGTTCGCCGAGTTCGCGGTCTCGGCGCGGTCTACATGGCGATGATCTGGCGGATGGTCTTGGCGGTTTCTGCCAGCGGCGCCAGCGCGGCGGGTACCTCGCTGATCAGCGGGCCGTCATAGCCCGCGGCCCGCAGTTCGGCCATGACTTTGGGGAAGTTGACGGCGCCCTGCAGCAGCGCGGTCCAGTTGCCATTCAGGGCGTTACCCTTCCAGTCCTTCAGGTGGACGTGTTTGATGCGGCGGCCGAGGATGCGCACCCAGTGCTGCGGGAACTGGAAGACGGCCATGTTGCCCGGGTCGAAGTAGAAACCGACGGCGTCGCTGCCGACCTCATCGAGGAAGCGGGCGGTCTCCATGGGGCTGAAGAGGAAGCCGTTCCAGACGAACTCATAGGCGAAGGCGATCTTGAGTTTGGCGGCGACCGGCCCCAGCTTCCTGAGGGCGGCGACCGCGTTACGGTAGGCATCGTCGTAGTAGAGGTCGGCCGAGAAGTGGCCCAGGGTGTGCAGGACGACGGGGGCACCCAGGCGGGCGGCGGCTTCGAGACCGGCGATGGTCTGCTCGATGGCCGTATCCTGCTCTTGGCCCTGCGCCAGCAGGTTGCCGCTCCAGTGGTTGAGGGTGAGCGAGGCGATGGGCAAGCCATAGGCCTTTGACAGACCGCGGATGGCGTCCAACTCGGCGTTGGTGGTTTGCCCGGTCAGCGGGCCCTGTTGGCGCATGGACAACTCGACGACCTCGTAGCCGGCGTCGCGGGCGGTCTTGAAGAAGCCCTCGTTGGTGGTATCGGTGGCGACGAGTTGGGTGATTCCGACCTGCATGGGTGCGCCCTCCGGTCTTCAGTGTTCAGTGTTCAGTGTTCAGTGTTCAGTGTTCAGTGTTCAGTGTTCAGTGTTCAGTGTTCAGTGTTCGGTGTTCGGTGTTCGGTGTTCAGTGTTCAGTGTTCAGTGTTCGGTGTTCAGTGTTCGGTGTTCAGTGTTCGGTGTTCAGTGTTCAGTGTTCGGTGTTCAGTGTTCGGTGTTCAGTGTTCGGTGTTCAGTGTTCGGTGTTCAGTGTTCAGTGTTCGGTGTTCGGTGTTCGGTGCTCGGTGCTCGGTGCTCGGCGCCCTTATCCCAGCGGTTCGACGCTGAGGATTGCCTGTAAGCGGTGTTCGCCGCCGGGGGGGACCGTGCGCGCATCGCCCGGTGCGTTCGTGGTTTCCACGCAGATCATACCGGGGTACTCGTCGTCGCCGAAGTCCGGCATGCGCTTGGCCTTGGCGATCCACGGGTTCCAGACCACCGCCGAGAGGCTGCCGGCCTTGCGGATGCGGATGCGGCGGTTCCAGGCCGGGTCCTCAATCTGGGCTTCGTCCGGGCAGGCGCTGAAGATGATGTCGGTCTCGGCGTGCACCGTGACCGGCCCGGTCTGGACCCCTGGTGTGCGCGCGCCCCCGACGGTGTCGATCGAGGGGCAGCGGTCGAAGCCGAGGACGCGGACCTGGGTCACGTCGCTGACCGCGAAGTAGGTGTGTAGCGCGGCGGTGATGGTGTAGGGGGCGGCGCCGGGATTGCGCATGGTCAGGGCGACGGTCAGCTCGGCTCCCACCGTCACCTCCAGGCTGGCCGCGAAGGCGTGGTCCCACTGGCGGCGGCTGGCGGCTGTGTCGCTCAGGCCCAGGCGGAGGCGGGTCAGGGAGTCTGACAACGCCTGCGTCTCCAGCACCTGCCAGGGGCTGATGCGGGCGAAGCCGTGGGCCGGCAGAGCGGGGTCCGCAGGGTGGGCGCCGAACCACGGCCAGCACAGGGGAATGCCGCCGCGGATGGGCTTGTCCGCCGCGAACCAGCTCTTGCCGCTGAGCCAGAGCAGGGGCCGCGCCCCCCGCGGCTGGAACGCCAGCACGTGGGCGCCGTGCAGCGCGATCCGTGCCGTCCCCGCGGCGTTGGCGATCTCCGCCACGGTGAGCCCGCCTGGTCCTGCCGCAAAACGTAGGTGTCCGGGCAGGGCAAAGCGTGCGTTCAGGGCCTCACTGTCGGTCATGCCTCCGTCCACTTTCTGCTACGCCGTCCGGCGCGGCGATGGTTCCACCGCGGCGGTGACATGCAGCCGCGAACGTAGTCACCTAAGCCAGGCCTGTCAATCCGCGCGCTACCAGTTCAGAGTCTGGCCGTAACCCCGTCCGGAGAAGCTCTCCAAGAGCGCGTCGCCGTCCTCGATCGGGGTGATCCTGGTCCTCATCCGGAGGTTCCGGGCTGCCGGGTCGAGCGGGTCGCCGGTAAGGTTCAGCACGACGCTTGTTCCGGCCCGCCGGCCCCGCACCACGCAGGCGTAGTCGGCCCCGTTGGCGAGCCGTAGCAGGGCCGTGCCGGTGATGGCGGTTCCGGGGCTGGCGAGGGTGAAGCGCAGGGTCCAGGTGCCGTCCATGGGAGCCGGGATAAGCAAGGTCAGGTCTTCGGCGACGGGGGTCGTGGTGCCGGCGTTGGTGACGCGGCCGCTCGTGCGCCCGCGGAGTTGGTGGGTGGCCGCGTTCACCGTCAGGTTCAGCGTCAGGGCCAGGCTGACGCGCCCGGCCGCGTCAGTGCCCTTGATGGAGAGCTTGGCTACGGTCTGGCCCGCGCTGCCCCTGACGCTGCCCTTGACGGGCACCGTCAGCGCTGGCGCCGTGGCGGGCGTGTAGGTCGCCGTGCCCGTCAGAGCGCCGCTGGCGTCATGAACCAGGCTCAGCCGCAGCGGCTGTCCGGCCACGGTGGCGGTGTAGTCGCCGCTCAGGTCCCACCAGGCCGGGGGGGCGGCGCCGCCGTCGGTGGCGACCACGGCGTGGAAGGTGCCGCTCGGCGCGACCGGGTTGGCGACTCGGAACGATGCCGTCAGGGTGACGCTTGCGGTGATGGCGGTCAGGGTCCGCGGGTTTTCCGTGGAGCCGTCACTCCAGTGCTCGAACACGTAACCGACCGCAGGCAACGCGCTCACCGCCGTGGCGGTGCCGCCGTGCGCTACGGCCTGAGCCGGTGCACCACTGAGTGTACCGTGGGCGCCGGCGACGAAGCTTACCGTGTAGACGTTGACTGCGAACTCCGCCGTGCAGGCCAGGTCGGCGCTGACGGGGGCGATGGTCAACGGGTTGGCGAAGCTGTAGTAGGCCCCGCCGCTGGTCCAGCGCACGAAGTGGTATCCGGTGTCCGGCACGGCCTCGACCGGCGTGGTGCTGCCGGCCACGGCCACGCGCTGCGTCGTGCTGCCGTTCAGCGTGCCGTTGGCCGCGGCGGCGAAGGTCACCGCGTAGACGACGGTGGTGGTCGCTTCGGCGACAGTCTTGGCCGGTTCCGTGTGCCCGGTGGCGTCGGTGGCGAGGACGTAGAAGCCGTAGGTGTGCCCGACGCTGCCGGCGTAGGCCGCGGTGGTCAGGCTCGTGCCGGACAACCAGGGCACGAACGGGCCGCCGTCCTGACTGACGTAGACGCTGTAGGCGGCGATCCCAGCCCCCGTGTCCGTCCCCGACCAGGACAGCGTGAACCCTGGCAGCGACTGCAGCGGCAGGGCGGCTACCGCGCTGACCGGGGCGCTGGCATCGATCGTCACCAGAGCCTCCTTGGCCGGATCCGTGCCGGCGGCCGGGTTGTGCGGGTCGACCTGGTTGGTGGCGATCACCTCGCCGAAGTCGAAGGTGATGGTGGCGACGTTGCGGATCTCCGTACCGGACGGCAGGCCGCTCCGCGGGCGGATGACGTAGGCGACGTAGCCCTTGCCGCGGCCGCTGCCGTCCTCGGGGGGCAGGAAGCCGATCTCCACCGGCGGCGGCAGGCCGGTCGCCGGATCGAGACTGTAGAGGTCGGCCTGGATCAGCCCCGTCGCCGTGTCCAGGCCGACCTGGATATGGACCTCGAAGTCTGTCCCCAGGTAGGCCATGGGCACGACGGTGCCGTAGCTCTGCACTCCGGCCGGCACGGCGAACACCCGATCGCCGAAGCCGACCTCCGTCAGTTCGAAGGTGGCCCCGTCGAAACGGCTACTGAGTTGATCGCGGACGGCGACGTACTGCGCCGGGGCGCCCGCGGCCGCGTCGTTTTCGAAGTCAATCCGGTAGGGGAGGGTCTGGTTGGCCGACACGTACGCCCGGCTGCCCGTCCCTGCGGGGCCCAGTTTGGCGTTCGGGTCCCGCGGTCCGCTGCTGCCCGTATCGCCTCCCGTGGTGCTGTCGGCGGGGGGCGTGGGCGGCCGTGTCTCACCGAACTCGCCGCCCGTGGATGAGGACGGCGACTCCTCCGGTGGCGTGGCGGGGGAGCCGTCACTGCGGATCGGTTCGAAAGCCTCGATGTCGCCCGCCGAAAACCTCTCCATTCGCTTCTTGCGTTCGCGCACGAGATCCAGGAACGTAAGGCCTTCATGCCACGGACGGGACCGGGGGCGGAACTGCGGGATAGGGCGCGAGTGCTTCGGTGAGCCGAACACCCTGTCCATGGCCGTGTCCAGCCAGGAGCGCCGCTTGGGGCCAAGCAGATTCAGATACCGTGCGATCTTCACTACCCCCGACACGTCCTCCGGGCTGAGCAGCTCCGGGTCATCCGGCGCCGTGCCGGACAGCCCACTCGGATCCACCAGATTCACACCATCGTTATCGCAGTAGGTGTACAGGCCCCACGGCGGCAGGCGTTCCGGGTCGGTGCTGATGAACCGACCCAGGTCGGCTCGGTAGTGTCGCGCGCGCATCAGGTGCAGCCCGTTGCCTTCGTCGACAACCCCCCAGCGGCCGCCGAACTTGAAGGGGTTCGGGATGCTCTCGCTCTCGTGCAGGGGGTTACCGAAAGGCTCGTAAAGGTAGCGGTTGGCGGGGGTGCCGGTGGCTGTCGACAGCGTGCCTGTGTTGCCGGATGGCGTGTGGTGGTAGTAATGGCGGCCGCCGCCAGCGCTGCGCCGGACCAGCCCGGCGCCGTATTCGTAGCGGGCGAGCAGCGCACCGGAGTCGTCGTAAGCAGCCACCAGGTTGCCGGCGGCGAGCGGGTCGAGGACAAAGCGGGTGGTTACCCCGCGAGCGGTCTCGGCGACGCGGTCGCCGAAGGCGTTGTAGGTATAGGTCCAGGCCCCGGCGGGCGAGATGACGGCGGTGAGTCGGTCCAGCGAGTCGTAGGTGTAGGTCGTGGTTCCCGCGGGCCCATCGGCGCGGCTGAGGTTGCCGTCGGCGTCGTAGAGGAAGGTGGTGGCGCCGGCTTGGGTCACCTGGTTGCGGGCGTTGCTGGCGTAGGCCGTCTCGGTGCCGTTGACGGTGACGCGGGTGCGGTTGCCCACAGCGTCGTAGGAGTAGGTGAGAGCACGGTCGGGGAGGGCGGGAGCGGCGGAGTCGAAGGTGGCCGTGACCAAGCGGTCGAGGGTGTCGTAGGTGTAGGTCCACGTGCCCTCCGTGCTGGTCTCCGACGAGCACAGGCTGCGGCCGTTGTAGGCGCGGCTGTACTGCGAGAGGACCGAGAGGTCGGGCTGTCGGTGAATGACGGAGGTGGTCTTGCCGTCCGCAGCGTAGGTGTAGTCGGTGCGGGTACCGTTGCCCAACTCCTCAGAGGCGATGCGGCCGGTTAGGTCGTAGGTGTACGTGACCAGAGGGGTAGGCGTGCCGTCGCGGACCTGGCGCAACCGTCCGACCGCATCGTACTCGTAGTACAGCGGATTGCCGAGTTGATCGGTCATCGAGGTGCGGCGTCCGGCCGCGTCGTAGGTGAACTCGAGGGTGCGCCCGCCGGGGTAGCCGACGCGCGTCAGAACGTCGTTCGGGCCGTAGGTCATGGTGGTGGTTCCCGTGGCATCGGTGACGCTGGTCAGGTTACCGCGGCCATCGTAGGCGAGATCCGCGTCGGCCGCGTCGGGATGGTCGCGCCGCTGGAGTCGTCCGGCGCTGTCGTAGGTCAGCGCCGCGACCTGGCCGCGCGGGTTGGTCCAGTTGCTCAGCAGGCCGCTGCGGTCATAGGCGTAGCGCTGGGTCGTGCCCTCCTGGGTCATGCTGAGCTGGTTACCCCGCGAGTCGCAGGTGTAGAGAGTGGACTTGCCGGCGGCGTCCGTGACCGCTGCCAGGCGGTTCTGCGGGCCGGCATAGGCGAAGTTCACCGGTTGCCCGAGCGCGTCCTGTACCCGGGTCAGGTTGCCGCGCCCGTCGTAGCTCAGATCGACGCGGCGACCCTCGTTGTCCGCCAGCCCGGTGAGTTGCCCACGGCCGTCGAACTGGAAGAGCCCGCCTTGGCCCAGGGGGTCGGTGCTTTTGACCAAGTACCCGCGGTGGTCGTACTGGAGTGTGGACGAGTTCCCCCGGCCATCGGTCAGCCGGACGGTTCCCGTGCCGGGGTAGGAGAGCCGCAGGGGCTCGGCGTCGCCGTCGCGGTAGGTGCCGCTGCAGCGGCCGTCGGCATCGTAGGTGAAGGTACGATGGGACCCGCCCGGGAAGGCGATTTCCGTGAGGGCGTGCGCCGTGGGGCCGTCCGTGTCGCGGCCATAGGAGTACGCCACCACCTGTCCGTCTGGACGGGTCGCGGTGAGCAGGTGTTCGCCGGTTGCGTCATACGCGAAGGTGGTGCGGCGCCCTTCGGGGTCGGTGACGCTGGCGATGCGGCCGGCCGCCGTGTAGGTGAGGGTCAGGGCCCGGCCACAGGAGTGGTTCAGCGCCGTCAGCCGCCCGGCCGTGTAGACGCCGGTGACGCGGTTACCGTTGGGTTCCTCGACGTAGTCCGCCGCGCCGCTCGCCGTGAACGCGCTCCGCCTGCCGTCCTTCTCGCTGAGGAGGAAGGCGCCACCGCCCAAGGCCGTGAGGCGGCCGTAGTCGCCGGGAGCGGACGAGTAACCGCCCCGAGCGTCCGGCTGGAAGACACGGGCGCCCGCACCTGGGCGATACACTCGCACGGTCCCATCGCTCGCCGCCATGAGAGACGCCTCCCAGGGATGCGTCCAGCCTCTGCCCAGCGCGCCCAGGCGGTAGCGACCGGTCACGGAGTTGGGGAAGGAACGCTCGAAGCTCAGCGCCAGGACGGGGGTGTCGGTGTCCGCGTCCCGGGCCGAGGCCAGGACGGGCAGGGGGCTTAGCCCGTCTGCCTGCAACAACTCGAAGGCGAGCAGTTTCTGCACATCGCCGACCGGGTCGCCGCCGCTGCCCAGGTACAGGGCGCTACGATTGAGCATGGCGACGTAGTCGCCCCAGGTCGTCCCCGCGCGGCGCGCAAAGACCGACCAGACGGCGTTCCAGCCATCGGCCTGGATTCCCGCTGGCCGCAGGGCGTCACGGTAGGCATCCCAGCCGAGGTCGTCCCGCCCGCGGGCGTTGCCGCCGCCGACCAGCGTGGCGTTTTCCAGGTGGGTGATGCCGATGCGGAAGCTGATGGGAGGATAGGCGAAGTCCCATGGCTGCAGCCACCCCGCCCAGTAGACGGCGACGCGGCCGCTCTCGCCGGGCTGCAGGACCCCGGGTGTGGCGCCGCTGGCCAGGAACTGCACCGTGGGCGCGAAGCCCTCGGGCGTAGCCGATGTCCAGAACCCAGCGCTGACCCGCAGGGCGTCCAGCGTCAGCAGCGCCGCTTCGCGGCCGTCTTGGCTCGCGCTCAGGGTCAGGAGCGGCGCCTGCATGGCGACGCTGCCGGTGTTGTTGTACGTCACGTACAGAGTAGCGAGTTGGTGGTAGCCCAGTGCGGCCGGGAGTACGAGATGGGTCTCCAGCGCGGCCGTGCCACCGGGCAGGACCTCGAAGGCGTTTGCCAGCGCGGCGCTCTCGCCAGCAGGGGTGCTGACCCGGATCGTATAGACTCCGGCCGGCACGCTGGCGGCGGGGAAGGTCACCGCCAGGCGGCTGAAGCTGTCGATCCGAACCGCGCCGGGGTAGACGCCGCCGGTCTCCGACACGAGGCTGGCCGAAGTGCCGGTGACGAAGCCGGCCCCGGACAGGGCCAGGACCATGTCGGCGCCATTGCCCAGAGCCCCGGGGACCGCGGTGTAGAGGCCCACGTGCGTAACCTCGGCCAGGAGGGTGTAGGCGCCGGTGCCGAGGGCATTGTGGACCTGCACGTACCAGGTTCCGGCAGGGGCAGCCGGCACCGAGAGGCGCTGGTCGGCAGCGCCGCTGGCGGCGTACGGGGCCGACGTGGCGCTGGGGGGCGTGCCGCGGTTGAGGCAGAGCTCGTTGAGGCCGGCGTGGTCCGCATCGTCCAGGGTGAGCAGCAGGTTCGAGCCAGTGGGCACGATGACCTGGTAGTACTGCCGCTCGCCGACGCTTGCGAAGCTGCCGGCCGTGGGCACGCCCAGGGTTAGTTGCGGCATGGTGAACGAGGTCGTGTCGGTGGACGCGGCGGCATTGTTGCTTTGGCTGCCGCCCTCGCGCGTCTCCTGGCGGGCATCGCTGACCACCAGGAAGTGGAAACTGCCGGGCACGACCCCCTGCAGCAGGATACCCAGCGCTGCGTCGTAGGACGCTCCGGCGGCCAGGCCGGCCGAGTGCTGCAGACTGCCGATCAGGCGGTCGTCCGCGGATAGGGTGCCGTCGGCGGACAGATAGACCACGTCGTACCAGGCGCCTTCGGCGTCAGCGCTGCCCGTGTTGTTGACGGTCCAGGTTACCTGGATCGTGCCGTTCTGGAGCCCGGTAACGGGTCCGGCGACGCGGCTGGTGACCAGGTCGATGTCCAGCGCTTCGAGGCCGTTGTACTCGAAGGCGCCCATGTCGACATCGCCGCGCCGTCCCGGTATGGCGTTGGGCTTGCCGGGATGGTCATAGCGCAGGAGGCCGAGGTAGTCGTGCGTCGGCGCGCCCTCGCCGGCTGCGTCGATCGCCGGCGAACCCTCCTGGAGCCGGTAGGCAAGGGTGCCCTCGCCGGCGTAGAGCGGATCGGCGGAGAGGTTGCCGTCCGTGCCTGTCCGGTTGTCCAAGTCCCGGTAGTCACCGTAGCCCGCTCCGGGGTTGTAGACGTCGCAGTAGCGCACCGTTTGTGCCGACGTGCCAGCCCGGTACAGGCCCGCAGAGGCGTTGCGGGTGATCAGGCTGTTGGTCACCACCGCGGTGGCGGCATCGGTATACACGCCGGTGCTGTTGCGGTCCACGGTGCAGTTGGTCAGAGTCGCTGCCGAGCTGTTGACGGCAAACAGGCCGTTGCCGCTGTTCTCGGCCAGGACCGTGCTTTCGAGATCGATGCCGGCGCCGTTGCGCGCCCCGATACCGCTGGTGTTGCACTGAGTGACGAAGCTGCTGCGGAGGCGGGCTGAGCAGCCCTCGACGAGCACCGCGGCGTCGGCGCCCCAGCCGCCGTAACGGACCTCGACATGATCCAGAATGCTGTCGACGGAGTTCGGCGTGAACAGCAGTCCACCCCAAACGCCGCGGAAAGGGCCGTCCGTGTGGTTGTTGGTATCCCCGCCGACACTGTCGTCGCGGTCCGAGGTGATGACGATCGGCGCCGCGGCGGTGCCGGCGGCCGCCAGGGTGCCGTGCACGACCAGTGAGATGGCGCCGTACTGCGCCTTGACGATCAGTCCGGGCTTCAGGGTCAGCGTGGCGGCAGCGGGTACGGTGAGATCGCCGGAGAGGATGTGGACGATGTCGGTATCGTCCCAGATCGCATCGCCGGGGAGGATGCCGCTGTCCAGGCGCAGGCCGTTCTGGCCATTACGGATGAGGGTGACGCCGGCGATGGCCGGCGCCGCGGCCAGGTCCACCGAGACGGCGGCCCGGGTATTGCTGTCAAGGGTGGTGCGCGTAAGCTGGGGGGCGCAGCCCTGGAGGCGCAGGCCGTAGGCGTCGGCGCGATAGACCGTGCAGTCGGTCATCGTCAGTGGGGCACGGTCGACCTCGATGCCAGCCGTGGCGCCCCAGCCGGGGTAGAGGACGTGGACGTTGGTCAGCACGTTACCGGTGCCCGTGGACTCGAAGCGGATGCGGCCCCAGATGCCGGCCCAGGGGGCACTGGCGGTGCCGTTGTTGTTGGTGTCACCGCCGACGCTGTCATCCTGATCGCTGGTGAAGACGATCGGTGCGGCCGCCGTGCCGTCTGCCAGCAGCGTGCCCCGCACGATGAGGCTGCATTCCCCGTAGGCGACTTTCACCACCTGCCCAGGGGCTACCGTGAGCACCTGCCCAGGGGGTACAATGACGTCGCCGACCACGCGGTAGGTGATGTCCGGGTCGTCCCAGAAGCCGTCGGTGGGGAGCGTTCCGGAGTCCAGCGTCACGCCGTTCACCCCGTTGTTGGCCACCGTCACTCCGTGGATGTCGGGGTTTGAGCCCAGGTCCATGGAGACGGCGGAACCGCTGTTGTCGGCGAAGGTGGTGTTCTGCAGCACCGGGGCGGCGGCGGCGATCCGGATGCCGTTGCCGTTACACTGGCGCACGCTGCTATCGGCCAGGGTCAGCCCGGCGCGGTCGATGACCAGACTGCCCGCCGTTCCCCACCCCCCGTACGCAATACGGCAGTGCTGCAGGCTATTGGCGCTGCTGGTGGAACTGAACAGGAGGCCGCCCCAGATGCCCCGGTACGGCTCGTCGGCCGTGCCGTTGGTGTTGCCACCCACCGTGTCATCGCGGTACGACGTGAACTCCACCGGGGCGGCCCCGGTCCCCGCCGCGATGAGGGTCCCGTTGACCCGTAGTTCCACCGCGCCGTAGCCGACCTTGACCACCTGTCCGGCAGCGATGGTGAGGGTGGCTCCGGCGGGGACGGTGAGGGTGCTGAAGAAGACGTAGACGATGTCCGGATCGTCCCAAGTCAGGCCGCCGGCCAAGGTTCCAGGGTCCAGCACCAGCCCGTTGGTGCCGTTGCTGTTGACCGTCACCCCATGGATGTCGGGGTTCGAGGCCAGGTCCATGGAGGCCGCGGCCCCGCTGTTGCTCGCGTAGGTGTTGTCGGTGAGCACTGGGTTGCACTGCTGCAGGCGGAGGCCGGGGCCGTTGGCGCTGGCCAGAACGCTGTTCGTCAGGGTCAGTTGGCCGCCGTTCACTTTGAGGTCGCCGTCGCCGCTCCACCCGCCGTAGCGGATGTCGACGTGGTTGAGGGAGCTGCCCGTGCTCGCGGGGCCGAGGTAGAGGGTCCCCCAGATGCCGGCGTAAGGGCCGCTGTTGGCGGCGTCGTTGTTGGTGTCGCCGCCGACGCTGTCATCCCGCAGCGAGGTGATGCGGATCGGCGCCGCGGCGCTGCCTGCTGCCAGCAGCGTGCCGTTGACGATCAGGTTGTTGGCGCCGTATTCAGCTTTGACGACCAGTCCCGCTGCCAGGGTCAGGGTCTGTCCCGCCGGCACGGTAATGTCGCCGAAAATGACGTGGACCAGGTCGACGTCGTCCCAGTTGCGGTTGCCCACGAGGTTGCCCGAGTCCAGCGCCAGGCCGTTGACGCGGTTATCGGTCAGGGTCGAGGCGCTGAGGGCGGGGCTCGAGGCCAGGTCCATGGCCACCGCGGCCCAGGTGTTGTGCGCGTAGGTGTTGCCGGCGAGGGTTGGGGCGCTGGTCTCGATGCGGACGCCGGAGCCGTCGCTGTAGGAGATAAGGCTGTTGGTCAGGGTCAACGGTCCGCCTTCAACCCAGACCCCGCCAGCGCTGGCCCAGCCCGCGTAGCGGACCTCGACGTTGTCCAGCAGACTGCCCGAACTCGATGCCGTGAAGCGCAGGCACCCCCAGATGCCCGCGTAAGGGCCAGACGCCGTGCCGTCGCCATTGCTGTCGCCGCCGGCCGTGTCGTCCTTATCGGAGGTGAAGATGATCCGGGCTGCGGGCGTGCCGTCGGCATTCAGCGTGCCGTTGACGATCAGGGCCTGGTCCCCATAGGTGAACTTCACGATCACGCCCGGCTCGATGGTCAGCGTCTGCCCCGTGGGCACCGTGACATCGCCGTTCACGAAGTACGGGCTGCCGGCCAGAGTCCACGGCCCGCCGCTGCCGTCGTACACCGTGCCATTGACGGTTGTTGTTGCCCGCAGGCTGCCGCACAGTGCGACCGCCAGAGCCGCTGCCAGCGTGCCGCGCCGCCATGTCCAGCCGGTCTGTGCCATGCCGTGCCCCTCCGCTGTCCTGGCTCGAGCCGCGCTGCTTTGCCTATCCGGCGCCAGGCAGCGACCTGGCGCGGCGTATCCGGCAAAGATACCACGATGTCGGACTCGAATGCAAGGGTCGTGCGAACCGCCGCGCCGCTGTCAGGAGGCCCCTTCAGGCCCCCGCTGGGTGCTGCTTACGGCGCACTCAGGTCCAGGATGTCGGATGAGAACCGCAGGCCTTCGGCGGTCATGGCGTTGATGAATGCCATCGTGGTTCCCGGTGGCAGTTGGCAGCGGGCTCGGCCCTTGCTGACATCCGGAATCGGCAGGGTCAGCCACAGCGCTTTCGGGTCCACGGGGCTGGCGCTCGTGTAGTGAAGCGTCAACTCCTTAAGTTCCTGGCTGTAGCTGCACTTGACGCTCAGGGCCTTCCCCTGCAGCCGGAGCTTGCCGAACTCAGGCAGTGCCGGTCCGTCCTTGAGGTAGTGAGCCGCGATCGCGCTGATCTCCAGCGGCGCTTCCCCGGGTCCGCCGTGGCCGTGCGGCATGTCGCCAAGGATCGACAGGCTGTGCTTGCCGCGGATCAGCCTGGCCAACTGGTTGAGGGCCGTCATCCAGTAGGCGGCGTCGTTGGTGCCGGCCAGCCAGTAGATCGGAGTCCTGACCTTGGGCAGATAGACCGACGGATCCCACAACGCGCACCAGGCTTTGCCCTTATCTCCCTGTTCGTGGATCCGGTCGATCCAGGCGGAGGCCGCCGTCAGGTAACCGCAGCCATAGATCGGGATGACGCACTTGAAACGGTGGTCCAGCCCGGCGGCTATGCAGGTCAGGAAGCCGCCCCAGGAGACCCCGGTGATGCCGATTCGAGCAGGATCCACCTCCGGCAGGGAGCGCAGGAGTGAGTGGGCCAGGATCACGGCGCTGACGGCATGGTACGTCCACTGGTCCGGCACGGGCTTGTCGGTCTCTGCGAAGTCGCCGCAGTTCCCCGGGCCACCCTCAGGGTTCCGCCCCAGTCCCTGAATGTTGCCGACCGTGTCCATGGCGATGGCAGCGTATCCCCTGGCATTCCAGAGCCGGACCCAGCTCTCGTAGGCCGTGCCGCCACCGCCGTGGACCAGGACCATCCCGGGCAGTCTGCGACCAGGTTCAGCCGTGGGGATGCCGATCCAGGCGAACACCTTCGTGGGCTTGCCCTGGTACGGCGGGCCGTCATAGAACACCGCCTTGACCTTGCCGTTGGTCTCATCCGCAGCCCGCAGTTCGGGGGTATTGAGGTTGCCGGCGTAGCCCCAGGTCTGGGCGCCAAGGGGCTTTACGACGGCGGTCTCCTGCCAGGGCGGCGCGCTCAGCAGCGCCGCCATATCCCATGGAACCGGCGGCGGTGGCGAGGCGCTGGCAGCGGGCGCGGCCAGCGCCGTAGCCAGAGTCATCGTGAAGAGTGTTGTTGCGCAGCGCATGTCCCGCCCCTTCGTTCCTGTGGACCCGTCTGGTGGTGAAACACCATACATGCGGTGTGGCTGCAGGCCAGCGTGCCGGCGGCGGCGGTCCGGGCTACCGCACCCGGTAGCCCTGCCCTTGCCCTCCAGACATCGGCACCGCCCCCGGCGCTGGAGGGCGAGCTCAGGGGTGGCGACAGCCGCCCCGGCGCGCTGCCGTTCGGGCGTACGGCCGGGCCGCCAGGGCCGGCGGCGGCGGTTCGGGCTGCCGCACCCGGCAGCCCTGCCCTTGCCCTCCAGACATCGGCACCGACCCCGGCACTGGAGGGCGAGCACAGGGGTGGCGACAGCCGCCCCGGCGCGCTGCCGGTCGCGCAGCGCCAGCGGCGGCGGTTCGGGCTGCCGCACACGGCAGCCCTGCCCTTGCCCTCCAGACATCGGCATCGACCCAGGCACTGGAGGGCCGGCGGCGGCGGTTCGGGCTGCCGTACCCGGCAGCCCTGCCCTTGCCCTCCAAACCCCGGTCACGCGGCGCGCTGGTCCTGTTGCGCGGCTCTCCGGTGATGTACAGTACCGCTCTACCCGGTTGGCCACCGTTCGTGCATCGCATCGGCAGGAGCCCGTCGCTATGATGTGCCTCGCATTCGCCGCACCGCCGCGTCGTCGGCTCGCTCCCTGGCTACTGGCCTTCTGTGTGTTCGCCCTGCGCCTGGGGGCCATGCCGGACTACGCTGCCGGTATTCTCGACCTGGCGACGGTGCAGACGGCCGCGGCGGCGGTGGACCTGGCGCGCTACCCCAACGCCGACGACGTGCTGATTGATGACGCCATCGTCGTCGAGTATCAGGCCGATGGGACCTCGGTCACGGTGGACGATACCTGTCTGAAGGTGCTGACCGAGAAAGGCCGCCGCGAGAACAAGACCCTCTCGCGCAGCTTCACGTTACCCTTCGGGACCGCGGCCTATCTGCTGGTGCAGGTGATCAAGCCCGATGGCAGCGTCGTTCCGGTGGATCTGGCGGCGCAGAGCAAGATCATGGTCGATCCGAGCCAGATGGGGTCGAACATCTACAACCCCGACGCCAAGGTCCTGCAAGTCAGCATCCCCGAATTGGCGGTGGGCGACCTGGTACGCTACGTCGCGCGTCACGATATCGTCAAGCCCCGGGTTCCCGACACCTTCAGCGAGTATGAGGTCTTCGAGTACACCAGCCCCATCCTGCACTACAGCTACGAGGTCAACGGTCCCAAGGCCCTGCCGTTGCGCAGCGTGGCGCTGAAGGGCGAGGTGCCCGGCACCGTGCGCCACACGCAGCGCGAGGAGGGCGACCGCCTGATCCAGCGCTGGGAGGTCGCCGAGGTCCCGCGCATGTACGACGAGCCGCGCATGCCACCGCTGCACACCGTGGTCCAGCGCCTGCTGATCAGCACCATCCCCGATTGGCAGTACCTGTCGAAGTGGTACTGGAAGCTCTGCGAACCCCACCTGCAGACCACTCCCGCGATGCAGGCCAAGGTGGATGAGCTCACCCAGGGCCTCAGCGAGCGCGAAGCACGCCTGCGCGCCGTGTTCCGTTTCGTCTCCCAGGAGGTGCGCTACATGGGCATCACGGTCGAGAAGGAGGCGCCTGGGTACGAACCGCACGACGTCACACTCACCTTCGAGAACCGCCATGGGGTCTGCCGGGACAAGGCGGTGCTGTTGGTCGCCATGCTGCGGCTGGCCGGCATCACCGCTCACCCGGTACTGATCCACAATGGCCCCAAGAAGGAGCCCGACGTGCCGCAGCCCTTCTTCAACCACGCCATCGCCGCCGCCGAGAACCCGGACGGCTCCTATGTGCTCATGGATCCGACCGACGAGAACACCAAGGACCTCTTCCCGGCCTACCTCTGCAACCAGAGCTACCTGGTGGCCCGGCCCGAAGGCGAGACGCTGCTCACCTCGGCCATCATCCCTGCCGAGAAGAACATGGTCCGGGTCGAAACGACCGGCCGCATTGACGCCCGCGGCACGCTTACCGGCTCCAGTCGCCTGCGCTTCGACGGCATCAATGACAATGCCTATCGCGGCTACTTCTCCAGCATCAAGCCGGACGAGCGGCGGCGCTTCTTCGAGGGCATCGTCAAACGCATGGCTGCGGGGGCCCGTCTGACCGCGTTGGCCATCACGCCCGAGGACATGATGAACACCGAGGCTCCGTTGGATGTGACCCTGAGCTTCGCGGCCGACGATGTCCCGGTCAGCGACGGCACCACGCTGATGCTGCCACTGCCCCGGCTCGGCGCCAGCGTCGGCATGGTGAACTTCATCCTGCGCGACGCCGGCCTCAAGGAGCGCAAGTACCCCTTCCTCACGGAGTATGCCTGCGGCGTCCATGAGACCTTCCGTATCGATCTCGACGCGGCCCTCGGCAGCGCCGTGGCCCTGCCCGTCTACGAGCCCATTCGCACCGCGACTCTGTCCTGGGACCTGCGCCTGACCCAGGAAGGGCGTACCCTCGTCGGCGAAGGGACCTACGCCATCACCGCCGTCGAGCTGTCGCCGGCCCAGTATGCCGAGATGAAGGCGACCCTCAAGACCCTCGAGGTCTATGCCCGCAAGCGGCCCATTCTGCAGCGTGCGGCGGCGGTCGAGGGCGAGGCTGACGCCATCGTACTGCAGAGCCTCCACGAGTACGATCTGCAGGATGCCACGCACTGGACCTGGGTCGAGAAGGTGCAGCGCCAGATCCTGAGCTACAAGGGAAAGAAGGACAACGGCGAACTGAAGTGGAGCTACAACCCGGCCTGGGAGAAGGTCGAGGTCATCAAAGCCGCGGTGACCGCGGCGGATGGCACCGTCAAGGAGATCAGCGCGCAGGAGATGAACGAGATGGACGCCGGTTGGGCCGCCTCGGCGCCGCGTTATCCGGCCGGCAAGACCCTGGTGGCGAGCCTGCCCGGGGTCGAGATCGGCTGCCGGATCGACTACGAGGTCCGCCACACCATCGCCGGGCAGCCCTTCTTTGCGGCGCGACACGTCTTCCGCAGTTTCGACCGCGTCGAGCGCAAGGTAGTGCGCATTCGGACGCCGGCCGGTCTGAGCCTGCATACCGGCGTCTTCCAGGGCGGCATCATGGACCCGGAGGCCGTGGCCGCGATCCGCGTTTCCAGCCGTCAGGAGGCCGACGGCCGCAAGGTGACCGAGTGGGAGGCCACCGGCCAGCCCGCCATCCGCCGTGAGGACGGCTTGCCGCCCCTCGAGATGTTCGCGCCGACACTGCTGGCGTCCGCCGGTGACTGGAAGGCCTACACCCACCTGCTGGCCGCGGCTGCCGAGAGTGCGGTCGGGTCGTCCACTGCGGTCCAGGCGCTCGCCCGCCAGACGGTGGCCGAAGCGGCCGATCCGGCGGCGGCGGTCCGAGCCCTTCGTGACCTGCTGGCGACGCGCATTCGGCGCGCCGGTCCGGCCCTGCCCGATCTGCCGCTCGCGGCCATCAGTGCCGCGGATGTCACCCTGCGCGACGGCTACGGCAACACCACCGACACGGCCATCCTGCTGTACGCCCTCCTGCGTCATGCGGGTTTCAGGCCGCAGTTCGTCCTCGCCTCGGCGCTGCCCCGCCTGGCCGCGCTGGAAGAGACCGCCCTGCAGTATCCTGCCGCCTGGCAGTTCCCCGAGGTGCTGGTCTCGGTCAAGGTCCCCGGCGTAGGCCTCGTCTATCTCAACGACACCGACCAGTACGCCGTGCTGGGCGCCACGCCGCACGACCAGCAGTTGGCGCTCAGCCTGAGCAAGGCCCGCCCGGAACGCGTCCAGGCCACGACCGACCGGCAGGACTTCGTCGAGACGACCTATGCCATCCGTCTCGAGGCAGACGGCAGCGCTGAGGTCACCGTCAGTGAGGTCAGCCGCGGCGGCCTGTTCGGTGGCGGGAACCGTAAGTTCAGCGAGATGCCGCCCGAGGAGCGCCGCCGCTACTTCGAGGAAACCGTCTCCGGCCTGTCGCAGAACGCCCTTGCCGTGGGCGACCTGGTGACCGACTTTGCGGCGTACCCTGGTACCGAGCGCTTCACAGCCCGCGTCACCAACCTGGCGATCCGCGATGGCGACTTCCTCTACCTGTCCCTGCCAGCGACGCTCAATAACCTGCTTGGCCTGCGCGCCGATCAGCGCACCAACCCGATCTACTGGGGCGGCCCGCGGCGCTTCCGCATCGTGACCGACATCACTCTGCCTCCCGAGTTCACCGAGACCGTACTCGCACCCGCCGAGTTCTTCTGGAATGCGCCCGCCGCCGCCGGGTCGGTGTGGGTGGGCGTGCGCCGTGACGGGGCGGCGAGCCTGCGCCTCATTCATGACGTCGACCTCAAGCCCGGCATCCTGTCCGCGGCCGATTACGGCGACCTGCTCGAGGTCAACCGCAAACTCAGCAACCCCGCGGCCGGAACGCTGCTGCTGCGCCGGACCCCGGCGCCGGCCCAGCCCGTGACCCCGTGACCACCGAGATGATGTGGAGGAATGCCCGCCAGGCTGCCCACTCGCCACCTTCTGCGGTCCAGCCAGGCACGATACCGACCCCGGCCCCGACCCCGATTTCCTCACAGCTTCTGACCCCTGACCCCTGACCAATGACCCGTGACCGATGACCAATGACCAATGACCCCTGACCCGTGACCCCTGACCCCTGACCAGGACCTGCCACCATGCCGATCACACGCCCTGCCAACCACGAACCCCTGATCCGCAACGACGACGCCATGCGCTATCGCCCGTTGGGCAAGACGGGGCTGCTGGTTTCGGCCCTCTCCTTCGGTTGCATGCGTCTGTCTGAGGATCAGGACCTCAACACGAGCCTGATTGCACGAGCCATCGAGCTGGGGGTCAACTACTTCGAGACGACCCGCTGGTACTGCCAGGGTCAGTGTCAGCAGCGTACGGCGCCGGGGCTCGTGGGCCGCAGCGCCGGGGTCATCGTCTCTGGCAAGGCCGGCATCCAGGTCGATACCACGGCCTACGGATTCCGTAAGGAAATCGAGCGGCAGTTGGACATCCTCGGTCTGACCCACTTCAAGTTCTTCCAGGTCGGCTGGTTCGGCTGGGATCGCGTCGCGCATCTGCTCAAGTCCGGTGGCGTTCTTGAGGCGTTGCGGCAGGCGCAGGCGGAGGGGCTGATCCACTACACCGGCTTCACCGGCCATGACACGCCCGAGAACTTCACGCGGATCATCGAGACCGGGCTGTTCGACAGCATCACGGTTCCCTACAACCTGATCAACCGTGTCTACGAACCAACTATTCGCCGTGCGGGCGAACTCGGGGTCGGGGTGGTGGCCATGTGTCCGGTTGCCGGCGGCGCCCTGGCCTGTGACTCGCCGGCCCTGCAGGACGCTCTCGGCATGGACCTGCCGACCGCGGAGATGGCCTTGCGCTTTGTGCTGGCCAACCCGGCGGTCAGCACGGCCTGCTCGGGCATGAGCACCCTGGCCCAACTCGAGCAGAATGCCCCCACGGTCAAGGCCTTCGATCCCTCGGGACCGGCCCTGTTCGAGAGCATGTGCGAGGGCTTGGAGCGCTTGCGCGAAGGCCTCGGCCAGCGGCTCTGCACCGCCTGCCGCTACTGCCTGCCCTGCGCCCAGGGCGTCGACATTCCACGGCACCTCGAGCTCTACCGCCACTGGCGGGCGTTCGGCTTGACCGACGCCGCCCGCCAGGGCCTCCGCGGGATCCCGTCGGCGAACCACCTGGCCCGCTGCAATGGCTGCGGCGAGTGCGAGAAGAAGTGCCCCAATGCGATCCCGGTTCGCGAGCAGCTTAAGGAGCTGGCCACGCTCGGCTGATCAGATGTCCTTCGAGTTCGCGGGGTCGCCGGTCCACCCGCCGGTGGACACATCGACCGACCAGTGCGGATCCCAGTTCGCGTTGCCGGCTTTCATCATCAGCGACTCGCCCGCGCGCACGGTCCCCGCATGGCCGTCGCCGAAGGCCACGTTGTAGCGCCGGCCGACGGGCTCGGGATTGCGGCAACCGCAAGCCTTGTCGTCATGGTTGGCGTGGTACTCGCGGATCATCGCCACCGAGCTGGGGAAGCCGATCTGGGTTATCTTCACCCCGGCGCCGCGGGCGCACCAGCCGTGCTTGAACTTGTAGTGGATCACGCCGGCCGGCCCGTACGGCGTGGCACCCCGTCCGGGCCAATTGTCGTCGGCCGCGCCCGGGCAGAGCAGGACCTGGCGGTCGTTGATGTAGGGCTGCGTGGCCTGCCAGGCGATATTGCGTTCCACACAGCAGGCGTCCTGGGGATAGGCACCTGGCCCACCCGCATAGTGGGCCATGTTCTGACCCGGGAAACTGTCTTTGTAGTCTCCCGCATACATGATGAACCCCAGCGCCTGCTGCTTCTGGTTGCTCGTGCAGCTGATCTGCGTCGCTTTCTCGCGGGCCTTGGCCAACGCCGGCAGCAGCATCGCCGCCAGGATGGCGATGATGGCGATCACCACCAGCAGCTCGATCAGGGTGAAACTGAACTCGATACTTATGAAGCCTGGATTCCCTAGCCTAAGTATTTGTCATATAGTATGTTGAAGTGGCTTTTGCAGGAGTTTCTGTAGTGTACCGGCGAACGGCCCCTGAGGGATACGGACTCCAGCCAGGTCAGCGCTCCTGCGTTGCTGCGGCGACAGTTCGGTGATGACAGGCTGGGCTTCTCCGCCGACCTCGATCTCGTTGACGGCGA
>CAILUI010000450.1 GCA_903837355.1 uncultured Victivallales bacterium
GCACCATAAGTCACTCCTATATCTACAACTAATTGGCGCATAACGACTTATGGTGCACTTTCAAGCTGCCAGAGGGGATTCTACAACCCTCCATGGTCTTTTTGGATGGGGTCGAGCTATGCATCCTGGGGTGTCCGGGAAAGGTCCTCACGAACTCGGGCATTCCTGCGCCGGCCATGCCAAAGAAGAGCTTCGCAACCGTAGATGAGGGGAAGCGGGACGACTGCACCGGATGTGGTACATGCGCAGAAAAGTGTCCCGGAAACGCCATCTCGCTTGGGCCGGCTTCGACAACAAAGGCGATCCTGCCAAGGATTTGCTACTTATTGCACGAGCACTGCATCGGCTGCGGGAAATGCAGCCGGTCATTCTACTGCGACGCCTTTCTGGACCGAAGGGGCGGAGACCTTCACCCGCTGATGGACCCCCGCAACTGCACCGGATGCGGCCTCTGTGCCCAGATTTGCCCCACTGGCGCGCTGCAACTGTTCAGGCCCGAGCATGTAGCCGTACTTATCTCGAGGCCGGGCGAGCGTACCGACCTGCTCAAGGCCCTACAGATTCCCCACCTGACCTACGATCCGATCACGGGATTGGATCTCTTTGGGTGGGCAGATGATTGCACACTCCTTACGCAGGCAAAGGGATTCCTGAAGGGGGAGGAGCAGACTGGTAAATTGCGTGACTGGGCAGTGGACCTTTGGCGCTATCGACTGACCAAAGACCGATTGCCGGCCCAATCCGGCTTACGTGCCGACAGTCGGTGGCGCAACTGGATCGGGATCGATGCGCCAGAGCGGGTGACGGCGGATCACATGCGCCAGGTTGACGAGGAGGTCGGCAGACGAACTATGGAGTTGCTTCGGGGATTGGGACTCGCATCGGACATGGGAGGGGGTTCGCCGACGAAAGGACAACGCAACTCGGGTGACATTACTCAGGAAAGCGTTGCGGTTCGCGCCTTTATCTGGAGCCAGTTGGTCTGGAGTGATCCCGGCCAGGTCCTTTGGGACAGCCCGATCATTGTTGCCCGAACGACCGCGACCACGCAGGACAATGGTGGTCTCACCTGGGACCCGCCACAGGTAGAGAAAGCGTTGAACGACCTTGGGAACACCAAATCGCCCAACGGTTTCAGCGTCGAGACCCACTGGGTTGTCCTCCGCCGCGGGGAAGTGCAGGCGGGCGGAGAGGATAGGGCCATTCAGTGCTCGGAGACAGGTCGGCTCAGACTCGCATTGGGCGAAAACCAGATCAAAGCGTACGCCACTGCCGGCCTGGGCTACGGCCGCCTGCTGGGGTTGGACTTGCGGGCGTGCCCGGAAATGCTCAAGAAGGGGAGAGAACTGCTTGACAAGGACGATGTGATGTCGGTTTCGGGGCTGCCGTGGAAGCAGTTGCGAACGGTACCTTGCATCCGCGACATCGAGGCAGAGAGGGATAGGAGACTCACCGCCACAAGGAATCTCAGACGATGGTAGAACCCTTGCCAATAAGCCCAAGACTGATCGGGATGCTCCATGTCCCGGTCAACACCTTGCTGGCGTCGCCAGCGGCGTGGCGCGTGGCGACTGACATCCCTTCGCCGGGTCGGCAGGACTGGGAGGTTCTGGGCAGGCTTCCCCAACCGGAACCGGCGGAAAGCAGTCACGGGTGCCGGTGCATGGAAGCGGTCGGCAATGAGTTGGTCCGGCTCTCCTTCTGGCCTTGGCTGGCGCAACGGGTCCTCTCCGAGGCGGCCGCCTATCTGGCGGCCGGATTCGATGCCCTAATGCTTGAAAACGTCGCAGCCCCCTACTTTGTCCGCGGAGAGCAGCCGCCGGTTATCTACTGGCTCATGCGGGCGCTGGCTGAGCGGCTCCGGGCTGAGTATCCAGATACCACGATCGGGATCCAGGTTCTCGCGTATTCCGACGATTGGGCCATGGACATTGCGTCCCGCTGCGGGCTCGACTTCATCCGTTGCGAGAGCGCCCTCTTTGAGGGGGTGCGTCCTGAAGGACGGACACCCAACTGTGGCAATCTGGCGAAGCTCTACATGGCGCGACAGATGCTGCTGGCTGAGCTTAGCGGTGACCGACCAGAGCCCCAAGTCTATGTGGACATCCACAAGAAGCATACCGTGTTCCCGGAGGAACTGGATTCGCTCGAGGTTTGGCTGGACAACATCGTTTTCCAGAAGCTTGAGGGCATAGTGATCACCGGGAAGGCAACGGGGAAGCCGGTGGAGGAGGACGATCTGAGCCGGGCGCGAGACGCCATCGAGAAGGCGAAGAGCGAATCTCAAGCGGCCGTCGGGGTGGCATGGGCGCCCCCTCTCATCGTGGGATCGGGAGCGTCAGTTGACAATATCGGGACGTGCAAGCGCTATGCTGATGCCGTGATCGTGGGCTCCTCGCTCAAGAAGAACGGTTACTGGGAGTGCCCTCTGGACGAGGAGCGGGTTAGGCGGTTCATGGACGCGTGGAGCAAGTGAACATGCAGGATGTCGAACAGAGGACCTTCTCCGTGGTGCTCGCATCGTCTTCGCCCCAGCGCCGGCAGGTCCTCGGCGAACTGGGTATCGCTTTCCGCTCCGTCGATCCGCAGATAACGGAGGTGGATCTGCCGGACCCGGCCGAGACAGTATCGACCAATGCAAGACTGAAGGCCCTCGGCGCTGTCGCGTCGTGCGGCCGAGGCGATGTCATCGTGGGGTCAGACACCGTTCTGTGCGTCAAAGGGAAGGTGCGTGGGAAGCCGAGGTCGGCGAGCGAGGCAACTGTCTACTTGATGGAGTTGAGTGGAGGCACGGCCATTGCCTGGTCGGGTGTTGCGGCGTTCTCCCCGGCGGAGGGGCGAGGCGTTGTGTTGGTGGAGCGCGCGGAGGTCTCGTTCAACTCGTTCGCGCCTGAGGCGGTGGAGTGGTACGTCGGCAGCGGTGAGCCACTGACGCGGGCTGGCGCACTGGGGGTGAGCCTCTTGGGCGAGGTCTTTGTGAACGAGATTCGAGGGGCGCACTCTTGTGTTACCGGCTTGCCGAAACGTGCGACTTTGCTGGCATGCAGTGACACCGAAGCCTTGGGGCGACACCGCATGCAGCTTCCAGAGACCGTTCGGGGGATGCTATGCTGGCCATGGATTACGAGTACCCGCCACTTTGGCGGCGACGGACGCTGGCTATGAACAAGAGAACCGCGAACTGGCTCTTCTGGCGGACCGGTGAGGACGCTGCCGCCTGGGAAGCTCAGTGTGGACAAACACTGAGCCGTCTCTTTGGCCGTACGGAGTCGAGCGGCGACGTGGGCCATGCCGTCCAGGTTGTTCTCGGCCTCCCGACCGCAGAAGCGGCCAGGAGCGCCTGGAACGGGAATCGCGACCTCATCGGCGAGGTCACCGTAACCCTGTGCTCCGCAGCTAGCGAACCGCTGAAACTGGGCATCCCCCTTCCGTTTGATGGCGTGTTCGTAGCCCGCCGTCAAGACTCGGGACGACCCCTGTCGCTCATATGGGGTTCGTGGCTTGGGGAAGCCCCCGGCTCTCGGCTAGTTCGCCCAACGAGCCAGATGAGGCGAAATGAGACCGAATGGCGTATCGGGCTGCCGCGGGGATACTTCGTCAGCGCGCCATGCCGTGCGCTTCGGGATCTTGGGGCAACCGAACTCGGACGGCTAATGGAGCAGAAGCCTCGTCTGCTGTGTGACGGTGCTGCCTATCCCGAGTGGTTGCGTCCGCTGCTGGGCGACTACGGACCAAGGGGGGCATCTTCCCCGAAGAAGGTCGGTACGGCATGGAAAGAGATCCATGAGGCCATCCTCGACAGAGTCCGTGCGGGGGAGTTGCCAGCCAGCGATCAGGACGATCTCACGCATCGAGCCCTGATGACCTTCCCGGTCTGGCTCATAGGTCGTATGTGCGATGAGTTGCTGCGGGCGGTTATCACCGGCCTGACGGATCGGGGGCTGGCCGCAGACTTCGTGCATGCGCTCAGGTTGGGTGAATCGTTAGATGCCGATCGGACCGCGAGGGTTTGGTCGCATCTGGTCGAGAAGGCCGACGTGATCGCCACCCGTTTGGTGCCGTTGCGCCGTACTCGCACCAACGACGAGGAGGCAGTTGACCAGGCCGTGGGGTTGCAGTACGTGGACCCCACCAATCCCGTGGATATGGCGGCACGACTGACTCGCGTCAAGAGGCTCCCCATGAAGAGCGGAGATATGGGCGAACTCCCTGCCGAGTACCGGCAGAACCATCCATCTTTCCGTGGGCGGCTCTGTCCTGTGACAACTCCGGAATCCGAACTGGTGGGACTCACACTGCAGCTTGCTGAGGGCGCGACGGTTGACGCTGATGGGCAAATTCGCCCCGGACCGGCCGATGGGCCGATCTGCCAACTGGGTTACGGTGCGGGCCTGATTCCATTCTTCCAGCACAACGACGGCGCCCGCAACATGATGGGGGCGAAGAACCTTCGCCAGGCCTTACCGGTGGCGGGACGCAAGGCACCCGTCGTGAAGACCGGTGGTGAGATGTCAGTCGTTGAACTGACGAGTCGGCTGACCGAACTCGGGATCTGTCCGCCAGCCCAGGATGGCAACGGGGAATTGGCCATGGGAGTGGACCTGCTTGTGGCCTACCTCCCATGGTACGGGATGAACTTCGAGGATGCAATCGTCGTCGGGCAACAGGTGTTCGATTCGGGGGCTCTCGATGTGGCGATCCAGAAGCGTGTTCGCCGACGGTTCAAGGCCGGATGGGCCCCACGCAGCCCCGACCGATTCGCGATTTTCGACGACATGACGAATGGGTTGGCCAGGCCGGGGGAACGCCTGACGGCCGGCAGCCTGATCGCCAGCGTTTCATGCGGGGCGACGAAACCATCGTCGATCTGTTACAGTGACCGTTCCCCCGCAGTGCTCAAGTCGATCCGGTTCGAGCGTCCCCATGAGTGGATGGGCGGGACGCTGGAGTACGAGCTTGAGAAGCGGATACCCCTGGGGATCGGTGACAAGTTGATGGGCCGGCACGGCAACAAGGGGGTGGTCGGGGTGATCGTTCCCCGAGGCGACATGCCGCGGCTTCCAGACGACCCCTCGCTGCCGGAGGCGCTGAGAGGGCGGCCAATCGACATCCTGCTGAACCCGCACGGCGTCATCTCCCGGATGAACATCGGCCAGCTTCTGGAGACGCATATCGGATGGCTGCTGCACTCAGACAAGTACACCGAACATGATCTCCTTCGCGACGGCACGTCGGCCGATAGGCCGATCGGATACCCCTTTGCCGATAGCATCGATCACAAGAAGGTTCAGGACGGCTTCAAGCAAACGGGGCTGGATGCGACCGGCCGCATCCAGTTGCGGTTGCCCTCCGGCGAGAAGACCCTGTCGCCAGTGGTAGTGGGCTTTCAGCACATTGTTCGTCTGCGGCATATACCTGAGCTGAAGGCGCAGGCACGCAGAGGCGGAATTGGCGCCTCCTACTCGCGCAAGACGGGTCAGGCAGTACATGGCAGAGTCCGGGGTGGGGGGCAGCGGATCGGCGAGATGGAAGTCTGGGCGCTGGCCGGACATCAGGCCGAACACATTCTCGAGGAGATGCTGGGCGGCAAGGCAGACAGCGACTGGGCAAAGAAGTGGTTGGGTCAGGATGAACCGCCGACCGGTGACCTCTCCAACGGGTTTGCCGCAATGCTGAACGACTGGTTGTTCGCCCTCTTGGTAAAGGCCGAGACCACGCATGGGCAGGTAAGGATGTCGTTTGCGACATCGGACGAGGTCATCTGTCGGGTTGGGGCGGACCACCGAGTGGAGACGGGGGACGGCCTGACGAAGCTCACCACCGCCTTGTTCTGTTGCCACGCTGGCAGGAAGGACTCTCCTTGCGGGTACGCATTGCCGGGACAAGGATGCATTGCGGTTCAGACATCTGCCGGCAAAGACGGTCAGATCTCCAGTTTGAGGCTGGGCGACCTGTTCGCCCATCTCGGTGTAGTGCCCAAGGGGCCAGTACTCTCCCACGGCAAGGCGCACAAAGTCTACCTGCAGTCATCTCCAGCCCTCGAAGACGCCGGGACTCTGTTGGTCCAGTTCTCTATGCTGCGTGACCAACTCAAAGCGGTGGTCCGACCGGGAACCGGGAAAGAGCGTCCTCCCGCATGGCCGGCGGAACTGATCGAGGTGTTTGCCTATGGGCGGTTCGCCGACTCCGAGGCCGGGAAGAACGTCGAAGCGTCAGCTCTTCTGAAGGAGTTCATGGATTCGTCTGGCAGACACCAGATAGGGGACCTCCGCGTCACATGTCCGCGCCATAAGACTGTCCCCCTGAAGGCGTCACCGCCGTTTGGCGAAGTTCTGAAGCCAGATGCGGGTGGCTTGTATGACGCAACGGTGTTTGGCTCTCTCTGGTCGAAGGGGGGCTCGTGGTCGAACAGGCAGTGGGGTTACATAGAGCTTCCAGTCCAAGTCCGCTATCCGCTGGACGTTTTCCTCTCCTCCCTAGACTCATGGAGGAAGCAGTCGGGGAAGGCGGGAGAGAAGAAGGCCATCCGGTTTCTTGAGGGACTCGGGTTGAAGAAGGAGGACACCCCTCTGATCCGTTTGGTCCCCGTCTTGCCAAGCCACTACCGCATGCCCCTTCTGATGACCGGCGAGCCGGTTGATGACCCACTGGTCGAACACGGATACAGGCCCCTCATCGCGAGATGCCGGCAGTACCGGAAAGCGACATCCGATGAAGAGCGAGAGGGTCTAGTTCCCCAGATCGAACACTGTGTCGGGAATCTCCTCTCCCTTTTGGCCGAGTGCCTTCGCAACAAGTCGGGGCTCATTCGGACGTGTGGATTGGGGCGGCGAGTGGATCGGTCCGCTCGTCTCGTGATTGCGCCCGATCCATCGTTGAAGTGGGACCAGGTGGGGGTGCCCGCAGCGGTGCTGTTGGAGCTTCTCGGGGATCGCATCAAGACTTGGCTGGCTGAGTGTGGCCGCTCCGATGATCTGGTGGATGTGATCAGGGCCGCACAGGCCCGACAGGACAAGACACTGGACATGGCCGCCTGGTCATGGTGGCGGTCTTCGAAAGACGAGGAGCTTGTGGCTCGCGCTAAGAAGCTGCTCGACGGCTACCTGGGCGAGCATCCGGATACGCTCGTGCTGCTGAATCGACAGCCATCGCTCCATCGTGACAGCTTCCAGGCGTTCCACCCTCTGGCACTGGGAGCAGCGGCTGGCGATACGCTCCAGATCTGCCCGCTCACCTGTAAGGGGTTTGCCGCCGATTTTGATGGCGACGAAATGGTTGTCCACCTCCCGGTCTCGAAGGAGGCTCAAGAGGAAGCCAGGCGGCTGCTACCGTCCAACAGCCTCTTCTCGGTGGCCTCGGGCGAAGTCATGGCTCACTTTGACCAGGACTTTGTCATGGGCTCGTACTGGCTCAGCGATGCGGTCGCCGATCTGCGGGATCGGTTCCTGGCGGACCTACCGGAGGACTGCTGCCGTTCGTTGGTGAGAACCGGAAGGATCGGCAAGAAGGAAGGGATGCGGCTCCTGGACCACCTGGCTCATGAGCATCCGGATCGAGCGCCCGGTGCGGTGTGGACGTGGATGAACACCGCGTTCGAGTGCTGTACGCGCGTCGGGGTATCATTCGGCTTCTACGACCTGCTGGATCTGAGGGGGCGGGTGAAGATCGCGCCCGGGCTCTTCAGGGGCAAGACCACAGGGGCCGACCTGGAAGGCATCAACGCGCTCACGCAGCAGCTCGTAGAGAAAGTGCTTTCCGATACCGTTCCGAAGTTACCCGAATGGAAGACGCAGGGACTGCACTTCGCGGCGATGGCTTTGTCCGGTGCCCGTGGCAGGAAGCAGACGCGCCAGATTGTTGGCGCACGGGGCTTCTTGAATCCAGGCGCTACCGGGTTCGATGCTGATCTCAGCGCCTTTGCCATAGCGTCATCGCTCGTTGACGGGATGACCTCGGACGAAGCATTCTGGTCCGCCATGAACGCCCGCAGTTCCATGTGCGACAAGAAGCTGGGTACCGGACATGCTGGCGACCTGACCCGGCATCTCGTGTTCGCCTTGTGGCCCTTCACGGTCACGTGTGAAGACTGCGGCTCGCGCGAGAAGAAGCGTAGCATTCTGACCTGTAAGGCTGCGGCTGGCTGCTGTTCGACCTGCCATGAGCGCCTGCCGGACGGCACGTTGCCGGCGGTTGGATTCCCCGCCGGACTGATTGCGGCACAGGCTATCGGGGAACGGGGTACCCAGCTTTCCATGCAGAGCTTCCACACAGGGCAGCGCGCCTTCACGATTGGCGACGTGCGGAGAGTCGTCGGGCACGGGGATGAAAGCAAGTACTTCGGGGATCTCGATGGCGCCGCAAGATTTGTGGCGGCGTTGAAGGAGTGTGACGCCTACGGTTCGCTGCAGGACCGGCATTTTCACATCGTCTGGCGAGTGATACAGGCGAGTCCCGAACACACCCTTCGATCGGCGATCAAGCACCTTGGGGCAATGTCCAGGATCGCGTTTCAGAGCCAGGCCAGGGAGGTCGCGGTTGCGGCTCTGTCGCAAGAGTCTTGTCCGCTTACCGAACCGACGGCCAGAGTACTCTACGGACTCTTCGGGGCGAGAGGTGGATTGGTTGTGAGGGGCTGACCATGTCTCCGCGTAACACGTCATCATTGCAGGCCGACACTGCAATAGGCAGGCAGGCGGTCGGTCGCAGAACGGCATCGCCGAAGTCCCAGGCCCGCCGCGGGGTCCTGCTGGCCACCATTCGCGGGGGGACTCCTCTCCAGGTTGAGCAGTTGCTCAGCAGTCTGGAGGCATCTGGCGACATCGGTCCGGACGAGGATATCATCCAGGATGAAGTCGCTGCCGATGAGGCGATGCTGGAGATGGACGCCGACATGGATCTCGGCGACGAAGATGAACCGAGCACGGAGGATTGGGGAGACGAGGGGGCGGTCCAGTCCGGCAGCGATGAGGACAGTGAGCCGAGCACCATTCCCTTTGCTCCGCGCTGCTTTGAGATCGTCGTCACCGACCGAACCTGCAGCGTGCCCGTGGATGGGAAATGCATCCGCAGCGCACGAACCCCACTTGGGCAACAGGCTTTGTACGAGCTGGAGTCCCGAGTCTGGGCGCTCAGGCGCATCGCCGTCTGGCTCACCGAAAGGCGAGTTGATTTTGTGTGCAACCGTGACCTCTGGCATCTGGGATGCGAGGCATTGGACGACGTCAAGTGCGGGCGAACGCCCGTGGAACAGAAGTCGTTCTTGCACTGTGCCGGTCTGGAACCAAAGATCTCTGAGGAATCGCTGTCGCGGTACATTCGCGCTACGGATATCGCGTGGACTGACGGCAGCGCGCCGCTCGACATTCTCTTCAGCGATGGCGCCAAACGGACCTGGGTGGCGAACGCAGTCCGCCAATTCGTGATGGAATCCGGCGAGGCGGTCTCCGATGCCGTGCTTGACGAGTATGCCTCTGTTCCAGTGAACCGGTCCGCCGCCAGGCGGCGGCGCCTGGCGCAGATGGCACCCGAATCGTTGGACCTGCCGACCTTCATTGAGAAAGCCAACATGCTTGCCGGCACCCGATGGCAGGACGTCGTGTCGTGTTGTCGGGGCAGGCTGCTGGGTGCCAGACGATGAGCGACAGAATCCCGAACCTATTCAGCAACGACGAGGGTCGCCTGACTACTCTGGTCAAGAGTGTCGCTGGCCGGTTCGAGGGACGGCCATACGGGGTCGTCTGGATCACGAGCAACGCCCTGCCCAAGAGCGTGCAGTTCCGTTTCCCCCAAGGCCTCGGCCTGAAGCGAGTTCTGCTTGTGTTCGAGGGGCTTCCTATCGCTGTCGATTCGCTCAAGACCTGGCGCCGCTGGGCCATTGGGGTGGGCGCGATGGATGTGCTGGTCGAGTTCGCCCCCGCCGGGATGGATGAGGACAGAGTGACGGAGCTTTTTGGCCGGCGGTGCAGTAAGTGGGCCGAGCCACTTCCGTTCCGCGAGTCAACTGCCCTAACGGCAGGATCCCATGTCACCCTGGGTGCGAAGGCAAGGGGGAAAGACCACCCGGATCTGCTCACCATGATGTTCGGGAGCATGGGGGATCTGTTGACCCGAGTGGACCTGATACGTGTAAGGTTCCAGATGGTCGGCGCGGCCGTCCGAAACACCAAGGCTGGCTACTTACGCACCATCGACAAGCTGATCGGAAGCGAGGACCAGAACAGTCCAGGGAAACCCCCGGAGATCGACGCAGAGCATCTCATGAGCCACCTTCCGCGCCTGCTGCTTCGAGGCGAGACGGGGGTGGGCAAGACCCTGATTGCGCGCTATCTGCAGGAGGATGTCGACCTTCGTCCTCCGAGGATCTCGATCCCTGAGTTCCTCGGCAAAGAGGACATGTTCGAGTACGATCTCTTCGGATACGTGCATGGGGCCTACACGGGTGGCAAGAAAGGCGGAGATCACGGCTTGCTTCTCGAGAACGTCGGGGGTGTTGTATTCCTGGACGAGATTGGGGAGGCGAGCGCAATCATCCAGGCCAAGCTTCTGGCCTACCTAGACGACTACCGGATTCGTCCGCGAGGCTGGCGAGGGGCTCCGTTCTACTGCCCGACCCTGATTGTCGCGGCAACCAATCGTGACCTGAAAGACTTGGCCAAGAAGGGCCGGTTCAGGGGTGATCTGCTCGCCCGCTTCACGGACGTCGAGACGATTCCCCCGCTCCGCGAACGTGTCGAGAGTCTGCCGTTCATCCTCGACTGCCTGCTTCAGAGCGGCGCCATCAACCCCGACGCGGCGGTCCAGGAGATCGGCCAGGAAGCCTTCGCTGCCCTGAAGAAGTACGAGTTCCGAGGCAACTTCAGGGAACTCGAGGATACGCTCAGAACCGCCTGCCAGGCCGTCACCAAAGACGGTCGGCAATACATCTGCCGCAGCGACTTGCCGTTCTGACAAGTCCGCACCTTGTGGCCCTCCCATGCCTCTGGCCTCGTAGGCTCTTCGTTTCCACGTCGCCGTTTGTGGGTTGCTATACATTTCGCAGCGAGAAGGCAGGTACGCGAACCCCGAAAGGAGCGGCAGAGAGCATGATCACAGAGCAGACCGGCAGGCACAGGCGAGGGGATTGGGCTGGCATCCTGGGAAGCCCGGACAGGCATGATTCATCGACGGAACACAAGGAGTGCGTCATGAAGAGCAGCAGGCTGGGAATGGTGGTTGTGTTGGTCATTGCGGGCGCCAACATCGGGTGGTCAACCTGGGCCACGACATCGCAACAGACGGCAGTGGCGGGCTCAGCCAAAGCAGTGACATCGACGGTCGCCACGCCGACGGTCAGCCCTGGTTCTGGCTGCTACACCGGGTCAGTCAAAGTGGCGATGGCCTGCACCACCAGTGGGGCGACCATACGCTACACGACCAACGGCAGTGACCCGACTTCGTCCTCGTCGGCCTATAGCGGATCGATCACCCTGAGCAGTACCACCACGATCAAGGCCAAGGCTTTCAAGAGTGGGAAGACCAATAGCGCTGTGGCCAGCGCGACCTACACCGTGGCGGTGGTGCCGTCGGTCACCAACTTCACCGGCACGCCGTGGGCCTACCCCTCTGCGGACTTTCCCTACTCAAACCCCCAGTGGCTGAACTACCTACAGGTGGGCTATGCAGGCCATGCGACGATCTATGTCTACGCGAATGGGAGCGGCCTGGATAGGGTGACGGCCGTTTCAACCACGGCCTCCGGCTATGCAATCTCCATCGTGGCGAAAAGCGCCTCGAAGCTCACGCTGAGCATTCAGGGCGTCAGGAACGGCAGCGGTTGTTTCGACGAGAACGCACCCAAGCCGGTCGCGAACATGCCGCTCACCTTCTCCTACTCTGGGGGGGTGCTGTCGAGAAGTGTCTCTCCCGGCATCATCCCGGCGTTCAATCCCGGTCTGCAGGCATACGGCCAATGCACTTGGTATGCCGGGTACATCGCAAGACTGCGCGCAGGGAAGGCCGTGGTGGCGAGCTACTCCAGTTGTGTTCCTCTCAGCGGGAATCCAGCGAACCCGGGGTTTCCAAAGGCCAACTCCGTTCTGAACTCGTCCGGCAAACACATGTCATTCCTTGAGAGCGTTCGTAGCTCAAGCACCAACAACGCAGATGGATCCGTAACAGTAACCTATGCCATGTCTGGGTCCCAGTATAACACCGGCACGCCCTGGGGAAGCAGGTCACCGTTCACCACTCAGATGGTTATCAGGCAGAAAAGCGGACTCTACACGATCGTCACGGCACCCAAGGTGATCTACCCCGTTACAGCGGTCAAGCAGTAGGGATCTGCCGCAGCGAGAACGCATAGACGCGGTCTGGGAGCGGACTCGTGCGAAGGTACCATCTCTGGCCTTTGCGTCGTCCCCCGGGGCCATTGAGTGTGGCGGGGCTGGGGCTGGCATCGTGGCGCGTGCCGCTTTGATGCCGGCCCCAGTGCGGATTCCGCTGAAAGTGGACAGCGATTCCAGCCCATGGTGGACACCTGTTCCAGTCACCACCGGAAAGTGTTCACCATGCGTCGGAATCCGCACCCAGCTCGGATCCTGCATCTGTCCTTCCAGTTCAGGCGTTTCGTCCTGATAGACACGGCCATTGAGGCGAAAGCTCTTCCCCTCGATGGTGACCGTTTCGCTGTGATGCACGACGCGGCCCAGGACGGCGGATGCGAGGGTGGCATCGTTGGCGAAGGTCTTGGCCCACTGCTTGTAGGGCCGGTTCGTGGTGATGATGATGCTCCAAGGTAACCAGGAAGGAGGTTCCCATGGCGTCCCACAGTCTCGACTTCAGCCCCAAACCGGCAGAGGCGACGCCGCGGATCGTGAAGAAGGCGGTAATAGCAGCCTTCATGCAGTACGGACTCGCGATACTGTGCCTGATCTGCGGGAGGCCGGGGGCTGCGATCCTGCTCGCACTCACGGGATTGTTGACGCACAAGTGCGTCGTGCCGCTCTTGCGCTGGTATACGACGGCGTGAGGTCAGGGAAGGCGCCGCTTACCCGCGCCAAACCGCACGGAATGCTACCTATGCGTGGGTGCGGTCACTCCAAGTGCTGTAGGGCTTAGGGCCGAGGTTCGAGTTGCGGTACCGCGGATCCGCGGTCACCTCAGGCCCCACCCAGCCTGGTCGTTCGAACGGCTGGTCCTCTCGTTCGAGCTCGATTTCGGCAACGATGAGGCCCGTGTTATCTCCCAAAAACTCGTCGACCTCCCATCTGAAGCCGCTGAAGACAACGACATGCCTTATCTTCTGGATGACTGGACCATCGCATAGCCTCAGCAACTGCTCAGCATCAGCGACCGGGATCTCGTACTCGAACTCCGCCCGCGAGGCCCCTCTTGTGGGGCCCTTGATGGTCAGGAAGGCCTTCTCACCGGCCAATCGGACTCTGACGGTTCTCGCCTCACCGCGACACAAGTAGCCTTGGCAGAAGCGAACGCCACCGGCTTGTCGCCACTCGGTTCCCGTGACCAGAAACCTCCGCTCAATCTCAGTGGGCATGTGGTTTCTCCGAGGATGCACGGTGAAGCCCATATCAGGGACGCGGCCCCCGCCGCGTCACCTGGGTGGGCCCGAACTCCGCGGTTCTTGTTGCGGTTAGATGACTGTGCTCCTCCGGACGACCTGAGCCGCCGGTTCTGGACTCAGAGCATACACCGCGGCGCTGCGGTTCTCGTGTGGCTGCGCGGATCGCGACGCCTAACGGTATGAGTTCTCCGAACCGGCCTGGCGCCCAAGTGAGCGCAGGCAGCCCGGGGGGGGGCATGTGAGCTCGCGTCCTGAGCCGGTACGCGGCGGCGTAGACCTACCCGCGTGCCTCATCGTTTGCCTGATGGAAACCGATGAACCCCTGCAACCAGACCTCTCCAAGTGCCTCCGACCAGAGTCTGTCTGCCCGGGGGCAGGTGCTGGTGGAAGCAGTCGCTGCGTTCTGCGTCCAGCAGCATGACGACGATGTAGTGATGGCCGGAGGCGAATCCCGGATGCCTTCTCACCCACACGTGGTGCGACTCGATGCCCTTCTGCAGTTCAGGGCGGGCAGACCCACGCCGCCAGCGCCGTGGGGTGCAGTCTGTCACATGCCCCGATGAAACCGCCGACATAGCAAGCAGCCGAAGGGATGGAGTAACGACCCACAGAACAGAAGGAACGGCACACATGGCGGAACCCACTGACCGCGACGAGAGCAACCCGGAAGGTGCCAGCCTGATGTCGGAAGCACGGCGTGCTTTCACGACGCTGCGTAGGGTCGCCCCAAAACGCCTCAGCCTGAGCAAGTACGTCGGTCTGCTCCAAGCCTGCGAACGACCGACGGCTGCCCAGATCGAGTCGTTCGTGGATTTCGTTGCGGTGGCCCACAGTTGGTACAAGCATCTGCCCATGCATCCCCCCGGACGTCCGTTCCATTTCTTCCCGGATCCCTGGGCCGGCCTGGACATCGTCGCTCTCTCCGATGGCCGAATCACTGCCGAGGAACGGGTCGGGGAGAAGGGGTTCCACTACAGTTGGATGCCCACGGCCAAGTACCGGGAGCAGTTCGGTTGCCTCAACTATCACACCGCCGCCGGTTCCTCGTTCTTCCTGGGTGACGGCGAGGTCGTGAACCCTCTGCCGCCGGCGCCAACCTTGTATACGCCGGCGGGACCGGTGGCGTTGCCGAAGGCAGTGGCCGAGGCGGGACGGGTGCTATGCACGGGGTTGATCCATCCCTACACGAACCTGATCGGCTACTGGACGTGGCACCGGGCGGGACCGTGGCGCGAGGTGGAGTGGCCGGCGGAGTGCGGCGGAGAGGCCCTCAAGCAGCGCATTATCCAGCGCATCGATCACTGCGACGAGGAACGCCAAACTGCCGTTGCTGCCGAAGAACGCAGACGCTGGGAACGGCTGGGGCGTCATCGGGGCCCCCGCATCTACCTCGGTGGCGGCCAACTGCCTGACGTCCTGGCGCCCGAGCGTCTGCGCCAGGCAGAAGCCATGATGAACGCCATTCGTGCCGTCTGCACGACGGTCTGGGGTTGAGCATCCATCCAGGCTCACGCAACGTATCTGGCTGACCAGGTTCCCCCGCTCGTGATGCACTTGGTGGAACCCGAAACAGGACTCGCCATCGAACGGGAAGTGCATGAGTTCCGCGACATGGCCCGGAATGCCCCGCCGCCTGAACCATACGGGCCCCTGGAACAGTGGCTGGGGGAAGTCCAGGCGCGGAACCAGAGGCTGAACCAGCGACTTCTTGACCTGAAGGCGCGGTTGGAGAGCGCGGACGCAAAGCGTAGGCGGTAGCGTCTTCACCGAGATGATCGCCGCCGGGACGCCTCGCCAACGCGGCTGACTGCTTCTGCGCGTGGAACTCAGGGAAGGTGGGCCAGGTGGCATTGGAGTGACCGTCAGCGTGAAGGGTATGGTCGGACGCCTAGTCGTACAAGGCGGAGCCGAGGACGGCACAAGGCCTCGCCGCCTGCGGCCGGCGATGAGCCAACCAGCGGTGGTTGCGTCCACTCAGCAGTCACGAACTCTCCCCTATCGCAGATAGTACTGCCGCGTACATGAGAGCCGCCATACGGATAAGGGGAACGGGCATGAGCAAGGAACGCAGTGGACTGGATCGCCTGCTGAGCTTGGCCGCCTGCGGTGTCATCTACGGGTTCTTCTTCGCAGGGTGTGCCGACATCATCCGGCTGCTCGCCCGGTTGCTCACTCGGCCGCCACGCTACCGACCGAAGTACCGCGACGACGGCCGGCCCGACTACGACAAGGACCCGAGATTCACACCGAGGCAGAGGGATTTCCTGAACCGCATGTGGGACGAGTCCACGGACAGGAAACGGCGGGCACGCCACTGAGCGCTCAGCACCTCTGCGCGGGAAACAGCCCGACTTCCCGCCCGCGGCTTCAGCGCCCAGCGCTTCGTTGCGCTGCGCACCACGCGACCAGCTCCATCTGTCCGTCGGTCTCCGGCTGGGACCCGGCCGCCCACACCGCCTTCGCCGCAGCCGCCGGGGTCGCTCCGAGTGCGACCAGAATGCAGGTCGCCAGAGAGCCTGCTCGACCAACCCCGGCCGCACAGTGGACGAGAATCCGGTCTCCCGCTTCGAGCCGTTGTGCCAGGTCGAGGGCGAGTTCCCAGAAGGCCACCCGGCTGCGCGGGGTCCCACAGTCCTTCACGGGGAAGGAAATGACTGGACAGGGCACCTGGCCGCTCAGTATCGCCTTGGCATAGGTGGGTGACTTCCGCCGCGTCTCGCCTGCCTGAGCCAGGTTGACGATGGCCTGCACGCCCTCGGCGTGGACGTGTTCCCAGACCTGCTCAAGCGTCTCGAAACATCCGGGCATGCTGTGGAGCAGCAGCTTGCCAGGAACGAGTGCGGGTAGTTTGACCTGGCGGAACATGCGTCGGACCCCCTCGGAAGATTCGCTTGTGACGACCCGGAACTCCTCAGCGACCCTGCTCATGCGGCGGTATTCAGCACGCTCCCGCCTCGGTGCGGGTAGCCCCCGTCTCAGCGTGGCCGGAGCAGCGTCGGCAACTGTGACCGGTAGGGCTCGGGAAGCTGCGCCAGCGTCACCCGCGCGCAGCATCCATGCCCCGTGCCGCGCTGAGCGTCGATGTGTCGCCATATCCGCCCGGCTTAGCTATCGGTGTTTCCTCCCCCCTCCGTGACAGCGCTCCCCTGCCCTTGGTGGCTGGCCGGCACAGACGAGAACTCGCACTACATCCGGGCGGGCGGGGTGCCTTCCTGAGGGCGTGAGCAACCGCGCATGGGAGCCCCAGCCAACCTGGCTGCAGCCCTCGAGCATTGTGCTCACCGACCGAGCGCACGGGAAAAGAGGTACCGCTCCAGGCCCCCACGCGCACCGCCGGAGGGAACGATGAACGCATGTTCGCGACCGACTCTCCCAAGCCGATCAAGGCGCTGCCCAAACGCAGTCGGGATATGCGGCACCTCGTAGTGCACCACCAGCCCCGCCTGAGCCCTGGCTTCCTCTGGCAGCAGTCCGCTCGTCAGCCAGCAGGTGACCGTGTGGGTGCCCAGGTGCAGCGCCGTTCTGGCCCAGCCGTCGCCGCGAGCGACCTGTCTGGTGCCAAAAAGCTCCGGCTGGCCCGGTGCACACCATAGCAGGTACTCACGCACCTCAGGGTACAACGAGGCGATGACGACGTCTCGTTCGCCATGCGCTCGGACTCGTTGGCCAATAAAGTCGAGCGCGACATCTGCGCGTGCGTCACCATGCCGCCGTACCGCCGCGAACAGCTCTTGCACGCCTGGTTCCTCGGCTTGGCACGCACCGTCTGCCGGGGGGGCCTCGTCGGCGGCCTGAGCATCGTCTGCCCCACGAACGGCCAGTCTCTGCGGTTGGCCTGGACTGCGTTCCGCAGCCATCACCGCGCGTTCCAACTCCATACGGTTTGCGCGCAGCCTCGGCAACCGCAACAGCCGTTCCCTTGCCGGGCCCTCATGTGCCAGGCGGCACAACGCCTCCGCTTCCCACGGGGTCCAGTCGAACTCGATGATCTCTGTGCGCACAACCCACCTCCACCTGCTATCCTCAGGACGTCCATCTCACGCTGGATGGCTTTGGCCGCGATGCCTTCCTTGGTCTGGAATTCTCGGCGGACGCACGTGCCGCCCTCGAACGTTTTCACGACCTTGACGATGGAGAGGGTGCCCGTTGCCCGCCGGATGGCGAAGAAGGTCAGGACCGTCTCAAAGCCCGGCGCTCCCAGGAACGTGACGCCATCAACGACCGAAATCCTGTGGAAGCGGTCGCCACTCCCCATGACGAACGCCGCTTCCTCTTCCTGCTGCTGCCCCAGTGGGGCCCATCGGCATGAGAGTGGGCGAGGCTCGCCGTCAGGGTCTTCCAGCCGCACTACCTCGAAACAAACGGAGTCACATCACGGACCTGATCCATCCGTCCTTGCCACAGGCACGCCTGGATCATGCGACCTTCAAGCTCAGACGTCAAGCCTTCTACGTACCGTTCGAGATCGAAGATCCTCTCCCAACTCGCCCTGATCCGGGCCACGAAATCCGGACGCGAGGCACAACTGTTGTGCCAAACACGGTTGGCTATGAGTCGTTCGTCGTCGAAGGCGTCGGCCTCTGCTTCCGATGCTGCTATATAGCGGTGGCTCAGGACCGCATGCCATTCGCTGAAGTCGGACAGCAGTACCGTCTCCGGCGCGCACTCGATCTCGATCCTGACGCCCCTCACGCCCCGACATAGGTGGCCACCACAGCGCAGATCCGGCCTAGGCTTCTTCTCTCCAGCGTACCGGTACCACGCCCATACCGGATAGCCGTCCGGCTCTGGCGGTGGGCCGATCCGCGCGGCCATCTGTTCACGCATCCAGGCGTAGGCGGCCATGAAAAAGGGGTCGACATATTCGGCGGTGGCCCTGAGGATGCCGTTCGCCTGAAATTGCTGCCAGGCTGGAATGCGCTGGATGGTCCAGAGGGTCATGAGGAGGAGTCGCCTCGATAAACGACGCCGGTAAGATTGTGGCCGTAATTCAACACTAAGTGTAGCACCTCCGGCACACGGTTAATCACGCCCCGCGCCCATTCCTGGCGGCGGAACTGCTCTATGGAAGTGGGCGTGCCAAGGGATCTCTTCGGATCCGGATTTGCGGTCGCGCTTCTGCCATCCTCCCCCGCTGATCAGTCATTGCCAGCCGCCCTCACGCGATGCCGCCGCCACCAGTTCCTGCACCCGGCCCTCGTCTCCGGCGCGGACGCGGGTACGGCCGCTGAGGCCGGCAAGCCAGCGGGCGGGAAGGGCGGCCTGGCCGTGCAGAGCGCCAACCGCGGCCCCGACAATGGCCGCGATGGTGTCGTTGTCCTTGGTGTCGTTGACGGCGCGGACGATGGCCTGTTCCGGATCGTGCCCGTGCCGGGCCAGGATGTAGAGGACCGAGGGGACGGTCTCCAGCAGGTGGGCGCCGGAGTACCAGCGGTCGCAGGCCTCCAGGGCGGAGAGGTCATCCCGGAGCGCGGCAGGGATAAGCGCGGTGATGAGCTCTGAGATGGTCCCGTTGAAGTCCGCGTAGGCGCCGCCGCGCGGGCTGTAGCGGGCGGTTTCCAGCGGACCGGCCAGTTCGACAAAGCGTTCCACCCACCACGCGGGCGGCGGCGGCTCATCCAACCGCATGAGGTCTGCCAGCAGGCCGCAGAAGGCGATGCAGGAGGCGATGGACATGCTGTCACGGTGGGTTATGGCTGCGCCGCAGGCCGCGTCGGTCCAGAGACCGGTGCCGCCGTTCCGGAGATGCGGGATGACGACCGGGGCAATACGCATCAGCGCGCCGTTCCCCGCGGACTCGGCACCAGCCTCGTACCATGGCCGGCCGCGGTCCTTGTAGTTGCGCAGGAACTCCCGAACAGACCCACCCATCCCGTGTATCTTGCCGTTGGAGGTGAAGGCACGAGCCACATGGTCGGGGTCGAGACCACCGTCGGCCAACAGGCATTCGAGGGTCCAGAAGGCGAGCTGGGTATCGTCGGACGGCAGGCCAACGGGTTGGTCTTGTGCGTAGCGGTTAGGCAGGTAGTCGGTGATCTCGCCATGAGCCTGGCGCCGCTCCTGTGGCAGCATGCCCTCGCTGGTGTTGCCGAGAGCATCTCCGATCGCCAGTCCCAGGAGCATGCCGGCGATGCGGTCGGGAAGATGCGCCGCCGGATTCGGGGCCAGCGCCTGCTGAAAGACGGGGCCCAGATGGATGGGCAGAAGGCCCTTGGCGAGGAGCTCTGTTAATGTTTGGTATGACGACATGCCAGCGATCCCCCTTAAGCCGTATGTCAGATGCCATCCCGACGACGAAACTAGCGCCCGTTCAGCGGATTGCCAAAGGGCGCTCTGCACGACTGCACTGTCGCCACTTGACACGGATCCGCACATCCTGGCGCCGCCCAGGGCACGGGTCCGGATGAACACATCGAGCCAGGCCGGGCGTCCACAGTCACTCTTGCCACCCCGACCTGCCCCCCGTAGACGCACCGGGCTGCTCTGCGTTAGCCCGGAAGGGGAGGTCGCCCTCACTCCGACACCCTGAATTCGACACCGCAGACCGCAAGGAACTCCGCCAGTTGACTGCAGGCGTTCTTGTAGTCTCGATGTGCTTCCACGTAGTAGGTTCCGACTCTGACGGGGCTGGTGAAGTCGTCCCCATCGCCGTGCCTTGGCTCACACGCGATGAGGTAGCGCTTCTTGCCGCGAGGGAACGGCAGGACTCCCTCCACCAGACGGCTGAGATGGCCGTTCTCGAGAAGATATGAGACTGTCCGTTCGCAGAGATCAGGAACGCTGCGGGCGTGGAAACGGCAGTCACCGACCACGACGTCACAACCGCGCTGGCGCAGCGCCGCTGGTCCGTTACCCGCCGGTTCGCGCTCACGCCTGCTCAGGTGAGGTTGCCGTGCGAACACACGCCAGAGACCTGCGGCGTCCTGTTCCGCATAGTAGAGGTGCCCCTGGGCCGCGTAACTTCCGCGAACATCCGCCATCCGCCCGTGCAATTCCCGGCGCGGGGACAGCACCACACTCAGATCATTCCCAGCCAGGTACTCCGCCTTGTGAAGGGATCGGCAGACGGTGTGTCGCAGTTGCTCCTCAGTGAGACCAGCGGCTTCCATGAGCGCCTGGAAAATCGCGTGGTACGAACTGCCATCGCGATAGGGGTTGGTCAGCGGCATGGTCGTTCCTCCTCTATGTGTCTTGCTCTTTGTCAACTCGTTGGTGCCTGACTACGCCCCCTTCCGCACCTCGGCATCGTCGTCGGCCATCAGGACATACAGCGTGCCGAGGGCCTCGTTCTGGATCTGCCGGACGCGTTCGCGGGTAAGCCCGATCGTGCGGCTGACCTGGTCAAGAGTCCGAGGCTTCCCGCCGGCCAGACCGAAGCGGTAGGCGATGACGCGGCGTTCCCGCTTGGGCAACCGGCGTAACGAGGCGCCGAGCCGGGCGCGGTTCTCGCGCTCGGTGATCCCCTGCGCCGGGTCCGGAGCATGGGGGTCGGCGATGACGTCGGCGACCCTCCCGCCGTTCCCCTCACCCAGTGGCGCGTCGAGGGAAACCAGACGGACCTGCGACGCGCGCAGCATCGCCACGGTTCGCTCGCCGAGTCCGGTGTGAGTGGCCAGTTCCGCATCCGTGGGGGCTGTGGCGCGTTCATGAGCCAGCGCCAACTCCGCCCCGTGAAGCAGAGCCATCTTGCTCTGCGCCTGCAGCGGCACGCGGATGGTGCGGGCCTGACTGGCGAGGGCGCGGCGCATCGACTGTTTGATCCAGTATGACGCGTAGGTGCTGAACTTGGCGCCCTTGGCCGGGTTGAAGCGGTCCGCCGCCCGCGTCAGGCCACTGTTCCCCTCCGAGACGAGATCCTCCAGCGGCAGGCCACGCCCGCTGTAGTCGTGAGCGATCTTGACCACGAGCCGCAGGTTCGCGCAGATCAGTTCATCCCGCGCCGTAGTGTCGCCCTGGGCGATGCGTCGGGCCAGTTCCGCCTCCCGATCCTGGGAGATGAGGGCGTAACGGGCGAGACTGTCCATGTAGGTCTGCATACGGGTCCTTTCTGTCAGCGACCGGATTTCTCAGGGCAGCAGGGCGCGGTCATACCCTCACTGTCAGAGGAAGGCGTGAGATGCGTGACAGCATGGCGTCTACTGGAACCGCAGAATCCGCAGATCGGGGAGCGCCTCCAGCATCAGCGCTACGGCCGCGTCGCGGCACTCGATGCCGACGCAGGCGCGCTTGAGGGCCGCGGCCTCGGCGAGTGTGGTGCCGGTCCCGGCAAAGGGATCGAGCACGGTGTCCCCCGGCCGGGAGTACATGCGGATGAGGCGGTGGGGAATCTCGGGGCGGAATAGCGGCGTGTCATCGCCGGGACGCCTTCTGGCCACTGGCAGATCCGGCCAGACGGTCGTCAACCAGCGGCGGTCGATGGACGGGTCGATGGACGTGAAGGGATCCGGCCCGGGCCGGCGGAACACCAGGATGACATCGTGCAGCGCGTACAGCGATGCCGAGGGCCGGCGGTTGCGGCTACGGGCGGGTGACGGGGCACTGCAAGGAAACGCGCGCGTTACAACGATGCTGTCCACGTACTCGAAGCCGGCGGCAAGGAAATGCTGGGTGGTCAGTGCCACCAGCGGCAGACGCCGGGCCCCGAGTTCAGGATCGTTGGTGTCGGCGATGTGGATACAGCAAAGGCGCCCATCGCGCAGCACTGCCAGCAGGCCATGAGCCAGATCGCCGAGAAAGAGGCCATAGGCGGCCAGGTCCGCAAAGCGCGGAGCCGGTGGCACGTGCCGCGTGTTGTACCAGGGCGGTGAGGTGATGACCAGGTCGACGGAGGCGGGCGGCAGCAGGGAGGCGCCCCTTCCCGCGCGCGTCAATACTGCAATGGCGTCACCGACGATGAGTCGGCGTGCCAACTGCCCGCAGTCATCACCGTACGGCGTACCGGCGGCCGGAGTATGGGACGGCACACCTGCCCACCTCGACACCTCGGCCAGAGCCCGGTGCAGGCCGCCGCGGCCGTCCTCGAGGTACTCGACGATGGCCCGGCCCGCCACCTGCCATTCCCGCGGATCGGCGGGCGGGTTCGGGCGCTGCCGCAACAAGGGCGGGAAATGGGCGCGGACGGCCCGAACCGCCTGGCGGGTCCGGGCCACGCTCCAGTCCCCGCGCCGGCAGGCATCGAGCAGATAGGGCCATAGCTGCCGGATCTCTACCCGTGCGATCTCCGCAAGCTGGAAACTCATCTCGGCAAGCGCAGGAGCGAGAGCTTCCTGGGCGGCCACTGTGCCAGTCTCTTGCGGCAGCCCATGAGTCACGATGTACTCATACGCCATCGCGGCGTCCCGGCACCGGCGCAGTCTGCTCTCGGGCAAGCCGAGTTCGCGGCCGCACTGACGCAGACCGCCCTGACGCCCCCGGCCATAGTGCTGGCGCTGCTTGACCTCGGGGACTTCCTGCATGATGAAGAGGCCCAGCTCGAGGTCGGTGAGCCCCGTCTGCAGATTGCTGAGCACCTGGAGGCGGCCGGCCTCCTTGTCAGAGAGGCCGTGGACGACCCACGCCGGAATCGCGCGAATGCCGGCCCCTTGATCATTGGCACGCAGGGCGGCGGCGTAGCGGTGGTGCCCGGCCAGGCACTCGTACCCGCCCGCGGGGTGCGGTCGCACGATCACGGCGTACCATGGCGGGAAGCTCCCGTCTCGGAGCAGTTGCGCGCAAATGCCCTCGACCACCTCATTTCGGAGGTGGAGACGAGGGTTGGCGACGCTCGGGCGGATGGCGTCCAGGGGGATCGGCCTCGGGCCGCGCGAATGTGATGCCAGCGTCACAGCGTTCCCTCTAGCCGGCCTGGTTCCTTCTCTCCCATACCCTCTCTTCTTCTATTCTACTACCTCTACTCTATCACCTCCTAACTGCGCCACATCGCGCAGTTCCGAAGTACTCACCTGGCCACTCCTGATTCCTGAGTTCCTTCAACTGCGATGGTGTCCCTCGGCGCCGGTCGCGGTAGGCAAGCCGCATGTCACGGGCCCTCGGTCGCCTCCAATAGGTAAGATGCACAACGGAGAAGGAGCACGCCATGATCACGCAACTCACCGCTGTCCCCGCCCCCTCCACGGCTCTCAGCCCCGAGGAGTTTGGCTGCCTGGTCGTCGAGACCGCAGCGCGTGCGGGTCGGACGGACCTTACGGAAACACTCACTACACTTGGCCACGCGCAGTTGGCATTCTGGACCGCGGAGTACGAGCCGACGAAGAAGGCGACGCTCGCGGGTTTCGTTCGACTCCGCCTCGCGGACCTGCTGATCGTCCAACTTCTGCAGAGCAAGGACAAAGATGCCGCCGTCGACGCGGCGATCCACATTGAAGGGGACACCTTGTGCAAGATGGCGTTTCGCATGGCCCAGGAGCATCGGACGCCGTCCGCCGTGGACGATCTCCTGAACCACGGTCGGCTGGCGATCCATGGACTGATGGGCACTTTCGACCCCGCACTCAGCGGTTGGCATGGCTACGCCTTCGGCGTGGAAGAGCCCAAGCGCGTCCGTCGGTACATGATGGCGGGACTGCACAAACTCCTTGGGCTTTCGGCGCATGAGTACCGCAAGGCTTGCGAGGTCCGCAAGGCTCAAGAGACGTCCTTCAAGGCGGCAGGACACGAGACGACGCTCCAGGAGCTCGCAGACGCATTGGGCGTCAAGGGACTTGGCAAGGCCGAAGAGTATCGCGCATGGAAGGCCATCGCTTTCGACGGCTTCGGTAGACCTGGCGACGACATGGGTGGCGATGACGGCGAGGAGTTCAACGCGGAGGACCATGGGAAGTTCGGCGAAGCGGCGGCAGAGGACATCATCGGCAAGAGACTGCGCCACAGAGAGGCGCATTTCTATCTGCGCCTCATCAAGATAGCCAATCCCAAGCAAGCGCGCGTCATCTCGCACAAGTTCGGGTTCGAGGAGACGCCCGAGGGCTCGTGCGCATTTCGGAATGACGTCACCGCCGACGCCTACCGTCAGAGTCTGTGCAGAGGCGTAAAGCAACTTCGCCAGATCGCGTTGCAGTCTCGCGCCGATGATTCCTTCCGCAGACTCGCCGACATGCTCCACATTCCCTATGCAGCCGTCGCGCAGACCTACAAGGAATGCGTCGGTTTCTGGTGGCTGTCGGCCTGCGGCTGGCGCTTCCGTCCACCCAGGGGGCGCCGGGCTTCCTGGCATGAGCAGCCCGGAGAAAGTGCACGGCATGGTCACGCCCACCAGATCCTCACCCATAGGGCAAGTGTCGAGCAGGACCGGCAGCCGGCCGGCCCAGCGGGAAGTACTACCCAACCAACGAAAGGAACGCTCCAATGGACGAAGGCATCCTGTCAGATCGCGAGGGCATGCAGCGCTTTGCGGAGGCGGTGGCGGCGGAGATCCCCGTCTTCAGGATCTACTCCAACCACGTGGATTTCGCCCGACGCTGGATCCTCGGGGGCGCCCTTCCCGAGGATGTTCAGGCACCCGGGGTCTACATCGTCCTGCTTTACCGCGGCAAGGGGCGCTTCTTCCATGTCGGTGAAACCGACGAAGCCACCTTCGGCTGGGTTCGGGAACTCGACGACGCTTTCCTGATGACCGGGCGAGTCATAGGTCAGGCCGACGAGAAGGACCCGGCCGCGGTCGCAAAGGTCATCATGGACGCCTTCCATGCAGATCCGGACGCCGGGGATCTCCTCGTTCCTGAAGAGAGCCTGTTTGCGCCCGGGGCCCGGCCCGAAGCGATGGTCCGCTGAGACTGCGGTGCACACTCAAACCCACACCGGAGCCACGGGGATCAGCGTCTGGTCGATGTGACGTTGGCCTGGAGCACACATCGGGCCTACGCCGCGGGCGGCAGAGTGCCGCCCCCGGCATTGGACAAGGGAGCCTGCCTATGGACCAGACCGCAGAAGCGCAAGCGAATGCCAGCATCCGGCCGGCGGACCACTACGTTCCCGGGCGGCAGGGTCTCGAGTTCCGCGCTGGGAAGCTCTACGTCTTCGGCCCCGACCGCGTGGTCATCCTGCGGGGCGGTTCGGCACCGGCTACCTGGAGCAAGGAGGCCGAGCCGAGCGGGCGCGCGGGCTGGTTCAGTTCACGGCGGCTCGCCGACGAGGTACTGCGCGACGTCTTTGGCAAGCGTACGACTTCCACCGGGCGCCCGCCGCACCACCCTGCCGGCGGCGCCGCCGGCTGCGCCGATGGCCAGCAACGGCCCTCCCTGGACCGCCGCTCCTACTCGAGGTCCATCGCCGTCTCGCGCTTCGTGGCCACACTGCCGGAAGCGTTCCTGCCACTGCTGAAGGCCGTTCCCGAAGGCGCGTGGCGGCTGTATGCGTTTCTGGCTCGGTGCGGCTCGGCGGCACAGGAGTTGGCTGAGAGCCATCTCCCTCTGGCCTTCGCCCTGGCGCATGCCGACCGTTTTCAGCCGGTCGCCCGTCCCTTGCGCAGCGCGCGCCGGCTCGTGGCGGCGGAACGCCGGGCCATCTGCGGCTGGCTCGGATTTCCCGCTGAACCGTCGGCGGTGCATCTGCTCGAGCGGATACCACCCGGGGCGCTGACCGTGCGGCGCCTCCGGCAACTCCGGAGCCTGCTCTTTGAGAATGAGTCGGAAGCGATGACGCTACTTCGGCACGCCCCATGCCTGCGTGGCGAGGTTGTGGACGCCTTTACGGCGTTCCGACCCGCGCTCACGCCGGGATTGCTGTGCAGTCTCGCGGACCCCCGGACGGCGATCGAGACGCGCTGTATGCTCGGGCGGTTGGCGCCCATGCTCTCCGCCCTCGGCCGCGCGCTCGGACCCATACGTGACAGGGCAGCCCTCCAACGGCTGCTCGCGCAAACCGAACCGGCCTGGCGCCACTGCGACCTGCGGCGCCACTTGCCGGAGGAGTTGCCGGCGCCGCCCTTCACACCTGGGCCTGGAACCGGCATTGAGCCACTCAACACGCTCACCGGGTTACTGGACGAGGGGGAAGCGCAACGCAACTGCTGCGCCTCCTACGCCACCAGTGTCCTGGCGGGTGCGGACTACCTGTACCGGGTCACGGCGCCGGTCCGTGCAACCCTCTCCATCACTCGCCGCGACGACGGCTCATGGGGGCCGGGCGACCTGCGCCTGGCCGGCAACGGACAGGTTGCCGACGACGTTCGGGCAGGCGTCTTCCGGTTGCTGCTCAAAGGCGACCGCAGTGACGATGACGGCGATCCGGAGGAATGGCCCACATACGAACTGGACGAGTGCCTCCCGCCGTTCTGAACCGCCACCGCCACTGCCCGACTCCGCGAGACTGAGATCCGGCCGAAGTCCCCGAGCAGGTCGAGGAGGATGAACGCCGGGGGCTCTCTGCCCGGGACACGTTTTGTCCGAGGTACGATGTCATTGTAAGCGATAACACAAGGGAGGTGTGGCATGAATGGGAAGATCGTCACGTGTCTGAAGGACGTAACACTTGGGGCCCCGCAGACCTACCGGGGCATCGCCGCCATCCCCCTGACCGACGGGGACGCTGGCGGGATCACCTACATCAGCCTGAGCGAAGCTCTGGAGGGTAGGCTTCTGAGCGTCACCGAGGTGAGCCAGGGCGGCTCCGTGCCGGAACTCAAGGTCACCAACAGCGCCGACACGCCCGTTCTGCTGCTCGACGGGGAGGAACTGGCCGGCGCCAAGCAGAACCGCGTGCTCAACACGACAGTCCTGGTTCCCGAGAAGCAGACCATCGTCATCCCGGTGAGCTGCACCGAGCAGGGCCGGTGGGCATACGCCACGCCGGCGTTCTACGATTCCGGAACCATCATGGCCCATAGCATCCGCTCCAGGAAGTCGTACGCGGTGTCGGCGTCCCTGTCCGACTCCGCCTCATTCCGCTCCAACCAGGGCGAGGTCTGGGACTTGGTTTCCAGTCTTCAGGAGGCGAGCCGAGTGTCTTCCGCAACCGGGGCGATGCGTGACGTGTTCGAGTCGCACCGAGGGGCGCTCGACGAAGCCGCCGCAGCGTTCCCTGCCGTCGCGGGGCAGATCGGTATCCTGGTTGTCCGCAACGGAGAGGCCATCGGTTTCGACCTCGTGTCCCGCGCCGCCGCCTACGGACGTGTCCACGGCAGACTGGTCAGAAGCTATGTCATGGACGCGCTGGTGGGCAAAGAGGGGGTCGCTGCAAGTGCCGAGGCCGTCACCATGGCAGGCAGAGGCTTCATTGACCTCGCCCTCGGCTGCGAGGAGAAGGTCTTCAAGTCGGTCGGCTATGGAGACGACCACCGCTTCAAGGGCGGCCAGGTCGTCGGCAGCGCTCTGATCCACAACGACACCGTCATCCACACGTCGTTTTTCCTGCTCGCCGAAGCAAGGTCCGAGGGCCGCATGGCGGGTATGAACCGTCGGCGCTCGTACCGAGTGGACTGAGCAACGACGCGGAGGCGTGGCCCGTCCGTAAACTGGACGAGTGCGCTCCGCCGTTCCGAGGCACGAACTGCGCGGCATGAGCGCAGTTCGTGCCTTTCCAGGCCGTTGAATCCAGCGGCCAGACCCCCGACGCGACCGGCGGCAGGCGCTATCTCGGAAGAAGACGGCGCATCACCCCAGTCGCGGAACTCTACACCGCCAGGCCCCGTCACGGTGCGACTGCGCACCGGGCGGTGGTCAGCATCGGTTCGTCGCTATCCCGAAGTCTCGCACGCACACGCATAATGCGCGCGTTTTGTAGGGACGTGTTCAGGCCCTGAGGAAGCCTGACACGGGTCCCGAATCCACGGTCGTTCGTATGGCATCCTTTGCTTTCGCTGTCGCTGGCCCCCCACACCGAAAGGAGTCCTATGATGAGCACCCAGTCCCGCAACGCCCCCGTCCCGCCCGCCCCCGTCGCCGACCTGCCATCACTGACTGCTGAGGTTTGCGAGCAAGCCCGTCGCCGCGACTCCACGGCCAAGCTGATTGAGCTCAGTGCGGCACAGCTCGGAGGGTGGCAGCAGGAGTACGACCCGAAGCGGAAGAGCAGTCTGCGGGGGTTCATCGCCATGCGCTTGGGAGACCAGTTGATCGTCCATCTGCTCGGCACGGAGGGCACAGAGGCAGCGGCTACCGCCGCCATTTACCTGCACACGTCCCAGATCGGTATCATGGCGGCCCGCATGGCGGCGGAGCATGGGCTGACCTCGGCGGACGCCGACGACATCGCCGTCAGCGGGCAAAGGGCGATCTTCGCTCTGATGGCGAAGTACGATCCGCGCGTCTGCAGTTCCTTCCACGGCTATGCCTTTGGCAGGAGCCAGAACCCGTCTCTCGTCCGCCTAGCCATGCTGCGTGACCTCTGTGAGAGCTACTTCCACCTCTCTGACTATGAGTACCGTTGCGCTCGGCTCTGCCGCAAGGCCGTGGAGGACTTCTGCAAGGCGGAGGAGGATGAGCGCCAGCCGACGCCTGAGGAGCTGCTGCCGTTGCTGGGGGTCAAGAAGATCAAGACCGCTGCCAATTGTCTGCTCTGGAAACACATCGCTTTCAACCAACTCGCCGGGTGCCAAGGGCCCAACGAGCAGGACGACGACTGGAATGGCGACGACAGAGGGGCGTATGGCGAATGGGACGCTTACTGCAGCGAAGACAAGAGCAACGCCTGCGCGGGAGTCTACCTCGGCCTGCGTTTGCTTGAAGCCAGGAATCCTCTCTGGGCAGACTGCATTCGGCAGAAGTGCGGGATGCCCCCCAAATCGTCCGACTTTGAGGCTTGGCGGCAGGCTAAGAGCGCCATGGCCTACCGCCAGGCCCTCTGCCGTGGCCGCGCGTTGGCCACCGCCGTCCTCCGCCTCGTCAAACGCAATGCCCCCAAGCCCAAGATCGCCGCTCTGCTCCACCTCGACACGCGCACGGTCGAAACGGTGTACGCCGAGTGCGTCGGGTTCTGAGGCGTGACCACCTGACGCAACACGATAGAGCAAGGAAAGAGGAGACCTCACATGGACGACGTTGATCAGCAGCCGCTCGCAGGAGTCACCGACACAAGGGTGGCGCAGGCTCCCGCTTGCGTTCCAGACCCACTGTCACTGGAAACAGCCGAGGGCGGGGCCACCGCCGTCGATAGGGCGAGCCTTGCAGACGAGATGAAACGCGCCGAGGGCAGTGCATGTATCTACATCGAACAGGGCACCGTGATGCTGGCGACCATCGAGCACATCGCTACCTTGGCGGACGACGTCGTGATCGCTCTGCTCGACTGTGGCTGCCCTGGCTTCACCCCGCCGATCGAAACGCCGATGGGCTCCAACGATGGCAGGTTCAAGGTTGGGGCGGCCTGCTCGGAGGGGCAGTTCGGGGGTACCCTGTGGCGCGGTTCGCCATACTGCCCGTGGGCGATCCATATCGACCAGTTTGTGGTCAGCAAACTGCGCGACTTTGCGGCACTACTGGTCGGCAAGCCACGCCGCAAACGCAGCGCCCTGCTGCGGCAGAGGCTGCGGGATGAGCAGTATGGATGTCTCGTGAGCGCCGAGACACGCTTGGCGCGCGTCGTGCAGACCACCGCCCGCGAGGTGCTGGCCGGACAAGATGACTTCCTGCGCGGCACACGAGACATCACCAGGGCCTTCGACAAGTACAGCCTGGCGGAAGAGCACCCCGATTTCAGCATCTTCCTAGAACTGGGGGAGAAGACCCGTGGCGAGCTCGCCCTGCCCAGGGAATGGCGCGATCCGGCCAACCCACGCTACGAGGAACTCCGCCAGCTCGCCCTCCCGTATGAAGCCAGGGTCCTTGCGGCATTCCGCCACTTGGCCGAGAAGTGCCCGGAGGTATGACTGCTGGATGGCCCCATTTCACCGACGCTGCGGCGGTCGGTGGCGCCCTGCGCCTCCGCGCGAAAAAACCAGCCAGGCTTCCCGCCCACGGCTTCAGCCGGCGACGCCTCGCCGCGCGGCACACCACGCGACCAGGCCCCTCGGCCTGCGGGTTCCCGGCTGGGCGTCGGCGGCCCGCACCGCCTTTGCCGCCACCGCTGGCTTCTCTCCGAGAGCAGCCAGGACGCAGGTCGCCAGGGAACCACTGCGGCCAACCCCGGCCGCACAGTGGACGAGGATCCGGTCCGCCGCTTCGAGGCGTTGAGCCAGATTGAAAGCAAGCTCCCAGAATGCCTCCCGGCTGCCCGGAATCCCATGGTTCTGCACGGGAAAGGAGATGACCGGACAGGGCACCTGGCCGTTCTGCAGCGCCCTGGCATAGGCGGGCGCATACCCCTGGATCTCGGCGGGCTGAGCCAGGTTGACGATGACCTGCACGCCGTCGGCGCGGACGTGTTCCCAGACCAGTTCAAGCGGCTCGAATCGTCCAGGCATGCTGTACAGCAGCAAGCTGCCGCGGACGTGTGCGGGTAGTCTGACCGGGCGGAGCATGTGTCGGACCTCCTGGTTGCTATGGGCCATCAGCGATCGCGTGGAGGCGTTACCCCTGAGCTTCCGCCGGCATACCGTGTTGCACGATGCCCTTGGTGGCGGCCATCGGCGCCACGGCATCCCCCCACCACCAACTCGACCAACTCGCGGGAAATCGGGGTCTCGCCCACGTAGGCGGCGGCGCGGCACTGAACGCAACACTCGTCCTTGTCCTCATGCCAGGCGAAGCGCCCGATGTCCAGCGTCGTGTTCATGTGGTTGATGAGGTCCATCGCCAGATCCTTGGCTTCGCGCGAACAGACGCCGCTGGGCTTGGACTCGAAGCTGAGGACCTTCGTGTGCTCGTCATAGCGGACCGTGGTCAGGAAGCAGAACTCCTCATCCCGCAACGGGTAGATCGCAAACGGCAGTCCGGCCGACGTCTTCCGAACGAACTGGAGTTCCTCCATGATGCCGGCCACCCGCTCGATCACCGCCACCTAATCCGACATCCCGCATCCTCCTTGTCTGTGTGGCTGCACCTGGCCGTCCTGAAATCCTCGGCAACCCAGTCTGCTCCCGCTCATGCAGGCAGAGCGTCAGGCCCGTGCGACTATGGGCTCAGTCGGCGATATCCACGTGCACGCGGTAGTACCGTACCCGGCTCTCCAAATCATTGGGAACAGTCCGGAAGGTCGCGCGGACTCGGCTCCACCTGCAGAAGAAGGACTCCGGTCCCGGTCCAGGTTCCGGTTCTGGTTTTGGTCTTGGTTCGGGTTCCTCATCGCACCCGAGATCGTCGTCCTCCTCGTCACTGCCGTCCCACCACCAGTATGCACTCGGGGGCTCATTGGGGTCGTTCTCGATGAGTTGAAGTTCATCGTAGTACTCCGGCTCCGCCCCGGTGAAGCCGACCAACTCGATCTCGATGCAACCGAAGACCCTGGCGGCTTCATCGACCTGACAGCCCAGTGCCACTTTGCTCGCGCCCTCTCCAGGCTCAACTCGGACCACGGCCTCCTTGTAGAACGGTGCACTATTCAGCAGCCGGTCAATCTGCATCGTTCGCCTCCTCGCAGTTGCAGGACCGTCAACCCTTGCGAAAACCGCACCTGCCGCGGGAAATGGTACCTCACCTCCGGCAGGTCGCCGTAGGTCGGAGCCGCCTTGATGATGAAGACGCCGTTGGCTCCCGCTTCACGCCCCGCTCCGCGGGGTGACACTCGCTTCAGCACCATCTACACTGGTTACTGGTGAGTGCTCCACAAAGGTCCCAGAGTCCTTTCTCTGATGGGGTCAGTTCACGGCGGAAGACGGCATACGATAGCCGCGTCAGGTATGGCCGGGCCCCATCAAACAGAGACGGGTTCAGCGGACTACCCGGCCCTGGGCGTACCGTATCGAACCGGTAGCTTTCTCGCGGACAAGCCCAGTCCATTCCCTGGTCGAACATGAGCGAGAAGCCGGAGCCGTCGTCCAAGATGCAGAGCATCTTGCGTGCATGCTCGTCTCCCAGCCAACCGGGGGTCCATATCTGCCGTCCCTGTTGTACGCTGTAGGTATAGCGTCCACGCACCTCACGGCTAAGCATCCCGAGGCGACACCGGTCGCGCTGAAGGCCGCATTGCGCTGCGAGGTAGTCCATCACGTATCCCATCTCCCTCTCGGCAAAGTCCGCGTGGACGTGGACGACGATCCTGCCGACATCGGAGGCGTTGCCCACGTCAGGGCGCCAACGCTCCTCACCAGAGGAATCCTGTTGCACCGTGAGGGCAAGGATGTCGCAATTGGGCGACATGGGCAGCTGCCGCATCAAGCTGATGAGGTTCCGCCAGGCATGCGGACTCCGCAGGTACCGGTCCTGGTAGGTCAGACGCACGACCTGGCGCCCTGCCAGCAGGTTCCCGAGCTGGATCTGCGGGTGGGATGCCAGTTTCTGATAGAGGGAGTTTGGCGCGGTTGCGTCAGTGCCGTTCGGGATATCGAGGCGTACCGTCGTCTCCGGGAGCTTGGGTTGCGGCACGGCTTCAGCTTTCCCCCACAGCGTGTCGAAGGCTTGACATCCGCCATCTCCTTCCTTTGCGGCGAACCAAGAGACCTGCCGGCTTCCAGGTGCAGCGAAGTCAACGGTGGCGTCGAAGTCGTCGAGGAAGAACTCCCTGCCGTTGACTGCCAAGCGGAAGTGGCTATACCCCGATATCGCGTCCTGCACCACTGTCCTTATCTGGAATTGCGGCGAATTCTGCTGCCACTGCCAGAGCTGGCTGCGCGCTCGATACCCCGACTCTTGGCCCATGTTGTCGATAGACGTACGGGGCAGCAGCACGGAGACACGGCATCCTGCACGTCGGATTGTCACCTCAAACAGACGCCGCAGAAGGTGCTCACTCGATTCCAGGCCTTCCCCCGTGAAAAACGGCAGGAACAAGCGGACGATGCCGCTCCCGAACCGGAGGGAATGCACCACGTCGAAGGCACGCCCCACAGGCTGCCCGTCGATGATCTGGCCCGTGCCCAGCATATCTGCGCGCCGCGCGTCTACCCAGGCGCGGGTCGCGCGCCGGTCCAGCAGCCCCCGCTGTGCGTACCAGGCTGAATCGTACGACAACAGGCAACGATGACAGCACGTCGTGCAGAGGCCCCCGCCATCGTCCTCGGCCGCATCTGGGCAGTCAAGGTAGCCAATGGCCTCCTCGATCACGTCCAGAGGCTGATCCCGGAGGCGCGACATGTAACCGGTGTCCCCGGCACCGGCGTCGAACAGTAGGATGTCGATGGCCTCGAGATTCCCGCTCTCTAGGCGTACCCGCTGGACTTGCCCGCCGATGAATCGGTTGTCTACCTCGAGGATACGCGCCGCCGCCATGCGCAGGGCGGTCATAAACGTGGTCACCAGAACATCAGGGGACGTAGCCCAGTCACCATCCAGGACGGCCGTCGGGAGTCGGAAGATCAGGACATCCGTTCTCGCCTCCGCGCCAAGGATGACGTTAGCCCAAGCCCGGCGAGGCCCGGTGCATTGGTCCCCTTCCGTGAGTTTGTCGTGGTCAAGCATCTCTGGCGACGGCGGTTTCCCGTAGCCTTCTTCCGGTTCTGCATACCCACAGGCCAGGCATACTCGGTATCCGTATCCATGGATGGCCGTGTTCCCCGCCCGCCTTGGTGACATGCCTGCGTTGAAGTACAGGATTTCCTGGTCAGGAACGAACTTGAAGGAGACAGCGGTCTGTCCGCCACCGAGTCGCACCAAACTCTCTTCTGCCGTGTTGATACTCACACAGCGCGAACTGGCCGTGTAGGGGCGAGTCTCATGATAGGCAGTAGCGACAGGCCTCCTGGAGTAGGCCACCGAGAATGCGCGCGGCTTGATGTACGAGCGCACTATGCTGGGCGGCGGCGTGACGGCATCTTCCAGCGTCTCGCCGACTGCGGCCGAGGCCGCAACTACGAGTGCGGCTTGCATAGCAGTCTCCCCCAGTTCGTCGCCAGGAATGACCGGCGCCGTAGCTCCCTGTGCTGCCCATCCCTGCCAGTTCGTCTCGTGTGCGCAAGCGTCACAACGTTGTGGCACATCACGTCCGGTCTGGAAGTGGCCACACCGGCGGCACACGATGAAAAAGAAACGCTCGAACGGACCTTGCTCCGGGTCGTAGCAGTTGAGGGTCATTCCCTGCGAGGTGTAGACTTGCTGGTTCACCACCACCCGGGCCCCGGGCGCGTATTCCGCCAGTGCCAAGTCCATGCTGCGCTTGAGGTCGCCGACGGTCCTGTTATTCTGGCGGTACTCGTCCTCAGCACGCTCCCAGTATGCATTCCCTTCATCGGCTCGGTTTCGGGTGATCAGGGGGATGACATCGATTGGAAACCCGTAACGGGGGATGACTCCGGCCCGCGCCAGAAACCCCACCAGGTTCTCGCGTTTGAGTTGCCGGGCCTGCATGCCGATGGCCGCCTGAGTCGCGGGGGCGCCGTTGGCGGCATTCCATTGGGACCGAAGATTCCAGTATGCTGTCTCATATTCCTCCTGCAGTTCTCGCAGGCGGTCAACCAGCGCCTGCCGTATCTCGACCGGGTCGGCGTCCTCGAGACAGGTACCTGTCAGGAGAGGAGCCAATCCCTCTGTCCCGGCCAGTAGACGCTGCCGGATGAGATCACAGAGGCAGGTTAGGGAAGGCCCCCAGCCATCCAACACGGCAAGTTGGGGCGCAGGTTTGCCCACATCCAGAGCGTGACTGTCCAACCGTGCCTGGGTCCCGAAGAAAGTCTCGCAGTCTGCCCAGGCGAAGAGTGGGCTATTCTGCTCGATGCCCGCGCTTCTGAAGAACGACGTAAGCAGAAACGAGTGGACGTGGCGCCGGACCTGCCGTTCGTCCAACAGATCGACCGGGGCCATCCGCATCGGACGGTCGTACATGAACCGGGAATCACGGAACACACTGAGGTCGTAGGGGTTGTCCCGCAGCACTGCGAGCACCAGGGCCGTTCCCTCATTCCGCCGGCCTGCCCTGCCGGCGCGCTGGATGTAGTTTGCTGATTCGGGAGGGAGGTTCCCGAGAAGGACCGACACCAGGTCGCCGATGTCGATGCCAAGTTCCATAGTGGTAGAGCAAGAGAGCAAGTTCAGTTCCCCTTTCAGGAACCTCTCCTCAACCTGGGCCAGTTCTGTTGAGTGAATTTGGGCCGTATGCTCCATGGCCCGGATGCCCATCGGCTGCCCCTCCGTGAACGTGCGGAAGTCCCGACTCCGCTTGTAGGCCTGGTCCTGCCCCGTATTGAGAGGACTAAAAACGTCCATGACGCGTGCGCGGTGGTCAGTACTAATGACAGGGTCCTGGTCGCGGGAAAGACGTGTCAGGAGCCTTGGGTGCTCGACGGCGATTTGCAGGGCGGCGGGGCAAACCTGGAACTGAAGCATCTCACCGTTGATCGCCAACTGCTCCTGGTTCTGGTCCCCAACCCGCCTCGTAAGCAGCGTACCCCCTTGTTGAGCTCGACGCAGAAGGAGCCGGAACACCAACTGCAACAACCATGATGCGCGCGCATCAACATTGTCCTCGCCGTACCCAAGGTACTCCAGCAGACGGCGTGTGTAGTTGCGGATGTTACCCCGTATGCCGGCGAAGTTCCGTCTCCTTTCGCGCGTGGCGTCTTCGTTGACTCCGTCGAAGACGTACCACCGGTTGAAGCTCCACTGAGTTCGGCCGAGGGGCTCAACGGAAAGGGGATCGGCCCAGGGGGTCTCTACCCAGGGAACCCGCACACTCCCGCGCCGGCGCATGTAGTCCACTATCTGAGCCAACAGCGGCAACCAGGCTCGGCAGAACCGATCGTCGCCCGCGAGCTCCCCAAGAAAGTCCCTCTGAACAGGGGTGAAGCCGTCAAGAATGGGGTCGTGAGCCCCTGGGAGTTGCGGGAACTGATCCGGAGAGTAGTAACTCCTGAGCAGGCCCATGGCCTCGAGGTTCCGACCGGTGCTGAGGGGGATGAGGAGTTCGGCTGCCACGAGAGCGCGAGCCGCCATAGACCAGCTCTGAGCGTCGGCCTGGTCAGCAAGTCCCTGCGGAAATAGCCGGTTCTGTAACCCCGATCTCAGAGTGATCTCCCTGCGGAAAGTTGGGTTAGTGGCCAACTCAGTCCAGATGTCACTGATCACGACAACGTAGACCGGCGCCGCCGGGTTCTGTGCCGCCGCCGCCGCTGCTTGTTGCCATTCCTGGAACTGCTGCGGTGTCATCTGGAGTAGGTCCACAGGAGGTAGCACCACTGCCCCGGCAAGCGCCTGGGCGTTGTCCGCCGCGTGTCGGTAGATGCATCGGCGGACGACGTCCCGGGTGTGGCTGTTCTGTACATAGGCAGCACGCCACGCGGCGCCTTGGCGGGTGTCCGCGAAGATAATGCTGCCTCTGCCGGCGGCGGCTGTGTCGCGTTTCCGGGCCCCGTTCGCGTCGTTGTCGCCTCCGCCGACTGCGGTTCCGTCGGTCCGACGTTTGGCCGGAAGATGGGGTAGGAGCGCCTCGAAGAGGATAACGTCCGCCAGATCACGTCCGCTCTGGCCAAGCGGCCTGAGGTTGGACCGAGAACGGTTCGGGTCTACCTCGTCCTCTTCGTCCTCTTCGTCGCTCTCAGATCCCTCCAACCGGATTGTCACCCCGTCGGTTGTCTTGAAGGCGCGATCTGCGGCCGGCGTATTGAGGAACTGCTCGCACGTCATCACCTCCTCACTGCCGTATCCGGTTGCCAAGACGAACCCGCCTTGGTCATTGCTCTCCACTTCCCGAAGTCCATCGTCGGTAATCACCAGTCCGAACACTGCCGGACTCGGATCGTCCGGGGTGGCGAGCCGGAAGACGACCGGCACTGCGCCTTGCACGCGCGCCGCCTGGGGATACAGCAGGAGCCGGTCGACTGCCTCGAATACATTCACTTGATGGTGCAGTCTGCCTGTGAAATAGGCCTCCCTGCGCTGTTTCCCGGCGCAGTAAGCAGGGAACAGAAGCGGCTGGCCCGTCGGCGTCTCGGGTACACCAAAGAGGTGGCCCAAGGGGTTCACTCCGTCCACGAAGAGGTCGGAGTATGTCTGGGGGGGAGTCCTGACGTATACATGCAGCTTCGTCGGCAGGAACACTGGTTTGTCAGGACTTGGGCGAGCTTTGGACATGAGTTGCAGGAGCGCTTCGGCAGCACGGTGTTCATAGTTGACGTAGGGTTCAAGATTGAGGCCGCGCATGAGCTCCGTGAGAGCAAGTGGACCGCCAGCATCGAACGCGGCTTCCCGGACGCCTGCCGTCACCTGATGCATGGCGAAGAGCCGATGGAGAAACTCAGACACCGGTTCGTCAGGGGCTGGATCCACGCCTGTCTCATTCAGCCCCAGCCTGGAGAGGACGCCCGGGAGTTGCGGTTCCTCTGCCATTTTCCTCAACCGGCCTTCAGGTTCCTGGGCATCAAGGTCGCAGAGGGCCTGCCATTCCTGCTCGGACACAGCATAGGGGTCCAGAGGCGTGGCGACCTGGGGGGCGACACCCAAGGGAGGCAGCACCCGCGACCCCGTGATCACGGCAACCTGCCCCTGCTGCTTTGAGAACAGCCCGACACCGATGTCCCTCAGGCGTTCCTGCTGGTCATTGCTCGCCAGGGTAGCGGAAGTGGCGATGCCAAGTACCTGCTCCATGCTCGTCCCGAAGCGCAGAGCCACGCGACGCAGGAGCAGAGCAATGTCGTTGCCCAGGGAACCTGCGTACGTGTGCGCTTCGTCGAGCACGATCGTTTGCAGGGCTGCCCTGTCAGCACCGTCTCCCGGGAAAATGGGTTGGTCCTTGGGGCGAAGCAGCATGTACTCAAGCATGGAGTAGTTCGTGACGAGGATGTGGGGCGGATTGCTGCGAATCCCCGTTCTATCCCGGCGGAAGTTGGCCATCTGGTACATGTCGCGCAGTTCGCCGGGGGGCATTCCGTTCAACTGGGTTTCGGTTACTTGCTCCTCAGTCTTCCCGGTGTAGGCGCCGAACGCGATCTTCAGGCGCTGAGCCGCGGGGAAAGAGAGCAACCGCCGCAGGCGCTTGAGCTGGTTGTTTACCAAGGCGTTCATCGGGTAGACGATCAGAATGCGTACGCCGGGCCTGCTCAACCCGTTCTCACCCTCCAGCCAGAACATGCGGTTGAGCATCGGGATCAGAAAGCATTCAGTCTTACCCGAACTGGTGCCACTGGAGACAACGATCGATTGGCCTTCGCCCGGCCCCTTGCCATTCGGGGGAACTACGGTCTTGGCGAATGCCTCAACTTGGTGCGACATGAAATCCCAGCCGCCCATTTCCGTCTGTTGCAGGAGTTCCACCAGTCGGGGGTGTAGGGGCCTCGCATCGGTTGGCCCTTGCCCATTCCCGGCCTGAAGAGTGTCGAGCGTAGCGGGCGAGTCAGGTCTGGCGAAAGGAAAGAGCGGCTCGGCAAGGGGCTCGGCGAAGAGCGGCGTGACACCGCGTCCCGGGTCGCCGTCGGTCCACAGCAGACGCATCTGTTCGCGGCACGCGCGCCAGCACTCCTCGGTCCCGGCCCCAGGGAACCTGCCGAAGGCACGGTCAAGAAGGAAGTCAACGTAGTCTCTGCGGATGTGCTCGGACGCTCGGAATGCATCAAACGCCATTGTCGGTCCTCTCGTGTAACTATCTGTTCAACCCCGGAGAGTCTGGAACTCGGCGTCATGCCATGCGTACACCAACCCCCAGACGACTGCCAGGCTCTTCATGGCAGGCATGAACTCGCCCAGCCAGCGCAGTTCGTCGCGCAGTCGGGTGCTCTCGATGCTGATCGACGGGGCCATCCGCCAGCGGTGCAGGCGGTATCCCAGCCTACAGAGGTACCGGTCGAAGTCGGTTTCAGGCAACGGAAAGCCGGGGATATCTGGCAGTTCAGCAACTTCCCATAGGCAGTTGTTGCGGACCTCCGCCCAAGCCAGATTCCCGCCAGCGTACCTGCTCGCTAGTGCTGTGAGATACCGGCTCCAAGCACCAAACACACCCTCTGTACCCCCCTCGCCACCTCCGTCCAGCAGGCGTTTCGCACGGCCACAGAGCAGCAGCGACTTCTTCTTCAGATCGGCCAGGTACGACGGCGCACCTGGGCTGGCCAGCCAGAACAAGGACAGGGGCCACGAGGCGAAGGCATTCGACGCAGGCGCGGCCTGGTCTTGGAGCCGTAGCGCAAGGGCGTTCTGCAGTATCTTTCCATAGGGCGTCCCGACGGTCATTGCCTCAGCGTATCCGAACAGTTCCTCGTCCCACAGGCTGCGCAACAGGCTGAGCCTGCCCGCAACCGGCATGTCAAGTTGGCCGCCCGGAATGGTCGTCAGCATCCACTCACGGACAACAAGCGTGAACCAGTACCAAGTCGCGCGGAAGGCATAGCCCGTCGGCACGTCCGGGGCCAGAGCATGGAAGCTGTTGAGGAAGTGGAAGGCGTCGAGGCGCTTCGCATTGAGGTAGATGCCCTCGAGGTAGTCCCGGACCTCGTTGCTTTCCCGCCCGACGAGCGCCTCAATCCTCGGCAGGTCACGGTCATAAAACGCTTGGGTCCAGTCGTTCATAGGCGCGTCATCATTCCCGTGGATGAAGAAGCCGGCGGAAAGCCGGCGCGGGCTCTCAGCAGGGCCGCCCATGATGAAGCCGATGTAGCCCGGTGAGGCTACTCCGGTGACAATTGGCCAACCCGGCACGGTCAGGACCACACCCTGTGCGCCAGGCACCGGCAACACGATCCCAAGGCCCGCGTCCACCCGCCTGCACCAGTCGGGGATGACACGGCCTGGTTCTGCGATCGCCAGAGGGCGGACGATCCCTTGGTCACCAACCGGTAGCAGTACGATGAAAGGCGAAGGGGCAAGACCCGCCGGCGACACCGGGTGCGTCAGGGAAAGCGCTCCATCCTCCACCGCGAGGTCTGGCTGCTCGGCGCTGAACTGCGTAAGGGCTGCCCTCCCCAATCGCCGGTCATGTTGTCCAGGCATCCTTGCCATGACCGTCAGTTCGTCACACAGAAGGAGGCGGTCATACCGGACATCCCTCGCCAACAGCGAGAACGGGTAGCGCAGGTACCCGTCCTCGCGGAGGAGTTCACCCACACACTCCCGCACCCCCAACCGGGTCCCGGCCGCCGGAGCATTCGGGTCAGCACGCCCGACATGGTTGCTGACGCGGATGGAGGCCAGCCACCGTGGCGGCCCGGCTACCACCAGAATACTCTGATCGACAGCATCGTCCAGGTTGGAAACCGGGGCAGCGTGCTCGGCCAGGGCCACCGGATCCTCACCGGGTGTCTCGACGTAGGCACCCTCACGCCGAACCTGGCATCGGATCGGCAGACGCCAGCCGCTCTGAAAGGCAAGCTCAACCGCTAGGCGATCCTGGCTCGGCAGAATCTCTACACGGAGCTCTGCGTCGGGCACGAGGAACTCGGACTGGAACGTCACTGCCGCAGCGGCAATGACAGGATGTACTTGATCGAGGTCATGGTCGAAGTCCTGAGGGAGAAGAGCGAATCGACGCGTCCCCCTGCGCGTTCCCATGCGCAGGGTCAGGTCGAACTGCCCGTACACCGGTCCCCGCACGTCATCTGGCCATATCTGGCCGAGGTCGATCGGTAGGCCGAAGAAGTCGCCGTCGCCCTGACTCTGGAACAGATTCGCGCCGTTCTGCGAGATGAGCAACTCCTCCACCGCTCCGACCGAAGCGTCGCTCACGACAGGGGGAGAGACGAAGCACCGCTTGCCGGGAACGTAGGAGGCGAGGTGTTCATCGGCGAACGAGAAGGAGATGGCGGCATCCTGCCGGCACCGGAACTCCTCAATATCGTTGCCGGCCCCATCACGGACCACGACCGCCACCGCATCGGTATCGGGGGTCGCGTCAACGGCGTCGGGCGGAAGCTGCTGATCGTTGCCCGCACTCCGGAGCACCCAGACGCCGAAGGAGTCCTCCCATGTCCCCGTCCTGAACAAGCGGTAGGTCTGGCCAGCAATCAGTTGCGAGAACCTGCACGCCAGCGGCTTCCCGCGACCGTCGAAGATGGCCAAGGGCCGCTGCAGAATCTCCGGCGTGACGTCGTTCCGGACGGCACTGCTCCCGTCTTGGCTCACCGTACGGTAGACACGCAAAACCTGGATACTTCGACGTTCGTTGACCGCCTCGGCCATGGGCGTCGCGCCCTCGTGGACCCACGCCTGGTTCTGGTACCGGAACTTATGGGAAGCCGCTTTTCCGGTGTCGCCGGCCCGGACAACGGCCAGGTAGACGTCGCTTTCGGAGGCATCGGGTGGCAGGGCGAACCGCACCCTGTTGGGCAGGGACAAGGTGACACCCCGATTGGCGTCCATGGTAATACGCAACAGGTCGGCCGTTGGCTCGTCTCCTGCCCCCGCCGGGGGCACGAAGACGTCGATGACCCGTCGGGCAATCGCTTCACACAGCCCCAGATGGTCCGCAACATCGACGACCGAACCGACCTCCAGGCGCCCGTTCAGGCGGAGTTCGGCGAGTCCGGCGAAGAACCGCGCAATGACGGCGTAGTCGCGTTGCTGACCGGCGTCGCAGGGGATCTGGGTGGACGGGACAAGGCGCTCGCGCTCCAGCAACCCGACCACGTACGGCTGCTCTGTCAACAGCCGCTGCCAGTCCCTGCCCAGACGCACCAGAACCCTGTCCCGCAGCGCCTCTGCATAGCGGACGGAGTAGTAGCCTGACTCCCGACCAATACCGGTCAGGCACATGTGCCCGCGGTTGTTGCGGGGGATCCGATGCCCCCAGAAACTCCGCAGGCCGTGGTAGAGGTGCTGGTAATGGGGCGCGTTCACCGCCCCGGGGTATGGTAAGCCGACCCCTCCGAGCCAGCCGACGGTCAACTCCTCCGGCGCCAGCGGTTGGCCATCGAGGGAACCCACGCGGAGACTGTAGACGGCCAGCACGTAGCTCGCAGCGTAGAGCCGTTGGTAGTAGTCTGCGGCCTCTCCCCTGCGGGCAACGGCTGCCTCATCTCGCCAGCGGCGGAGCATGGCAACATACCCTTGGTGACCGTTGGGTGGCGCCTCCGGGAAGGCGAACGCTCGCAGCGGGTCACCCCGCTGCCAGCCGTTGTTCCTGGCGTGGGTCTGGATCGCCGTGAAGTCAGCGCGGATCGCCATCGCTCATACTCCCGTGTCGAGAGGGGGCATACTCCGTGACGACGCCAGTCCTCTCAGTCCTTCGCCGGCAAGCCGAGCATCTGCTGCAGTGCGTCCCCGGCGACCTCCTCAGCTTGGAGTTGGTCCCGCAGTGTCCAGTTCTCGATGATCGACGTCTGGACCATGCCAGCGATTGCCCGCAGAGGGGCCTGTCGCCCATGTCGTAGCAGCTCGGCGAGCGTGCGGGCTGCACGAGTCTCACTGTGCTCTTGGGACACCAGGTGAGCTAGCTTCGAGCTCATGTCGCCAGCGAGAACATCGCGAGGCGGTGGCTTGACACTCCAGACCGGCTCAAGACGCTTTGGAAGGTTCGCTACCTCGATCTCCTCCTGGCCTCCATCACGCCGAACGGCGATGGCGACTCTAGGTGGCCAGCAGGTCCAGAAACCCTTCCCGAAAACGGCAAGGACCATCCCGTTGGTGCAGCAGATGCAACCAAGGAATGGACGGTAGAAGACCGGCCAGCTTCCCCCGGAGCACGGCCCAGGCCAGCGGTAGGTATCTCCGAGCCCCGGAGATCGGGATCTTCCTGGAGTCCATCGTACGTACCGCTCCATACGATGGAGATTCCATTCGTCAGGCCACTTGTCCGTGTCCTCAACGGGCCAGTGCCGGTGCGGGTCAGCGACGAACACCTCGATGTGGTCGGGCAAGTTCCTGATCTTGGCGATCTCTGCACGGGTCTGCACCCATCCCTTCCCCATGGGACGGTCAAGGCACTCGATGATGAACCGGGCGCGCGCGCGGTCCTCCTCGGACTCTTCCGATGGCCCTGCATCAGCAATCAGCCCGCGCAAACTCGTGACCACAGCCTCTGTGGCCTGTGATGCCGATGTCTCGTCCCGTCCGGGGTTGAGATATAGTTCACCCTTCTCCAGTCGCTGCCTCCAGTAGTTCCCTGCGTCGGACGCCAGCAGCGCTCGACCTACGAGCACAGTCTCGGTCTCCCACCCGCCTTCTGGGCTCCACAGATTCGCCTTGCGTAACACGTCTCGCAGTGTCATACCACACCTCCACGCATTCTGTCCTCACCTCAAACGAGTTGGTAAGACTGATCCCGTCTGTCGCTGCCGTTCAGTATGTCACCTTTCCCCGGTCAGAATATGCGCGGAGGGCTTCGTCACTATGGTCTCCACTCGCTCCCTCAGTCCAGTGCCTTCTTTGACAGGCCATCGATGAGTCGCTCCGGCGACCAGTCCAGGGATGGCCAGAGCGACGACGCAAGAGGCGCCTCTGGACTCGCCGCAAGGGGCTGGCGGAATGGTCTGCCGACCATGCACCCATCGTTGTCGAGAGCGCCACAGCCCAAGGTTCCGCGAACCAAGGCGTCATGTCCGTGCCCCAGGCCGGCGTCCATGACCCACGAGCGCGCGCAGACGGGGCTGTCGCGATCTCGTGGTGGCGGTTGGCTGGAGAGTGCATGGCCATGGGCGAGGGCGGGGTGACAGGAACCAAGAAATGCGGCGCTGGCAGCAGTGCGCTGTCGTCTTCGCGGCGCAACATGGGCACACACGGGGAGTGGATCACGCCTGGCGCATCACGTCCCAGGGGTGCAGCGGCATCACGTGGCAAGTGCGTCGCCCCAGTCATGGCGCAAAGCATCACCTTCTGCCTCTCCTTCCCCGAGGGGCGCCCGAAGCACCCCGTCGTTCTGCCTGACGGCATCCAATATTGCGGTCACCGTGAGGGTGTCAATCCCCCGGCGTTACCGAAAGACACATCCAGGCACATGAGGCGGGCGGCGACTGGTGCCTGCCGTCTTCGATGCTGACGACCGCATCGCGCCCGTGGGCGGCGTCGAGTGGATCGGCGTGGGGGCGGGGCTCGGGCGGTTGCGCTGAGGTGCTTTCACTGGACATCCGTCACGTACATGCCCGAGTAGGTCTCCTCGGCATACCAGGCGATGGCAGCGCGGACCTCGCGGCGGAAGTCACGACGCGGGCCGGCACTGCGGCGGGCTGTGGCTACGCGCTCGTCCAGAAGGCGGCTGTAGCGCCAGGCCTGAGCCGGCTTCGCGGCACAGAAGATCTCGGCAAAGGCACACAGCTTCGCGTAGCAGGGAAGGCACGCGCTCTGCCGATGGAGCAGTTCGTCGACCAAAGGCACGAGGAACAGCTCCACCTCCTCGGCGCTGAGGTTCGGCAGCAGTCGCGCGAGTTTGGCGAAGCCTTCCATGCCACTGCTGCCGCGTTTCAGGGGGTGCTTCTCGTTCTCACGGTTCCCGAATACACGGGCGATCTCGAGTTTCACGTTCTCGGCGAATGTCGTTTCCATGCGTACCCTTCTGTTTCTTGTAGTGCAGACGGTCGGTCAATTCGTCGCCGGGGACGCCGGGGGCGCGAAGCGGGTGCGGTTACGCTGCCGCCGACAACGGTCGCGGCGGTCCCGTGCGCCGCCGCGGCGGCTTGGGCGGCCGGCACAAGCGGGGCCCCAGGCCATCATCGACCCAGACCAGAGACACCTTGCCGCCCGCCAGGTCGGCCTTGACCCGACGCGACTCGGAATGCGGCTCAGGCGGAATCGCCGGCAGGAGTTCAGCCAGCGGCAGCATGATCAACTCCTCGAAGCGCCGCTGCAGGTCGCGGACCCCGAGTTCGGCCGAGAAGCCCGCGTCCAGCAGTGCTTCGCCGGCGGCAGTGCTCATCTCGATCTCGACGCCCCAGCGCTGCCGTAGAGTCTCGTTGGCCTGGGCAAGCAGACGCTTCGTCAGAATGTCTCCGGCCAGTTCACGGGAGAGCGGCCGAAACGGCACCACGGCGTCGAGCCGACTGATCAACTCCGCAGGGAGGTACTTGCGCAGCCCCAGGCGCTCGGCCTCGTCGGCGGGCTTTGGGGCGACCGCGATGCCGGCGCCGCTGAAGCCGATGCCCTCATGCTCGCGGACCGCCGGCAGATTGGCGGTCAGAACGATGGTCATGTTGGCGAAGGAGGCCACTTCGCCGGCGGAGTCGGTCAGTCGGCCAGTGTCGAAGACCTGCAGGAAGAGCCGTTGCACGTCCGGGTGGGCCTTCTCGAACTCGTCCAGCAGCAGCACCCCGTTGGGATGCCGACGCGCCGCGCGGGTGAGTTCCGGCTCGCTGCCGTAGCCGACATAGCCCGGTGGCGAGCCCACCAGGCGACTGAGCTTGTAGGACTCGGCGAACTCGCTCATGTCGAAGCGCTCAAGCTGCTCACGGCTGCCGCAGAGGACCTCGGCCAGGGCCTCGGCGAGCGCGGTCTTGCCGACCCCGCTCGGACCCGTAAGGAGGAAGACCCCGTCCGGCCGTTCCGGGCGCAGATCCAGCCGGCGCTTGCAGAGCCGCAGGACGCGGCTCATGGCGCGGATGGCCTCGGGCTGGCCCAGAACGCGCGTCGCCAGGTTCGTCTCCAGCGCAGCCAGGCGCTGGGTCAGTCCATCACCCTCACCGAGGGGGATACCGACCATCTGTCCGGCCACGGCATCGAGGTCGCTGGCCACCAGCGCGGTGGCACCGCGTGCCAAGGCCGCCGCGCAGGCGGTCTCCACCACGTCCAGGGCCTTGTCGGGGAAGCGTCGGTGGCAGAGGATATCGCGCCCGAGTTCGACGGCCCGAGCCAGGAGCCGTTCGGGCAACTCGATGCCGTAGTGGGTGACGAGGGTCGGGGCGCGCTCGCGCATCATGGCCAGCGTGGCGGCGGCATCGGGTTCACTGACCGTCACCGTCGTGAAACGGCGCACCAGCGCACCGTCGCCCTGGAGATGCTTGTAGAACTCACCCGAAGTCGTGGCGGCGATGCAACGGAAACGGCCGCGAGCCAGGGCCGGCTTCAGGTGGTCAGCCGGGCTGGTGCCCCGACCCGGCGCATTGAGCATATGGACCTCATCGAGAAACAGGATCGCTCCCGGGGTCGCTTCGAGCTCGGTAACCAGGTTCCGTATCCGTTCCTCGAGGGAGCCATGCACGCCCGTTCCCGCCAGGAGGTTCCCCACCGGCAGCGTGAAGATACGGCTCCCGGCAAGCGCCTTCGGCACGCACCCGTTACGAATGCGCAACGCCAGACCCTCCACCAGGGCGGTCTTGCCGACCCCGGGATCGCCGAGCAGCATGACGTTGGGTTTGTCCCGACGCAGAAGCACGGCGATCATCTCACCGATCTCGCGCTCCCGTGCTGCGGCGTCCTGCAGGTGTTCCTGGGCCGTGATCTCATTCGCGTAACGTGCCAGCAGGTTGCAGGAACCCGCCGCCGTGTTTCCATCCCGTGGGCGATTCACCGGGCGGGCGGGAGCAGGCACCGCGTCCAGGTCGATGGTGGCGCCACCTGCCAGAGCCGGTACGACAAAGGGCTTCAGGCCCGGCTTCAGAGCGGCCCAGCCAGCGCACAGCAGATGCCCCGGCGTCACGGGCGAGCCCTTGGCAGCACTCTGCGTCAGGCGTTCAGCGCCATCGAGAACAACGCGCAGATCCGGAGCCAGGCCGATCGGGGCTGGCGGCGGGACACGCTTCCCGCCCTTGGCCGCCCGAGGAGCGCTGACCGTGGCCTGCCCCCGGGCAGCCTCTACCTTGTCGCTTGCGACGACCAGGCCGCTGGCCGCCAGAACCGCATTGACGTCCGTGGTAGCGGCCACGAGCAAGCCCATGGCCAGGTCACTGGCGGTACAGGCGTCGCGACCGGCGTTGGCCGCCCAGGCACGGGCTGCGCTGAGCACTTCCCGTGCCTGGGCATCATACTGATCGTAGCGTGACATGCGTGCCTCTCTCCTTTCTGTCCATCTCCAACTCACCCACTCACTTACCCACGCACCCACCCCCCGACACTCACTCGCCCAGTCCGATGTCTGCGGTCACCGGCATGGGGCCCGGCTTGCGGGCGACACGGCGACGGCCCTTCCCGGCCGTAGGCGCCGCCGGATTGCGAGCCTCGTCGGGATCGCTGTCGAGGCACGTGCCGGTATCCAGGGCGTGCTTGAACTGCGCGTAGGACTTGTCCACCAGGTCGATCAGGCCATGCAGGCAGCGATGGAACTGCTGGTGGGTGAGCAGACTGTCCTCCAGCGGCAGGTTGACGCTGGCCCGAAATTCGCCATCACGGTGGTCGTACTCCCAACAGATCAGCTTGCGGCACCAGTGCATCCGAGCCGCGGTCTCCAGAACCGCCCGAACGCTGGCGTGGCCGGGACGACAGACATACGTTTTCGGCGCGAAGAAGGAGAGATACTCGCCGCCTTCGTCCACCCGAATCACCACGCGCAGATGGTGTTCACCGTCTTCGTCCTTGTACTCTTCGGTCACGAATCCCGAGATGAGAACGTTCCGATCCTCGTCGACTCGGTACTTGAACGCATTCTCATCCATGAACGCCTTTACCTGATCCATCGTCGTTCCCATGGTCGTGCTCCTTGCTTCGAGTTGCCTTGCGTTCGGTTCACCGCACTGAACTATCTATCGTCGCTTTCGTCGCGAATGTGACTGCGGCCCAGTCCGGTGCGGCTCCTGCCGAGGGTGACACCGGGACCGATGCTTGCCGGGATGCGAGCGCATGGTGACTCCTCCGGGTTCGCTCAGTCGAAAGGGGTACGGCCGTCCTCCAGGCATACAGCCGAGAGCTCGGCGTCGGCGCCCTGTAGGGCTGCCGGTAGTTCGTCGAAGGCGCTCAGAACGTACTCCCGCGTCCACTCAGGCAGAGCGGTGTTGGCAGGACCCAGGACATCGCAGAGCACCCAGCTGTTCTCGCCGCGGACGAAAGAGAGCGTGGCGCGGACAGGATGGTCCACGGCATAGATGTAGTACTGCCCCTGGCTGATGGCCTCGCTGAAGCTAAACGCGCAGTTGTGCTCCTTCTCCGCGTGTTGGTACAACTGCTTGGGAGAGGTGATGGGCCGGATGCCGGAACAGCCGGTTGCAGGGAGAACCGGCGGTGGCGGGAAGTGGTCAGGCAGGTCCCGAAAGGTGGCGGCAGCAGCATCCCGCCTCGTGAGCTCGCTGCCATAGGCTTCCAGAGCCGCCAGGCTGCGGAATACAGGCCAGGGCAGACCGAACTCCCGCTGCAGCGGGGCTACTGCCTGGAAGTTGAGGCTGTGCATGAGCCCGCCGTACAGACTACCCTCCGCCACCATCTCCTGCAGCAGCGGCATCGATACTGCCTCGCGCCGCAGGGTCAGGACCTCCAGGACGTCCTCGGTCACGAATGGCAGGTGTGATAGCCACTTGCTGGCCTCCGCATCGTTGAGCAGGATCCGGCGCAGGCGAAACAGATCATCGACTTTGACCCACTCCACCGATACCTTCGTCAGGATCCGCCGGGCCATCTCCGTCGCCGGGAATCCAAGCCAGCCGAGCGCCTCGCGCTGGCGGCGGCGCAGCAAGCGCCGGACGCTCACCAGCGGCCGGCCGACCCCATGGAAGGCGCGAGCGTTGGCGAGAGCGAAGGCCAGAGCCGGGTTACTGTCGAACAGATCGAGGGCGCCCGGACAGCGGGCGAGCAGGCTGTAGACCTCCCACTGCTGGCCCCCAAAGCCCAGTTGCCGTAGGCGCTCCCGGATCGCCGTGGGGATGGTAACGCGGAAGGCAGCCAGGGCGAGGTCGTTGCTGAACTGCGGGCGGAACGACGCGAACGCCAACTGCCCGTCGCCCAGGACCGGGCAGTCACGCACGAGACCGACCGCCTGGTACTGCGGCCGGTCCGGGTGCCGGAGCGCTGCCTTGAGCGCTGGAGCGGCAAGCCGAGGCAAGCTGTGCCAGGTCGGCCTGGCGGCGCTCTTCGTCCAGGTCGCGGGCTGGTCCCCGCCCCGCAGGACCACGATGCGGTCACGACGGAAGGCATACAGCTTCCCATCCTTGAACGCATATCCCGGTGCACCCGGGGTACGAAACCCCTCGGCTGATCCTGTGTGTGTGAGCCGCATGCGCTGCCTCCGGGGTCATGCCATACTCAGATCCACCAGGCGTTCGGGAGTGGTGAAGCCGATCGACTTCCGGGCGGCAGTGCCCACGACCGCGCTCGCCTCACGGCGCAGCATGGCCATGCTGATCGCCGTCTTTGCCGCCGCAGCCACGAACGCAGCGCGGAGGACGGCATTCCGGATCTCGCCGCCAGTCAGGGAGTGCTCCGCGGCGATGGCGCGAAAGTTGATGTCCGCGGCCAGCGGGGTGGGGGCAGCCAGCAAGCGCCGCCAGAGCCGTTCCCGCGCCGTCTCGTCGGGCCGCTGGAAGTGCACCCTGAAACCAATCCGACGGGCAAAGGCGTCGTCGAAGGCAGCGATACAGTTGGTGGTCAGGATCAGGGCACCGCTGAATGACTCCACGGCAGAGAGGAGCTGGTTGATCTGTGAGTTGATGTAGAGGTCGTGGTGGGATCCGCCGGCACGCCGACTGCTGAAGAGGGTATCGGCCTCGTCGATGAGGAGAAGAGTCTCCGGGGCAACCTGGCTGAAGAGGGTCTCGATGTTCTTCTCGGCCTGACCGACCAGATGGCTCTGGACCTCGGATGCCTTGACAACCCGCAAGGCCAGGCTGGACTCGTTGGCTACAGCGCGGGCGGCGAAGGTCTTGCCGAGACCGCTCTCGCCCTCGAAGCAGGCGATGATGCCGGTGCCATACTCCAGGCGCTCCCCGAAACCCCATTCCTGTAGGACGGTGTTGCGGTTCTGAATGGCCGCCACCAGGTCCTGGATGGCCGCGAGGGTTGGCGGCGGAAGTACGACGTCGGCCAGCCGCACCGTGGTCGGCGTGGCCATGGCCATCGTGTCGAGGTCGGGCACGTCGTTCCGCGCCGGAGCCTTGCGAGTCGCGCCGTGCGAGCGCGGAGCTGAAGCGGCCGGCGCTGGCACCGCCGCTTGCGTCTGCAGCAACTCCTGCAGCGGCAGGCACCCCGGCGCCAGACTGCCCAGGAGCTCAGCTGGGCTCTGGTCCAGGACGAAACAGTCCACCAGGGCACCGGACATCAGGGCGTCGCTGATCTTGACCTCCGCTACCGGCAGCGCGGGAAGGCGTCCGTTCTCGCCATCCTGGTTACTCGACTCGAAGCCGCGCATCAGCAGGACGTGCAGGGCATCTGCCTTGGCCTTCGCCTCGCCGTCCCAAGCGAACGCGCGCAGCAGAGCGCAGATCAGTAGGTCCCGATCGAGCAAGCGCAGCCCGTGCATCGCCGCCACCCGCACGGCACTGCCCAGAGCCAGCATCGTCTCCGTGCAGGCACAGCTCTCGCCGGGCAGCCCGAGCCGGCGCATGAACATCCTCTCGACGGTCTTCAGGTGGATACACAACCGGACGATCGAGGGCGTGAACAGAGTGTCGTACTCGGAAGAGGGGTGCGCGCGGTATCCGGCGCGGGACGCTTGGTCCTGTCCAAGCTCAAGCCAGGCATCTAGGAGCGCGGGGTAGGCGCGGTCGCATACCAGCGCAACAATGGCCTCCTTCAGGAAGCCGGAACCAGGCAGAGACCCAATGCTCAGCAACTGAGACACAAGGGCGCTGTCCTGCTCGGCAATCCACGGCATGGGAACTGCCAGTTCGGCACTGGTCCCCAGGCGGACGACCGTCGGCGCCCGGCCATCCCACATCGCGTCAGCCGTGAGCGCGTGCAGAAGCTTCTGTTCCAGTGCAGACATGGTTCCCGCCTCCTTTTCCTCTCTCAGTCGCTTCGCTCGCGCTGTACCCGTGTCTTGTAGAGCCGTACCCGCGTTCCTGGAGCCGGTGGTCGGGCATGCCGGTCCACAGGGCGTCCGCCGCATTTGGAGTAGCGCTGGGCGCCACGTTCCAAGGCTCCCGCGCGGTAGGGGACAGAAGGCGAGCGCCTCACGACGCCCGCCTCCTGCGACCTCGCGCCCTCACCCGACCTGGCGCGTGCCGAGGAAGGTCACCACTGCGTTGGGGTAGCGGCTCTTGATCAGAGCCCGCGCCTCGGCCGAGTTCGAAGCCGTCACCACCTCGCTGACCGGACCCGCGACATGCTCGCCACGCGCGCTCGACACCTGATAGCGAATCTCATAGCTGGGCATCTCACACCTCCCTTGGGTTCACCTACCGACCACGCACCTTGCATGGCCATTTTACTCACCTCACCGCAGCCGGTTGCCGGCAGGTCCAGCCGCGGTGTTGCCAACTCCTTGTACCTGGTCCACTCGTCCCCGGCGGTCCGGGCTCTGCTTCGTCCTCTGGCGAGCGCTGTCAGGCCGGGGTACTTCCGCGGTCTTTGCGTCCCGCGGCGAACAGGTTAGCGTGGCCCCCCGGCCAAATGGTGTCCCTGTTAATAACGTCCCTGCATTTTCATGTCGGAGGAGGCTGGACCGGGGCGGCGACCAGAGCCTCATGAAGCCCGCGGTGAACAGGTTAGCGCCACCCCCTGGACACAAGGTGTCCTTGCCCAAAGCGATTCCATCTTCCCGCTGCGGCGAAGCCCGGTGAGGGCTGGTCCATGTACCCTGCTAAGTGCCGAGGAGACCAGCTTTCCGCCGCCGCCGTGACCGACGGAGAAATGCACGGCCCGTCGTCACCCGGGACACGTTCTGGCTGGGTAACGGGTACAGGGTATCGGGCGCAGGACTGAGCGCGGACAATCGGTTCGTGCCACAACTGCCCCCGGAGCTAGCCATGGACACCCCCGACACAGGCCGCGCATGGATGCAGGAACCACCGACCCGGCCTGGTCCGGGCGGGAACTGGGACGAGGCCTACATCGTCCCATCCATCGATGCCGAGTACCGCATCATCGCCGCCTTGCACGGCAGCCGGAACGAGGACTGGCATTGGGAAAAGCAACAGCTTACTCACCATGGCAAGCGCGTCTTCGACATCCTCCACATCCGGCTGGAGAACTGCGAGCGCCGGGTCTACTTCTTCGACATCACCGGGTTCTTCGGCAAGGGGGGATCAGCGCCCGAGGAAGAGACCCCGTGCCAGCCGGAGTTCCCAGCTTTCTGCAACGAGTAGACGACGTCGCGGAGCTTCAAGCTCTGTGGGAGTATGCCTGACCATCTACCACCAGACTACGAACCATGGAACCTGACGAGCCTGACGAGTTCTTGGTCGGCAGCATGACCGTGGAGTTGATCAAAGTCACGATGGAGGAGGCGGGCATCCTCGAGTACGATTGCGACGCCGAGCGGCCGGCAGATCCAAGGCTGACACTCCGCACCGAGGGGCGCATGCGCTACTCGTCGACGCTCTTCACGTACGCCATGTCCGGAGACAACGACATCGACGCCGTGCCGGACGATCGCCTCCTGACGGCCCAACCGCGTGACGTGGTCAGGTAGATGAGGGAACACTGCAAGGGCATCTCCCCGCATCCGGGCAAGGTCCGTGGAGTGAAGTTCTCCTTCAACGACTGCTGGTGGGCGTAGCCCGGCGGGTGCCTCACCCTCGCGACTTGGCTCAGGGAGCTCCTGGGGCGGGAGCCCGGGCAGGTGGACCAGGCGGTCGGGGCGTTCAACAAAGGAAGCCGGGACGACTTGAGCAAGGACGAGGTTGCCCGTCTGCTGTCCTGCTGGATCGGCCTCCACGCGATGTCTGGGCCGACTGGCGGCTACCAGGTGTGCAGAGGGGATACGGGATGGCTCGTGCGGCGCCCAATGAGGTGTGCCCCGCGTCCATTTCCGTTCACCGGTTGGGTTCGCCCGTTACTGCTTTGGCAGCAACGCCCCAAGTTCGGCGATGGTGAGACGGCGAGTGCCGTGATGGAGCTTCAGGAAACAGACGTCTCCTGACGTCAGCCCAGCGACCAAGGTGCCGTCCGGCATGATGAGACCGCTGGACATCACACGCGCGCGAGCGCACCACATGGCTACGGTGCCAGGTTCGACGCCGTGGTACAGGTGCACTGTGTAGTCGTGGGCCGAGCTGGCGCGGAACTCGCCTACGGACCTGCCTGAAGGCTTCCACGCGGCGCGCGCCAGGACCCAGTCCGGATGCGCCTTGCTGGCCTCGTCCTCTAGGACCATATCCAGAAGCCTGCCGCTCTGACCGTCCCATAGCCGAAAGTCATTGTCATCAGACATCTCGCTGTGCGTCCATGATAGTAGATGACCATCCGGCAAGGCCAGCGCCCCTTCGACTGCCTGCGCGTGCCCACGGAGGACCGACCGGCACTTTCCGCTCTGACCGTCCCACAGCCGCAGGGTGCTATCCTTGGACCATGAGAGCAGGCGTCCGTCAGGCAGGAGCAGCGTGCCCAAGACAACATCGGCGTGTCTTTCGGGGACCGTCAGACACTCGGTGTTCAGGCTGTCCCATAGCCGCAGGGTGCCGTCCTTGGACCATGAGAGGAGGCGCCCATCGGACAGGCTCAGGGCACCGAGGACGGGACCTGCGTGACCCTCCAGGACCCCCAAGCACGTGCCGTCAAGGCTGTCCCATAGCCGCATGGTGCTGTCATCGGACCATGAGAGCAGGCGACCGTCGGGCAGGGCTGACGTACCTCTGACGTACCCAGTATGCCCCTCGAGAACGGCCACGAGTTTGCCGTTCTGGCTGTGCCAGAGCCGCAAGTCTCTGCCAGCCCAAGAGAGCAGGCGGCCGCGGGGTAGGGCCAGCGCGCCACTGACCGCTGACGTATGCCCATGGAGAACCTCCAGAGGCTTGCCACTCTGGCCATCCCACAGCCGCAGGGTCATGTCGTCTGACCAAGAGAGCAGGCACCCGCTAGGCAGGGCCAGCGCGCCTCGGACCTCTTTCACGTGCCCATGCAGGATCGCCAGGCACCTGAGGTCGCTTCGGCTGCCCGCTTCCAGTTCTTGGCTGTGCCACAGCCGGAGGTCGTCATCGGACCAAGTGAGCAGTCGTCCATCGGGCAGGGCCAGCGCGCCGCCAACCGAGCGCGTGTGAGGGAGGGCTCCCCAGCTGTTGCCGTTGCCGTTGCCGTCTCTCAACTCCATAACCGGGATTCGGCTATCGCCGCTCTGTTCAAGCCGGCGTCCATCGGTCAATACAAGCAGAACAGCGCTCCTGGAAGTCTTCATGCACATGCGGCTCCGGCTGTCCAGCCTCAGCAACGCTCTATCGGAGTGGTTAAAGAGCAGGCGCCCGTCCGGCAAAGGCAGCTCACGCACGCCATCGAGCAAAGTCCACGGCTTGATGAGAGCTACCAACTCCGTGCCGCTCTGACCGTCCCACAGCCATGTCCTGTCGGCCCAGTCCCAGAGGAGCACGCGCCCGTCGGGGAGGGCCACTGCATCCGAAACCCCACATTCGGGGCAGGCGGGGCAGTCGTCCGGCAGCTCGCCGCTCTGGCCGTCCCAGAGCAACAGGACCTCCTGCCGGCCGCGGGGCATGCCACTGGGCCACGAGAGTAGGCGTCCATCCGGCAGAGACAGCGCACCACCGATCTCGCCCGTGCGCCCATCGAGCACAGCTATGCAGGGATCCCGGGGGACGTGGGTTGGCCGTGGCGCGCGTCGTAGCCAGGCCCAGTCGCAGTGGCCGTCCGCAATCCATCGCTCGGCGCCCTGGGAGAGCGAGCTGTCATCAGCGTGCTCAACGGCCATCTGCAGCAGAACCTTGTGGGCCGGCCATACCTCGCTCCCACCCCGTAGGGCATATGCGTTCTCCCGGAAGAAGGATGCCGCGCCCTCGAGCGGCCCGCCTGGTCCTGCCAACTCCTGCGGCAAATCGCGGAAGTCCTGCAGGAGCTGCTCGACCTGGCCGCGACGGGCCTTCTCCATCAGGTAGCGGAACTCCCCGAGTAGGCCGGCAAGACGCGCGCGGTCCCCCACTGCGCGCAGGTGCGACGGCAACCATTGCAGGATGTAGTCATCCATGGCCTCGGGTCCCTGCCCGAACTCCTGCCATCCCTGCTCGACGAGGGCGCGGTGGCCTTCGGGCACATCGATGGCGTAGCGGCCAGCGTCCTCGCTGCTCGTGATCCAGTCCCGCAGGGACCGGTGGAAGCACCGGACTGTGGTTGATCCGCGCTCGCACTTGGTCGGGAAGAGCAACCGGAGGCCACTGAGCCGCCGGTCTAGTTCAGCGTCAGAGGTGATGCCGCAGAGTCGTTTCAGGAAGGTAGTCGTGGGCGGCTCGAAGGCGGCCAGGAGCGGCTGGAGCAGAGGCTTGACCTTGTCCCCATACCGATAGAGGTAGCCACCGAATTGCCGCGTGAAGAACAGGTGGTACGCGCTGCCGAGACCGCGGGGGGACTCATCGAGCCGGTCGCTGCCGAGGTGGCCGACCCGGAGCGACTCTTGAAGGAGATCCACGTAGAGGAACGCGCCTTCGCTGCGTCCCAGGATCTCCCCGATCTGCGCGGGTCTGACACCCGGGACCTCCCTCGTCAGGTAATCCTGTAGGTCCTGCAAGTTCTCCTCCCTGCTCATGTCGAGTTCGCGGGCCGAGAGCATGCGGAGGGCGGCGACTACTTCCCGATCGCGCCGCGAGGTGATGAGGAAACGCAACCAACGTGGTGCCTTACCAACGCAGTGATGGAGGATTCTGGCGATCTCGTTCGCGCCCTGGAAGGTGGCTTCATCCAGAGCATCTATCAACACTACCATGGGATGGGGGGGCTCGGGGAGGTTTGGGTGATACGCGTCGACAAGGAGTTCGTCGACAAGAGTGCAGGCATGGTCGTATCCCTGCACGATCAGGTCCTCCAAGTCGACGTACTCGAGCCAAGAGCTGTCCTCCTGGAACCGCGGCTTCCGTCTGAGGTACTTGGCCACCGCCTTTTCGTATTCGGGCAGGTGGACCGAGAGTTGGAAGACCAGCGAGAGCGCGAACTTCGTTGGGTTGCGCGTCTCCTCGCTGCCAATGTCGCAGAAGTGGGACACGACAATCTGTGAACGGTGGTTGCGCAACCAGGCGGCGATAGTGCTCTTGCCCACGCCCGGTGCACCAGTGAGCCACATAATCCTGGGGCCTGATGCATTCCGTAGCCAGGCATCCACCTCACGAATTACCCACTGCCGCCCGGTGAGATCGCTCTTGGTCCCAGTGGTTCCTATGCTAGGACGAGCAGGCTTTAGTGCGCGCAACAGGCGACCCCGTGTGCCATCCGCGAGTACCTTAAGGAGCTGCCTGAACGTCTCAGGGTAAGACTCCTCCGCCTCACTGATCGGGAAGTACTCGCGTTCATTGAACCACCGGCGTCCCCAACTGAGGAGCGGCGGTTTGCCCGCCAATACCTCCAATGGGATGATGCGCAGGCCGCGGATCAGGGCACGGTGAATCTCGTTCAGGCAGTAGTCGTCAGGTCGGCGCACCAGACTTGGATCCAGTACTAGCAGCACGGCGCTGGTGGATGTGTCGGCGGCCATCTCATCGAGGCCCCGCTCGATGAAGGACTCCCAGTCATGGCCAGGCGCCAGGCGATCCTTGTCGAACCAGGCCTGGTGACCGCGGGCGCTGAGGTCGTCTCGTAACCGGCGCGTGAGCGAGATGTGCTCCGTTTGCCAGTAGTTGATGAGTATGCGCATGGGCTCGACTGGGTCCTCGGGCATGAAGGAGTGCCCGCAGGTTAGGCACGCGTAACCGGACTGGCATCTGGCCCTTACCCACCGAGAGCTGCATCTGGGACATTGAGCCGTCGCTGGCATGTTGGCCTCCCGAGGTCAGCCTGCGGCGTACGCCCTGTTCCGGGTGTCGCCCCGCCGCCGGTGGCTGACTGTACTATGGCGCGCTGCCGAGGTCCCACAACCGCAACTGCCTTGTGCGAGAACCATGGCCTCGGAATGCGTTGCCGAGTCGAGACAACACCTCTCTGGGTGTCACGGCGCCGCAAAGTACCGGGTCCCTCGCCTCTCGCACTCCTTCCGGGCCCAGCCGGCATCGAGGATCTCTCCCAAGATGCGGATGGCGGCCTGACCGTCAAGGCTGAGCCCGTGGGCGACCTCGCCGCGGGCGTCGCCATTGCCGCTGCCGACGTACTCCCGGACGCCGTTTGCGTCGGACTGCCCTTCGGTTCTCTGCACTATCTCTATCGGCGTCTTGGTTCGGCAGCATGACATCGCAGGGGGCCGGTGCGGCCAGGACCGGGGGCCCATGGGTTCAGTAGGGCCAGACCAAGGACTAGGCGCGGGCATCAGTCGAAAGGGGTCTCTGAGACTGGGGTAAGGGCTGGCACCAATGTTGCCAGCGGCGTTCCGAGCACCCGGCTGAACAGCAGATCCACCAATCCCTCGTCGATGGGCGTATTGGCGGTTCCGAGGACCTGCCCGGGGACCCACTCACCACTCTCGCTCCGGATCAGAGAGAGGGTGGCGCTGACCGGGCTCTGCACCTGGTACAGATAGTGGTTTCCGGCGTGGACGGAGCGGGCGTAGCTCGGCGAGCAGTTCCTGGCGCGTTCCCCTTGCGCGATCAGTCCGGCAACCGTGGTGATCGGTCTGATGCCGCAGGCCAGCGGAGGAAGCGCAGGTGGCGGCGGCAGTTCGTTCGGGAGTCCCTGAACCAGCTTCAGCAGTGTGGCCCGTTTGTCCAGTTCCTCGTAATACGGCACGATGGCAGCTTCACTCCGCAACACCGGCCACGGAAGGCCGAGCCCCTTCCTGATGGCGTTGGCGGCGCCCAGCCAGATGACGTCCGAATCACCGCGGCGATCTGCCTCCAGGAGGCTCAGCAGGAGCGGCATCGACATCGCGCCGCGGTAGAAGGCGAGGGCGTCGAGGATGTCGCCCGGCAAGCGAGGCAGGTGCGACAGCCAGAGGGTCGCCTCGGGGTCGCGCTGCAACAAGCGTTTCAGTCGGAACAGGCGTTCCATGTACAGATCCGTTGCGGGGATCTTGGAGAGGATTCTGCGCGCCTGTTCGCTCGGCGTGAACCCGAGCCAACCGAGGATATCGCGCTGCCGCCGCCGCACCAGGCGCCGGGCACTGTCCCACGGTCGGGAGACCGGGTGAAAGGCGCGGCTGTTGGCGAGGGCGAAGGCGAGCGCCGGGTTGCCGTCGACCAGGTCGGCGGCGCCGGGGCAGCGTGCCATCAGGTTGTAGAGCTGCCAGCGCCGGTCGCGGAAGCGCGCGAGGCGATCCAGGATCGGCGGCGGAATGGTCTGGCGGAACTGCGCCACGGCCAGATCGCTCGGGTGGTAGAACCGGAAACACAACTGTCCGCTCGTCAGCACGGGGTAGGCGCCAACACGCCCGATGGGTTGGCTCGCCGGCCGCTGCGGGTGGCCCACCACCTGGCTGATGACGGCGTCGGCCAGCTTGGGGGAACTGAACCACGTCGGGCGCTTGGCGGTCCTGGCCCACGCCGCCGGCCGTTCGCCGCCGCGCACCACCACGACCTCACCCTTCGCGAATACGTACAGCTTGCCACCGCGGCAGGCCTTCCCGCGCCTGCCCTCGCGGAAGCCGCTACCGGGCGTCTCCCCGGGTTTCGTTATGCGTTTCATAGTTTGCTCAACCGTTGCCAGAGCTCCCTGCCCGTACTGGCTGGCGCGCCTTCCCGACGTCAGCCCGATCACTTCTCCCTATGCGCGCCGGGAGCTTCATCTGTGACAGCGCCTGCCGCAGAAACGCGGGTGCTGCGAGTTCCACGAGTTGCTGGTTCGACATAACCCTTCAGACCAGGCGTCTCCTGCGGTCTCTGAGTAGCGCGGCGATCACGTTAGCGTGACCCCACCCCCAAATGATGTCCCTGTCAGTAACGGCCCTGACATTTTCCGCAGACAGGGGGCTGAACCGGTGTCCAGGACACCTTCTGTCCGAGTGGCGCTGCCATTGTAATCCCACCTGGGAGCCCTGCACGCGGGACTGGGAGTATGTCCTGAACCCGCGACAGGAGCCCCACCTGTGGACCATGAAGGAGATCCTGAACTCTCACGAGTTGGCGGAGGAGGGGCGGCACATGCGGCATTGCGTCTATTCGTACCTGGTCTCCTGCCGGCGCCGCCGCAGTGCCATCTTCTCCCTGCGCTGCGACGGCGAGCGTCGGGTCACGGTGGAAGTGAGCTTGCCGCACTTCACGATTCGGCAAGCCTGCGGACACATGAACCGGCGGTTGGACAATGACGAGAACGCGCGGCTCTCCCGCCGGTTCCGCGAGACCTCGACCCCGAGCGCAGAGTTGTCCCCGGAGTCCAGCCCATACGCACGGATGACCGGGACGGCGTGAACCCGCGGCGAGGGGCGCATTGTTGACGGGGAAGCAGATCGGCATCCGGAGGCGGGGCCTTGGGGCTTCGTGGTTTCCAGGCGATGGTGAGGGAGCTTCGCCCCCACGTGGTCAAGGAAAGGTCCGTTGACATGAAGATCATCCACACCTCGGATTGGCACTGGGGCGGGCGTCTGCACGATCAGGACCGTTACGCGGAACACGAGGCGTTTGCCGTGTGGTTGAGGACGTTGCTGCGCCACGAGAAGCCCGATGCGCTGGTGGTGGCGGGGGACATCTTCGACACCTGCGCGCCCTCCAACCGGGCCCAGGAAGGCTACTACTCGCTGCTGGCCGGGATCTACAAGGATGAACTCTGCCGGGCGGTGGTGGTGATCGGCGGCAACCATGACTCGCCATCGATGCTGAACGCTCCGGCGCAAGCACTGGTTCACCTCAAGGCGTGGGTAATCGGCGAGATCGACGCTGGCAACCCGGCCGGGGAGGTGGTGCTGGTCCCGGATGCGACCGGCAAGCCGGGGCTGGTGATCGCGGCAGTGCCGTACCTCCGTGAAGGGGACCTGCGTCGGGACGATGCCGGGGATGCCGAGGCCGACCGGACGGCGAAGCTCCAGGAGGGCTTCCGGGCGCACTACGCACACGTTGCCGCTCTGGCTCGCGAAGCGGCCGGTCCAGGGGTGCCGCTAGTGCTTACCGGACACCTTAACCTGAGCGGCGCTACGCTGTCGGACGTGCGCTCCGAGCGGGCGCTGCGGATCGGCAATCTCGGGGCGATGCCGGCGGCTCTCCTGCCCCCGGCCGATTACTACGCATTCGGACACCTGCATACGCCGCAGGCCCTTGGCGGGCACGACTGCTGTCGCTACTCGGGGTCACCTCTGCCGATGAGCTTCGCCGAGGCCGGACAGGCGAAGTCGGTGGCGGTGGTCGAGTTCGGGCCGAACGCCGGCGATTCGGTCACGGTGAGACTGGAAGAAGTCCCGGTCTTCCAGCGCCTGGAGCAGGTCCAGGGCAGCCCGGACGGCGTCAGCGCCCGCCTCCGTGAGTTGGTGGCCGCGAAGGCCAGCGTCTGGGTCGAGGTCCAGGTGACGACCGGCGATGGCGATCTGGGCCCGCTGTGGAACTCCCTGCCGGGGCTGGTCGAGGGCTCCGCGGTGCAGATACTGGCCCAGCAGGACTGCCGCCCGCAAGCCCGTCCGGACGGGGCCCGCAGCGCCGAGGTAATCGGACTGGAACAGTTGACGCCACTGGAGGTGTTCCGCATGCGTCTGGCGGACGACGGAGGCCTCTCGGACGAGGAGAGGCAGTGGCTCCCGGCGTTGTTCGCCGAGGTCCTGAAGAGCGTACAGGAAGCTGATGCACAGCGGGAGTAGCCGACCCCATGAAGATCCTCAACCTGCGCTTCAAGAACATCAACTCACTGGCGGGCGAGTGGCTGATCAACTTCGAGGACCCGGCGTTCGGAAGAGGGCTCTTCGCCCTGACCGGCCCCACGGGGGCAGGCAAGACCTCGGTGCTCGACGCCCTCTGCCTCGCCCTCTACGGCCAGACGGCGCGGCAGAGCATCTCGAAGGAAGCGAACGAAGTCATGACCCGCGGCACCGGCGAGTCGTTCGCCGAGGTCGGATTTGAGGTCGGCGGCAAGCGTTACCGCAGCCGGTGGGAACAACGGCGTGCCCGCCAGAACGCCGCCGGGGAACTCCAACCCGCGAAACGCCAGATCGTCGATGCCGACACGGGCGAGGTGCTGGCCGAGCAGCTCAGGACGGTGGCACTCATGGTCGAGGAGATCACCGGGATGAGCTTCGAGCAGTTCACCCGCTCGGTGCTCCTGGTCCAGGGGAAGTTCGATGCCTTCCTGAAGGCTGACGACAAGGACCGTGCCGGTATCCTCGAGCAGGTCACCGGCACCGGTATCTACAGGGCGGTCGACACGGCGGTGCATGCACGCTGGCAAGTCGAGAGTGGGAAGCTGGCGGATCTCCTGAAGCAACAGGAGTTCAGCGCGGCCGGTGTCCTGCCCGAGGCGGAACGGCAGGCGCTGGAGACGCGGCTCGACACGGCGGGGAGGGAGAAGACCGAGCTTGGTCAGCGGCAGGAGCAGCTTGAGGCCCAGATCCAGTGGCTCGGAACCCTGAGCGCGCTGCGCGAGGCTCAGGCGCAGGTGGCCAACCGCATGGAGGCTCTCCGCAAGCGTGCCGCCGCGGCCAAGCCCGACCTTGATCGCCTGACCGTGGCCGAATCGGCACGCGCGCTGGATCCCGACCTGGGTGGCGTCGACGCCGCGCGTAAGGCCGAGGCCGAGGCGGTTGACAGTCTGAGGAGACGTCAGGCGGCGCTGGAGACACTGCAGAAGACGCTCGCCACGCTGGATCCGAGGGTGACAGATGCCAAGGCTCTCGCCTTGGCCGCAGAGGAGAAACTGAGCCAGGCACTGCCTGTGCTGGATGAAGTCCGCAGACTGGACGCCCAGATCGCGGTGGCGCTGGCGGACGAGAACGGGGCGACGAAGGCAGCACAGGAGGCCGAATTGCGCGCCAAGCAGTGCACCGCAGGCCGTGACCAGACCGTGCATAACCACAAGGCACTCGTGTTGGCGCATGACAGCGCCAGAGAGTACCTGGAGGCGAATGCCTCCGCCAGCGGCTTGGCGGAGATCCTGGCTGCGATGGCGACACAGCGCACGAGCTGGGAGCAACGGAAGCGTGAAGCGGCCGAGGCAACTGACTCCGCGCAGAAGGCTGAGCAGGAACAACAGAAGGCTGAGCGGGAGATCGTGGCCGACGGAGAGGCTGTCAAGGCGGCGCAGGACGGCGCCGCGAAGGCACGGAGCGCACACGAACTGGCCGGGCAGGCACTGATTGCGGCGCAGGATGCACAAACCACGGCACGCACCGCCAAGGAGAGCGCGGAAGCGGCGCGGGACGACGGCAAGCCCAACCTCGACAAGCTGATCAGCCTGGCCGAGGGGAACCTGCGCCTGACGCAGACCGTCGCCAGCCTGGAGGAGCACCGGAAACAGCTCGCCGATGGCCACGCATGCCCGCTCTGCGGTGCCACCGACCACCCCTACGCCAGGGGCAACATTCCAGAAGTGACGGAGGCACAGAGGGTGCTCGACGGGATACGGGTCCAGCTCGCTACACTGGTGGCGGCGGCGGAAGCAGCACGGAGGGCGGCCGACGCCGCCGACAAGGCTCACCAGACCCAGTACCAGAAGGTGGTGTCACTGAAGTCGGCGGCTGACCAAGCCGACAGCAAGGTGGCACTGGCGCAGGTGAAGGTCACGGCGGCGCACAAGGCAGCGGAGACCGCAGGCGCCAACGCGGTGCGGGCACAGGAGGCGGCTGCCAAGGCCCAGAGCGAGGCGACCGCAGGGTGGCAGGCCATCGCTGAGAAACTGGCCGCGGCCGGACTGCCGAATCCGCAACCACAGACGCTGGCGCGCGACCTCGATGCCCTCGGTAAGCGCCGCGACGAGTTCGCCCGGCAGGAGAGACTGGCCGAGTCGGCCAAGGCGCAGGCTGAGGCCACCGCCAAGGCCGTCACCGAGGCAGAAACACGGCTGACAGAAGCCCTGAGCGAACGGGCATCGAAACAGCAGGAGTTGGCGGTTAAGAGAGCCGCGATGGCGGATCTCAGGGGGTCACGCCGCGCGCTGTTCGAGGACCGTGAGCCGAACAGCGAAGAGAAGCGCCTGCGCCAAGCCCGGCAGGACGCAGAGAGCGTCCGCGAACGACTGGAGGCCGAGAAGACCAGGCTGGGGAGCCAGGCGGAGGCGGCCCTCACCGAGGTTACCGTGGCGGAGCAAGGGGCTCTGCTCGCAGCGGATAGCGCCCGGGCCGCTGCGGCGACGCTGGCAGCGAGACTGCAGACGGCGGGGTTCACAGACGAGGCTAACTGCCGTGTGGCGCGCTGGGATGACGCCGACGTCACGCGTGTCGGCGGCGTGCGCCAGCAACTTGAGCAGGAAGACCTGATCCTGAAGAACCAGAAAGAGCAGACCGACGGCGACCTTGCGGCCGAAGCGGCGAAGGCGCTCACCGACCGCCCCCTCGACGAACTGACCGCAGCGCGGGACACCGGAAAGGCCAGCTTGGAGGCCCTGATGCGAGCGCTTGGTGCCGACACGGAGTCCCTGCGGGCGGATGACGAGAAGCGGCTGGCGACGGCGACGATGGTCGACGACATCGCGCGCCAACAGGCGGATCTGAACCGCTGGAATCGTCTGCACGACCTTGTCGGCTCAAGCGACGGCAGCAAGTTCCCGCGCTACGCCCACGGCATCACGTTGCGGCGCTTGTTGCAGGCGGCAAATCCCCATCTCGAACGCATGAGTGGCCGTTACCGGGCGGTGTGGAGTGCGGAGTCGAAGGAACTGCTGCCATCCGTGATCGACCGCGACCAGGGAGACGCCGAGCGGCCGGTGTCCAATCTCTCCGGCGGCGAGACCTTCATGGTGTCGCTCTCCCTGGCGCTGGGGCTGGCTGAGATGGCGAGCGGGAAACTCCACGTCGACTCGCTTTTCCTTGACGAGGGGTTCGGCACGTTGGACAGCGACACGCTGGACACGGCGGTTGGCACCTTGGAGGGGCTGCACCAGTCCCATGGCAAGATGATCGGCGTCATCTCCCACGTTGAGCAGATGAAGAGCCGCATACCCACCCGCATCGAGGTCCGCAAGCAGGGCAGCGGTCGCAGCGGGCTCTCCGGACCGGGCTGCAGCAAGCTGGCCGCGGCCCCCGTCGCCGAGGCGGAACCGAGGCCCGCCAGACGTGCGCGCAAACGTGGCACCGAGGTCATCACGGTGGCAGCAGGTGAGGAGAAGCTGGCGGACGCTGGCGAAGCGAACGGCAGCACTCCCTGAGCCAGCGGCGGGTCAGGCCACAGGACTCGCTTCGTGGCCTGTTGCCAACGTCACCGCAAGCAGACGGATCCGCTCGCGCAGGGCGCTGGGAGCAGTCACCGTTACTGCGCCGCCGAAGGACAACACCCACTGCTCGACCAGCGGCGCCGGCACCGCCGGGTAGCATACCGCCAGCGAGCCGTCCGGCTGCTCCCGGATCTGCTGGCCGGCGAACCACTCGCGTTCACGGAAATACTTGGCCCGCTCAGGTACGCAGGTCACGCATACGTCGCTGACGAAGTCATAGTCGAACACGCGACCGCGCCGTACTTCCTCCACGACAGCGGCAGAGCGCTGGAACCTGACCTCCAGCAGGGCGGCCTTGCTCACTCTGTGCAGAGCGAAGGAGCGCACGCCCTGGCGCAGATGACAGAAGGCGCGGGCGTACCAGGCGCCGTCGGAGAGGAAGAGGGCGTGGATATCGATATCCCTCTCACTGGCCACCCCATCGGCGCCACGGGTATAGCAGATGCGCAGACGCCGGGCATCTTTCCAGGCCCGTAGCACCGTCTGCGCGAGCGCCGGCACCACGGGCACGCTGCCGCCCGTGGCGACCACGAGCGACTCGAGGACCTCAAGCCGCATATTCCCCGGCTCTCCGGCAGCCAGTTCGGCCGTCTTCACATCGCCCATTGCCTGCAGGATCGGCGCCGGCAGAAAGGGCTCACTGACACGGTTGCTGAACAGCGCGGCGAACAACTCGTTCTCGGCCAGGCTGAGGTACGGCAGCGACCAGCTCATATCCACCAGGCAGTAGCCCTTTGCCGCGGGGTCGTACGCCATGGGTGGGTGGAAGCGCTCATTCAGGAAGGCGATGTCACGTTGTACGGTCTTGGGGGAGACGCCCATGGGCTGGTGGTCGTCCCACTCATTGTCCATCAGCAACCTCGCGAAGCTCACGGCGTTGGGGAAGTGCCCCTCCTTCATCTCGGCGACGAAGCGCACCAGTCGTTGCATGCGTTTGTCCTGCATGGGGCGTCCTCCCTGGGCTCATGGCAGCCATCTGGCTCCACGCACGTTGCGTCACACCCAACGTCGCAGAACCGCGCTCCAGCGGGAATCACCATATCTGGCGATGCAGCGTTGTGCAATGGACGGAGTCAGTGCGTGAGTCAGCCGGCGCACGGTTCCGCCGCGATCCGGCAGCCCACTGACATCTCCTCGAACAGCAACGTCCTCCCACGGCTCACCTTCGCATCCAGTACCAACCCCGCAGCCCAGTCCGGCATCGCGCGTCACGCCTGCAAGAGCGCGGCGGCGCACTGCACCGCCTGTTCTTCCGGCACCTGGCAGATAATGGAGTCATGGACGTGCCCGAACACCGGATACCCAGCCTGTTCGACGTGGGCGACTTCGCGGCACGCATCAAGGACGAATCCACAGATTGCAGGTGCAAGACGGTCCGTGCGCCCTCGAGTAGGTTGCTCCACAGTGCTCACAGCACGCAGCATCGACGTGGGCCTGGCAGAAGAAGCAGTACGGCGCGGCGGGGTGGCCCTCCATCAAGACGAAGTCCTTGAGGCAGGCAGGGCAGGACACAGTACCGGGGAACGAGTCCGCCTTCCCATCTGCGGCAGTCCCGTCACTCGGGTAGTTCTCCCGTATCCATGTATCCACCCGGTCTCTGGCGCTACCCTCGGGCCCATCGTCACCGCAGCTCACCTTCGTGACGTCAGCGAACAACACGGTCTCCGGCCCACCTTCCCTCGACGTGTCATGGCTCAGCACGCTGACTCTGGCAAGCAGATCAGCGTCGATATGATCTTCCAGCGCCGTGTCGAGGAACTCCCGCAGGAAGTACATGATGAACCCGACTGCCTGACTCACAGCAGCCCCATCGTCAGGGTCGCGGTCGTACGCATGCCGCTCGATCCAGTCGCGCCGTCGCTGGAGGCCCTGGAGCACGGTCGCCTGGTCGGGGTCAACAACCAGTCCCAAGATCCTGATGCGATCCAGCGCCTCCTGGAGACCCACCATCGGTGCATCCTCCGTGATCGGATCGTCATTGCCCGCGTAGATCAGCAATCCGTGTGCCTCGCTGAGGCGCTCCTTGAGCAGAAGCTCGATGGCGTGGAAGAGAAGGAGGGTTGCGTGTTTGTGGGCGGATCTCTCCTGGCGGTTGAGGTAGAAATCTGTGCCGTCGCGGACGGACTCAATGGCGTTGTCCAGAAAGGCGCTCATACTTTGATCTCCCATAGTGAACGTGAAGCCAGGCCGCGCCCTGACAAACCCGCACTCGGGTCGCCACGGGGTAGCGTCAGCTTCGATTCTTGGTTGGGCGGTCCTCTTTCCGGCGCATCGACGCCGGGGGGTAGGAGCACTCGATTCCGCGCCGCCGCGCAATGCTGCTGCCGGAATTGGCCTGGTGGCCGGGACCTGGAATGGGGCAGAATGGCTGACTGAGGCGGCGATAGTGGCCGGCGACAGAC
>CAILUI010000451.1 GCA_903837355.1 uncultured Victivallales bacterium
GCCCACTGCCCACTGCCCACTGTTCACTGCCCACTGTTCACTGTTCACTGTTCACTGCCCACTGCCCACTGTTCACTCCCCACTGTTCACTGTTCACTGTTCACTGCCCACTGCCCACCGTCCACAGCTCGGCGCAGCTTCAGTCTGCCAAGATGGCGGCGATGGCCCTCTCCATCTCGGCGGCGGGTGCGGCCAGCAGCGCCCCCAGGCGCAGGTCGACGCGGCGGGTGGCGCCCGGCGCGATCTCCTTGAGGTTCCCCTTCGCCTTCTCGGCCGCGAACCCCTCGGGTTCCGCGGTGGCCGGCAGAATCAGGCCCAATGCCGCCTCGTCGCCGTTGTTGGAGATCCAGCGGATCGCCTTCTCGAGTTGCTCGGGGCGATGGGCGATATAGTCGGCCCGGCCGTCCGGCAGCACCTGCAGGCTGTGGGCCCAGCCGGCGGCGTCGGCGCGGTAGTCCAGGTACAGGCAGACCTCCGGGTTGTAGGGCGTCTGCGCCGAGAAGACGTTGTGCACGGACGGGTCCCGCGCCAGTTGCTCGAGCAGTTCGCGATAGCCAGGCGCCGCCGCGACGTGGGCTGGCAAGCCGCGGCGCAGGCGGACGTGCTCTGGCGTACACGGCGCCGAGTAGACCAGCCGGCCGCCCTCGACGGGACGGAAGTTGGCGTGCGCCAGGTACATCCAGGGCATCGGCGCCTGCCGCAGATTGGTCACTTCGAGCGCGAGGTCGAACACCGGGCTGCCGGGCCGCAGGCGGATCGCGGCGCGAGCCTCGTAATCCGCGACGAAGGCCACGGTGTGCCGGTAGGTACCGCCCAGACTGAGGTACGGCCCCTGCTCGTCCGTGCCGAGCAGCACCTGGGCGTCCTGAAACGGCGCATTGGGCAGTTCGCCATGCTGCGGGTGCTTGTCCTCAGGTCCCGGCACCCCCATGGCCAGAGCGCCGCAGTGCAGGAAGAAAGCGCCGTAGGTCGGCAGGAACTCCCGCGTCGGCACCGGCTCTTTCACCGTCGAGCGCATGCCGAGATCGCGGCCATGGATGCGCGCCGACCAGATCTGCTGGCCCTGCCAGGGCAGCACCACCCACTCCCCGGTCGCGTTGTGCAGCCGGACGGCCGCGACGCCACTCTTGAAGCGGAAGGTGCTGACGCGGAAATCGTCGTTGCTGATCAGCGTACGCTCAACCTCGCCGCAGAACGACGGTTGCAGCTCGATGCGGATGGGTGCGACGGACATGCTCGTTCACCTCCCGGAGTCGTTGCCAGACGGTCAGACAATCCCGCCTAATCTCCATCTGCAGCAACCCGGATGCAACCGGGATTGTGGTAGGATGGGGGCCATGGCTGTTCCGTTCCCTCGACTATGGAGGGCGAGCACAGGGGCGGCTAAGCCGACCCGGCGCGCTGCCGTGTGGGGTCCCGCCGGCCAGCAGGACTGCGGCTGTGATCCGGCCGCGCCGGCGGCCTGCTCCAGCCCTCCAACCATGGGTGTCGCGGCGCGGCGCCCGGCCTGACGACCTGCCGGCGCCTTGGCAGTCGTACTGGCATGGGGTAGGTTGGGCTACCGTCAGTAAAACCGGCCCCATCGTCGAGCTCAGTCGACGGACACCCTGGCACAGAAGGATCTGCACATGAAGCCCTTGTTCTCCTCGCCTCGATCGCGCCTGCTGGGCGTGTGCAGTGTCTGCGTGGCGGCGGGGCTGCTCCTGCTGGGGCGTCCGGCGAGGGCGGCGGAGACAGCCGACGCTGGGGTGCCGCTGCTCTCCGCCGGTTACTTCAGCACGCCGCCGGCGTTACCTGGCGCCGTCGACCCTGCGGTCTGGCAGCCGGCCGGGGCGACCGACAGCTTCAACAGCTTCGGTACGGAGCTGCGCGTGCCGGAGGGGCCGCTCCTGCAGGTCGGCTTCGACGACCGCTGTCTCTATCTGGCGGTGACGGTGCCGCTGCCCCCCGGCGTGCAGCCCAAGGCCAGCGCCCGCACCCGTGACGGACAGGTTTGGGCCGATGACGCCCTCGAGATCTTCATCGACCCAACGCACCAGCACCAGTCCGAGTACCAGTTCATCGTCAACGCGGCGGGGACGCAGACGGACCTGCGGGATCAGGACATCAGTTGGAATGGTGCCTGGGAAGTGGCGAGCACGGTTGGCCCCACCGCATGGATGGCGCTGGTGGCCATTCCCTGGGCCACCCTGGGCCTGGGGGTGCCGACAGACCGTACCGTCCTCGGTTTCAACCTGGCCTGGGACCGGCAGACGCCGGCCGCGCCGCCCGCCTCCTGGGCGCCGTTGAGCGGCTCGTTCCACCAACCCACCAAGTTCGGGCATGTGGTGCTGCGGCGCCAAGGACCGACGGTAACATTGCGGCACCAGGCCGACCCCGACGCCATCGTCTTCGCCGTGACTCCCGGCAGCGGCGGCAGCGCGGCGCTGCAGGCCACGCTGCAGGTCCGTTCCGGCAGCGCCGCGGTGGGCACGCAGTCGACCGCCGTAACCGGGGCGACTCGGCTGGCCGTCGCTCTGCCGGCAGACGGCGGGCGCCGGGTGGGGGGTGAGTACGCCTGCGGGCTGGTTGTGGAGGCCGTTGGCGACGAGCTCCCGATCGCCCGCCTGGCGGCGCGAGTCTATGTGCCGCCGCCGCTGGCGCTGGCTCTGCGCCAGTACCCCGTCGCCGGGCGCCTGGCGGTCGACGCTGAGGCCGTCGGACTCAAGGACACCACGCCCCAGCCGACACTCGAGGCGAGGCTCTGCGATGACGCTGGCAAGGAGGTACTGGCGCCGCGCCGGGAGGCACTGGTGGGCGGCAAAGTGAGTTTCGACTTCGAGGTGGGCGCCCTGGCCGCCGGCCGTTACCAGGTGCAGGCGGTCGCTCGCGCTGCGGACGCGGCCGCCCTGGCCACCGGCGAGGCCGCCTTCGACAAGCCGGAGTCGCCGTCGTGGTTGCACTCGCAGGCGGGGATCAGCGACCAGGTACTGCCGCCATGGACGCCGCTGGTGGTCGAGGGTTCACGGCGGAAGCCGGTCGTGCGCCCGTGGGGACGCGCCTACGCCTTTGCCGGCCTGCCTTTCCCAGAGGCGATTCGCGCGCGGGACGCCGCCCTGCTCGCGGCGCCGATGCAGATCCGCGTGCGCGCCGATGGCCAGCCCGTCACCTTGCGCGGGACACTGCGCGTCGAGGAAGAGACTCCGGCGCGGGTGGTGCTGCGCGGCACGGCGCAGGGCGGACCGCTGGTGCTGACTTCGACCGTCACCATCGACGTCGACGGCAATGCCCGCGTCGATCTGCGGCTCAAGGCAACCCGCCCCACGCGCCTCGAGGAACTCGTGGTCGAGGCCCCGATCAAGAAGGCCCATGCGACCTACCGTTACGCCTTCCCCGGCACCTGGGGGACTGCCGGCAATGCCGGCGCGCTGCCGGCCGCAGGCTGGGCCAGCGCCTTCGTCCCCTTCGTCTGGCTGGGCGACGAGGACCGCGGACTGGCGCTCTACACCGAGTCGGACGAGCGCTGGCGCCCGGCGGATCCGGCCCGCGCGGTCGAGGTCGTCCCGGCGGGCGAGACCGTCGTCCTGCGCTTCAACGTGGTCGGCCAGCCGCTCGACCTGGCGGCGACGGACAACGAGCCCGGGCTGGCCTACACCTTCGGCTTCCAGGCAACGCCCGTGAAGCAGCCCGACAAGGACGTCTGGGACTACCGCATCTGCCACTACGGCGGCTACGGACTCGAGAACCTGACCACGGTGCAGCCCTCCACCCTGGTCTACCCGGGAAAGGTCCTGAATCCGGCCGCCGGCACCCTCGAAATGTGGGTGCGGGTGCGCTTCGATCCGACCGCACCGATCAGCGATCCCGCGACGCGCGGCAGCCTCAACCGGGATCTGGTGACGCTCAGCGGCGGCAGAGACGAGGTCGGGCTCTACTGGAACATCGATGACGGCGGCATGCGCGTCTACGTCAAGCAGGATGAGGCCCACCCGATCGTCAGCGGCGCTCCCTCCGCCTGGCGCGAGGGTGAGCGCCACCACCTGGCCCTGTCGTGGGGCGAGGCGTTGCGGGTGTACGTCGATGGCAAGCTGACGGTGCAGGCCCCCTGGCACGGTTCGGTCTCCGGGTCGCCCGCGGCCATGGAGGTGAAATTCGGCGGCAAGGCGCCGGGGTTCGAGATCGATGAGATCCGTCTCGCCGGAGTGCAGCGTGAGCCCGAGCTCAACGACCGCCCCTACCGGCCCGACGAGCAGACGTTGCTGCTGGACCACCTTGACCAGTTGGGAACCGGCATCCGCGGCCGCATCACCGTTCCCGAACGCGGCGATCCTGGCCAGATCAGTGGCCGCGGCGAGCTGGTGGCGGGCCAGTTCGGACAGGCGCTGGCGCTGGCGAACGGCCCCCCTATCCTGACGCTGGACTACCTCAAGAACCTCGGGGTACGGACCATCGTCTTCCACGAGAGCTGGACCGAGTTCGAGAACTACCCCGAGACGATCGGGCACCAGGAGCAACTGAAGTCGCTGGTCAAGGCCTGCCATGAGCGCGGCCTGAGCCTGCTGCTCTACTTTGGCTACCTGCTGGCCGACAACTGCCCCGAATGGGACGCTTACCACCACGAGGTGCTGACCCTGCCCATGCAGGGCGAGTATGTCCGCGAGCCGGCCCAGAAGGACTACACGGTGTGCTACGCCAGCGCCTGGCAGGATTTCCTGGCGGACGGCATCGCCAAGGTCCTGGTGAAGTATGACATCGACGGGGTTTACCTCGACGGTACGGAATACCCCACCGCCTGCGCCAATCGCCGTCACGGCTGCGGCTACGTCAGGCCCGATGGGACGGTGGCCCCAACCTACCCCATCTTCGGCGCGCGCGAGATGATGCGACGCATCTACACCCTCGTCAAGACCGCCAAGCCCGACGGCCAGGTGAACTGCCACAACTCCACCTGCATGACCATCCCGACGCTGGGCTGGGCCACCAGTTCCTGGGATGGTGAGCAGTTCGGCAGCATCCCGCGCGGCACCGACGTCGGGACGCTGCTACCCCTGGACACCTTCCGCTGCGAGTTCATGGGCCGGCAGTGGGGAGTGCCCAGCGAGTTCCTGTGCTACGAGCGCCCCTACACGACCCACGAAGCCCTCTCCTTCACCCTCCTACACGATGTCCTGGTGCGCGGTTCGGGGCCGGGCCTCGAGGAAGCGGCCTCCCTGTGGCAGGCCATGGCTGACTTCGGCCGCCCCCAGGCCACCTTCCTGCCGTACTGGAATAACCGCGACGTCGCGACCGTCTCGCCGGCCGGCTGCCAGGTCTCGCTGTACTCCCGGCCCGGCCGCGGCGTCCTCTGCGTGCTCTCGAACCTCGGCGGCGCCGCCGCCGAGGCGACGCTGCAACTGGACCTGCACAAGCTCAAACTGTCCGCGAACGTGCAGGCGGTGGATGCTCTGACCGGGCAGGCCATCACCTGTAACGGCGGCGCCCTGAGCGTGCGCCTTGACGCCTTCGATTACCGGGTGCTGCGTCTCAGCGAGCCGCTGGTGGCCCGCTGACGCCGCCGTCTGGAGGGCGAAGCTCCGGCTGAGCCGGCGGCCGACTGCCGCGCCTCTGGAAACGGCTCACCGCCTGCAAGCAGGTCCTGCTGGCCAGCAGGATTCGCCCAAGGGAGGCGGGACCGGCTCAGCGGCGCGTTCGCGCCTGGGGAGCTTCGCCCTCCAAGAGAGGGTCGCGAGATGGCGGTCCTGCCTTGCACCCGGCCTGCGCCCCATTACAGTTCGATCATACCCACGGCCGCGCGAGCCGGAATGAGCCCTTGCGGGCCGGGGTGACAGAGGAGCATGGGTCACGATGGCACTGAGAGTAGCGGTGATCGGTTGCGGGCATATCGGCAACCTGCATGCGGATATCTACAAGAGCTTCCCCCTGGTGCAGTTGGTGGGGGTTTGCGACCTGCGCCACGATCGCGCCGACGGCGCGGCCCAGCGTCTCGGAGTCCCGGCGTTCTACGACGCGCCGTCCATGCTGCAGGCACTGGCACCAGACCTCTGCAGCGTGGCCACAGGCGGTTATGAGTACGGCAGCGACCACTACCAGCCCACGATCCAGGCGCTGGAAGCCGGTTGCCACGTGCTCTGCGAGAAGCCGATCTGCAACACCATCCCCGAGGCCGAGAAGATGGTCGAGTGCGCCCGCCGGCTGAAGCGCTGCTTCGGCATCGACTTCAACCATCGCTTCACCCCCGCGGCGCGCCTGGCCAAGAAGTGGGTGGACGACGGGCTCATTGGCGAGCAGCTCTTCGTCAACATGTGCATGTGGATCTGCAACCCCAACGAGAGCTCGCCCTACTACATGATCAAGGCGCTGAACCCGCACTCAATGGATGTCATGCGGCACTTCGCGGGAGACGTCGAGGCCGTGCAGTGTTTCTGCAAGAAGGGCCCCGGCCGTACGATCTGGTCCAACATGCAACTCAATCTGAAGTTCCGCAGCGGCGCCCTGGGGCATCTGACCGCGAGCTACGACATGGCCCGCGGCCATCCGATGGAACGCTGCGAGGTGGCCGGCATCAAGGGCCGTTTCGTGCTGGAGGACATGTGGCGCGAGGTCACGCTCTATCCGGCCGACTGCCTGACCAAGCAGGTCTACACCAACCCGGTGTTCGGGCCGGACCGTTACCGTGACTTCGGAGACACCTTCCGCGTGCGCATCCAGACCTTCGCCCAGCTGGTGGCCGACGGCGCCGCCCCGGAGGCCATCGACGGTTCGGGGGCCGATGGGCTGGCGGCGCAGAAGGTGCTGCAGGCCGCCATCGACTCGCTGGAGCAGAGGACGATCATCACCCTGTGAGCTCGGCCGGGCGATCCGTCAGATCCGTCAGATCCGTCAGATCCGTCAGATCCGTCAGATCGGCGCCTTAGCCCTTGAGCTCGACGATGTGGTTGCCGGGGCCGAGGATGGCGACCTTGGCGCGGCAGCCGGCGGCCTCTTCAGGGGTCATGCTGGCGAAGCTCATCACGGTCAGCATATCGCCCGGGTAGCCGCAGCGGGCAGCGGCGCCATTGAGGCAGAACTCGCGGCTGCCGCGAGGGCCGGGAATGGCATAGGTCTCCAGGCGTTCCCCATTGGTCTGGTTGACCACCAGGATCTTCTCGTAGGGCAGCATGCCGACGGCATCCAGCAGGTCCAGGTCGATGGCCAGGCTGCCCTCGTATTCCAGCACGCACCCGGTCAGGGTCGCCCGGTGCAGTTTGCTTTTCAGCATCTGGACGTGCATTACATCCCCTCTCAGCGTTCGGGCGAACGGCTCTTCCGGGAGCGGCCCACCTCAGACTTTCAGATTGCCCTGACCTTCCGACCGTACCGGCGTTGCCGCAGCGCGCCGCCGGTCGCGACGGTGGCGGCGCACATACCCGTCGACGTGCGGCTGCGGCTGTCGCGCCACCTGACCCGCGTAGCGCCTCAGTAGCGCCACCGCGATCGTCAGCACCACGACCCAGGCCAGCGGCCCGCGCAACCGGCGCGGCAGCAGTGGCGAGGGGGCGGGCGCCGCGACCAGCGTCACCGGCCACAGGCCCACATCGTCCGGGTCGTTGCCGGCGCTGCGACTGCGGCCGTCCGGACCGCACGAGTAGACGCTGAACGGCCGGGCCGCGTCGTCGGGCCGGACGCTGTAGCCATAGGCGTTGCCCCACGGGTCGCGGGGCACCCCGGCGGGCTCCAGGTATGGCCCCTTCCAGCTTGCGGCCGCCGGGCCGGTCGGACGTTCGGCCAAAACGCGCAGGCCATCAGCCGTACCGGGGAAGCTACCGACGTCACGTGCGTACGCCGTCACCGCCAGGGCCAGGACCGTAACCTGCTGTCGGGCCACCGCCACCGGCACCTCGGCGGCGCCGACGCCAGCCAGCATCAGCACGCCGCCAAAGCACACGCCTGCCCGCAAGATCGTGATCGTTGCATGCACCGGGCCTAAGATAACCTGCCACCTTACCCTTGCCAGCGCGCGGGGGACGGCTCTGGAGGGCCGCCCTACCGCAGCCGCCCGGAGGGGCGTTGCGTTACGGTTGATTTCCACGGCCCGGCGCTTAGGTTTTGCCGATGATCCGTCTGTGACGACCACGCGGTCCGGAGGCGCTGTAGACATGGCCCTGAGTGCGGATGTGCTGCTGAAGGCGGCCCGGGAGTACGGGACGCCGCTCTTCGTGTATGACGCTGACCTGATGCTGCAGCGTTACCGCGATCTGTACGACTTCATCTCCTGGCCGAAGCTGCGCATTTTCTACGCCCTGAAGGCGAACTACAACGTGGCCTTGCTGCGCACCTTGCAGGAGGCCGGGGCCGCGCTCGACACCGTCAGCCCCGGCGAGGTCCAGTTGGCCCAGCGCCTCGGCTACACGGCCGACCGTATCCTCTACACCGCCAACAGCATGACCGATGCCGAAGTGCGTGAGGTCCAGCGCACCGGGGTGCTGATGAACATTGGCGAGCTGTCCCGCCTGGAGAAGTTCGGCCGCGAGTTCCCCGGGTCGCGCGTCTGCGTACGCTTCAACCCCGATGTCGTCGACGGCGAGACCGCCAAGACGGCGACGGCCGGTCCAGCGACCAAGTTCGGCATCCTGATGCAGGATGTCGAGCGCGTGGTGGCCATTGCGGCGCGCTACGACCTGACGGTGGTCGGCCTGCATGAGCACACCGGCTCGGGGTTGACCATGGAGGCGTCGGTCTACCAGAGCATGGCCAACCTGATGTCGCTGGCTACCCCGGAGCGCTTCCCACACCTCGAGTTCCTCGACTTCGGGGGCGGCTTCAAGGTGCCCTACCGGCCGGATGAGAAGCGCGTGGACTACCGGGCCATGGGCGCGGAGATCGCGCGGCTGTTCCGCGAGTTCTGCGGGCGTTACGGCCGCGAGTTGGAGATGCGTTTCGAGCCCGGCAAGTGCATCGTGGCGGAATGCGGCCACCTGGTGGTCGAGGTCAACACGCTGAAAGACAACCGCGGCCGCCTGATTGTGGGCTGCAACTCCGGCTTCCCGCAACTGATCCGGCCGATGCTCTACAACGCCTACCATCATATCGTGAACCTGAGCCACCCGCAGGGGGCGCCGCGCACCTATGACATCTGCGGCAACATCTGCGAGACCGGCGACCGCTTTGCCGAGCAGCGCGTGCTGCCCGAGATCCGCGAAGGGGACCTGCTGGACATCGAGAACGCCGGGGCCTACTGCTACAGCATGGGTGGCATCTACAATCTGCGCCCCATGCCCGCCGAGGCGCTGGTCCGCGACGGCCGCCTCAGCCTGGTCCGCCGGGCGCTCTCCAACGCGCAGATGGTGGAGCAGCTTCTCTCCGAATGCGTCTGACGCCGACACCACAGCCGACGAGGGCAGGCCCGATGGCGACGATCCCGTTCAGCAAGATGCACGGCCTTGGCAACGACTACATCTACTTCGACTGCATCCGCGACCCGGGCCTGATTGCCGAACCGGCGCAGCTCGCCCCTCGCCTCAGCGACCGCCATACCGGCATCGGCGGCGATGGCATCGTGCTGATCTTGCCGGACGCGGACGCCGACTTCCGCATGCGCATGTTCAATGCCGACGGGTCCGAGGCCCAGATGTGCGGCAACGCCATTCGCTGCGTCGCCAAGTACGTCTACGACCGCGGCTATACACGCCAGGAGACGCTCCGCATCCGCACCGGCCGCGGCATCCTGAGCCTGGCCTTGACCGTCGCCGCGGGCGTACTGAAGAGTGCGCGCGTCGACATGGGCGAGCCGATCCTCAATGGGCCCGACATCCCCGTGCTCTCAGCGCGCAACCCGGTCCGGCGTGAGCCCGTCACCCTGGCCGATGGTCGGCGCTACGAGTTCACCGCGGTGTCGATGGGCAACCCGCACGCCGTCATCGTTGTGGATGCGATCACCGACGAGCAGGTGTGGCGTGATGGGCGTGAGCTGGAGGTTCACCCGCTGTTCCCGCAACGCATCAACGTCGAGTTCGTGCAGGTGCTGTCGCGGCAGGCTGTGCGCATGCGGGTGTGGGAGCGTGGCGCCGGCGAAACGCAGGCCTGCGGCACCGGCGCCAGCGCGGTCGGTGTGGCCTGCGCCCTCAATGGCCTGACCGACCGCGAGCTGGTCGTGCATCTCCTCGGCGGCGATCTGCAGATCACCTGGGCCGCCAACAACCACGTCTTCATGGATGGCCCGGCCGCCTTCGCTTTCGAGGGCACGGTCGAAATCTGACGGCGGAGAGCGCTGCTACGCGACGGCCGCTGGCGTGGTCGTACGCAGGTTGCGCAGGCAGCGTAGCCCCAGGACCAGGAATACCGCGGCCAGCAGGCAGATCAGGACGCCGCAGGCCCGTAGCAGGATCTGGTAAGTGCTATCGCTGAGCAGGTTCCGACCCAGTGCTAGGAGGGCGGCCACGAAGGCGTACCAGACGATATCGCCCATCTCGTGTCCGCCCCAGAACACCAGGTAGTCCCGGCCGCGACGCAAGTCAAAAGCCGCAACCTGGCCGGCGCCGACGGTGGCCCACCAGCCGGTGAAGTAGGGGTTCGAGAGCGAGACCGCGGCGCCGGCCAGGATGAGCAGCGGCCAGGCCATGGCCTGGGCGGCGTTGGCGGCCAGCGTCGCCTGGCGCGCGTGCAGCAGGATGTCCAGCCCCATCCACGCCAGCGCCACCCCTCCGACCAGCGCCAACACCCCCCGCAGGCGGGGCCGCTGCAGGTGCTGCGTGAGGCCCAGTGCGAAGCCGCCGATGAAGAGGACCTCGAGCAGCGCGTGGCCGAGCATGATCAGCAGGACCGCCGAGAAGCCGGTGGCCAGCACCTGCCCGATGACCAGCGCCAGCAGCGGCCCGGGAGTCGCGGCCCCGGTGAAGGCGATCAGCCAGGCAAGCCCGAAGGTCCGGGCCAGGCGTGGTGGGGAGGTGGGGCCGGTGGGCGCGGCGGCCGACATCGGGGGTGTTCTCCGCGCTGCCCTCACTCCGGGTGCGACATCACCAGGACGGTGCCAAGGGTCCGGTCGGGGGATTCGATGTGGGCCGAGACCGCCACGTCGATATCCTCCAGGGGCACCTTGTGCGTGGTCAGCGCTTGCACGTCCAACTTGCCTTCGCTCATCCAGCGCAGGGCGAGCTTGAGATGACTCTGGGTGGTCCAGCGCATGAACGCAGGCGGGTACTCGCAATCGCCGCGTTCCCACGGGTCATCGTGGTAACCGGGACCGGTGCGGGCGCTGCAGCGCAGATCGAGATTGCCCAGGCCGGCTCCCCATTGGCACTGCGTCTTCAGCCCGCCGACCAGTGAGATGCGGCCCATGCGATGCGTGTCGGGCGACAGCATCATCACCTTTGCGACTGCTTCGAGCGCCTTAGTGCCATCGCCGCCAATGGCCATGATGGCCAGGTCGAAGCCGTTGCCGCGGGTGAAGTCCTTAGCCTTGGCGTCTGCGTCCTCCTGACCGATCACGGTGGTGCCGTCGATGCCCCACCTCCGCGCCATCTCGCAGCGGAAGGGCACCATGTCCCAGCCCATAGCGTAACACCCGGCCATCTGGGCCATGCGGCTGGCCATCTGCCCGACCAAGCCGAGGCCGACGACGACGATGTACTCGCCGATGGCCGGCTCGGCCCGCCGCAGGGCCCACAGCGAGGTGATGGCCAGGTGCGTGTAGGCGCCCTGCTCATAGGTGACGTTGTCCGGCAGTTTGCAGCAGAGGTTCTTGGGCACCACGGCGTAGGTGCTGTGCTGCGCATAGCCGCCGCCCATGCAGGCCACGCGATCGCCCGGCGCGAAATCCTTGACGCTCTCATGGACCGCGATGACCTCACCGGCATTCTGGTAGCCAAACGGCCGTGCCGTGCCCGCTGCGGTCTTGCCTTCCTGGCGCGCGGCTCTGGCCCCGGTCAGTTCGGTGCCGGGGCTGATCAGGGAGGCATGCACGCGCACCAGCACCATGCCCTTGGTCAGTTCCGGAATCGCTTGCACGATGACGCAGCCGTGCCCGGTCTCGTCCAAGGCACCCACCCGGCGTTCACTTGGCAACATCACGCACCTGCCTCTCCGCATGGTTCCCGCACCCGATCAAAGCCGGCGCACCTGTCGCCGGCAGCGAACGGAATGTAGAGCGCCGCCACCGGTCACGCAACCGCAGCGCGGATTGCGGCAGGGCGGTGAGCCGTCCCCCGTCTCCGGCCTCTGGCCGGCGGCTCAGCGGCGCGTGCGCGCCCGGGGAGCTTCGCCCTCCAGCACCAAGGGTGTACCGTATACACAGCGCGTCCGGTCCGGACGGACAACAGCAAGGAGAGGACCCGCCATGCAGAAGTGGATCATCGTTGCCCTGACCCTCAGCAATCTGGTGTTTGCCGGTCTGCTGCTCCGGTCCGGGCGGGAGAATCGGCGTCTGCAGGACACCACGCAAGTCCTGACGGCTACCCTCAGCGACGCCAAGCAGCAGCAGGAGGCCGCGACGGCAACGAACGCGGCCCTGGCCACCCAGACGGGCGCGCTGAAGGCCCGCCTGGCCGAGCGGCAGAAACCGACCAAGCTCGCCTCGCTGGAGACCTCGGCGCCCCCTGCGGCCGCTGAGAAAGGCGGCGACGGGAAGGCCCCGGATTTCATGGGGAAGCTCGCCGAGATGATGGAGAACCCGGAGATGAAGGAGGCCATGCGGGCCCAGCAGAAGACCGTGTTGTCGATGATCTACGGGGCCTTGTTCAAGAAACTCCAACTGACCCCGGAACAACTGGACCAGCTCAAGACGATCCAGTTGGACAAGCAGATGGCCAGCATGACCATGATGCTGGGCAAGGGCGACAAGACGGCGCAGATGGCCGCGCTGACCGAGGCGCAGAAGCAGGCGGAACAAGCCGTGAAGGATCTGCTCGGGGACGAGCAGTACGCGGTCTACCAGGACTACGAGGCCACGGTCGGTGAGCGCATGGCGATCAGCCAGCTCAACCAGCAGCTCTCGGAAAAGAACATGGCCCTCGACGACGTCCAGCAGGAGGAGTTCGTCACCCTGATGACGGAGGAGCGCGTGCGGCTGAAGGTCCCCTCCCCGCTCGAGCAGCAGGCCGCCTGGGCGGGCGGCACGCCGTCGAGCGAGACGTTCGAGAAGCTCCTGCAGCAGCAAACGGAGTTGAACCAGCGCGTCTACGCGCGTTCCCGCGAAGTCCTTACAGAAGCCCAGCAGGTGGAACTGAAGGCCTTCCAGGACAACCAGATACAGGTGCAGCGACTCGGCATCCAGATGATGAACAGCTTCGGGGGCGGAGAGAAAGAGAAAGGTGTTCCATGAGGATCCAGGTGTTTGGGCTCGTCGCCTGGGCAGGCCTGCTGGCCGCGATGTTGCCATACCCGCGCGCGGCGGCGGGCGAGGCCCCGGCGGCAGAGCCGACGCGCCAGATGAAGATCAGCCAGGGGGACCTGAGTGCGGCAACCAACGAGACCGAGCGCTTCTACGCACTGGGGCGCGCCGCCAGGAACGCTCTCGAGTACTGATCCGAAGGGGATGACCTCAGCGCCGACCGGATCTACGAACGACGCTGGGCACTGCTGCTCCGGGAGCGGGTGCTGGGGCGGCTGAAGCGGGAGTTCGCTGGCACCGGGAAGGCGGCGCAGGACGGCACCCTGCCAGAGCGCAGCCTGCAGGACCGCATCGCCGGCACCTGCCTGGTGCCACGGTGAAAAGAGGTGCTGTGAGTGCCAACCAGCGTCGACTCTCACACAAGGGTGAGGACATGACATCGCGACCACGCACTCAGACCGGCCTCCTTCTGGCGGCGCTGCTGCTACCCCTGGCGGCGGCGGCGCTGATCATGACCGGGCGCGGCAACGACCCGGTGCGGGACGCCGGCTGGCCAGAGGGCGCGCTGGCGGTCGCCAACCTGGAGTCACGGGTGGGCTGGTGGGAGGGACCGCCCTTTGGCGGGGGCCAGTGGCAGTTCCAGTATCGTGGCGATACGGCCGCCTGCGCGCAGGCCCTGGCTGCCTTCGCTGCCATCCGTGCCCCGGCGCTGGAGGTCGTGCTTCACGACGGCCCGCAGGAGGGGGCTTTCCTGAAAGACCCCGGCCAGCTGCAGCTCGAGACCCGCATCGACTGGGCCTTCACGGTCTGGAACCCGGCGAGCTGGCACCGTCTGTTCAACGACCCCACGAGCGTCTTCCTCTCCGACCAGCCCAGTTTCCGCCGGCCGGTCGACCCGCCGCGCCTCGACGTCTACCTCGGCGGCGGCACGGTGGACTGGGCCAAGGTGACGGTACCGCCGGGTCTGCGCGTCCGCGATGAGCGTGCCACGACGGCTGGCGTGGAGGTGACGGGGGGGGCACTCGTGCACGTCGAGGTCTATGATATGGCCACCGGCAAACCGGTGCCGGGGGCGCGCTTGCTGGCGGAGCGCCAGGCGACGGGCAACGCGGCTGGGGCGGCCCGCTATGAACAGGTTGGCGAGGCGGTCAGCGATGCCGCGGGGCGAGTGCAGGTCGACAAGCTACCGGCGGGAACGCTGCGCCTGTCCGTCACGGCGGCGGGGTATGCGCCGCGGCGGCTCGCCCAGGAACACTACGGCGAGCGCACCTTCAAGCACTACGCGGTGGAGCTCGCCAGTGCTGCGACCCTCAGTGGCGTGGTGCAGGACACGGCGGGCCAGCCCGTGGCCAGCGTCAGGGTCCGGGCCGACAACAGCATGGCCTTGGACGGGCGTGGCTACGGCGCGCCGACGCCGGCAGAGGCGTTAACCGACGCGGCCGGACACTTCGAGTTGGCGGGGTTGGCGGCTGGATACACGCAACTCCGCGTGCGCGCACCGGGCTATACTTCCGGCGACTCCGCCATCCATGCAGTCCCGGCTACCGACGTGGTCATCCATGTGGGCCGGACGGGCCGGATTGCCGTCAGCGTGGTCGACGCGCAGGGCCAGCCCATGGCCACGCTCAAGGGGAACCCCATCATGGTCGAGGTGGAACCCAAGGGAGGGGCCCGCGTGGGCACCTGGGGCGGCAGTGCACAGGTCAAGGACGATGGCACCTTCGAGTTCACGGAGGTCTGGCCGGGCGAGTACCGCGTCTCCAGCCGGCCCAACCCGGGGAGCGGCGGGGTGTCGTCGGCGCCCGACCCGTGCGTGCGCCTCGAACCGGGTGGGCAGGTCGAAATCAAGCTGGTGTATGCAGCTGGACCGTGATGTCTGACACTCGGTCCGCCCTCGCGCTGCAGCGCGCCGTCCGCGCGGACTCGAGCTTGCTGCCGGGACCGGGATCGAGGCCACCGTTGCGGGCGAGAGCGAGGGCATAGAGACCTGCTGGCCAGTCCTGCCGTACGGCAGGAGATCGCCGCCAGGCCGCCGCCCTCGGCGGGGCCTGGGAATGGCTGCGCGCCGGGTCGGCCAAGCCGCCCCTGTGCTTGCCCTCCAGATCGTGACGCCACGCCGCAGGTCTGCTGGAGCTCCCGCTGAGCGGTGACCATATCCCTCACCCCGCGTGGACAGATGGGCCTCGGTGCGCTTTACTGTGCAGGCGATAACTGTTATTGGAGTATGATCGTCGAACTATGCAAAGCGCCCTAACCAGCCCTGACTCCGCCTCGTCCCCCGAGCCTGGCTACACCGGGCGCACCCCACGGCGACGGGCGCTGGCCATCGTCGTGGCGCTGCTGGCCAGCGCGGGTCTGGCCGGCCTGCTCTACCGGCACTTCGCACCGCCCAGCCGACCGCGCTTGGAGAGTGCCTTCCGGCATGCCGGCAAGCACCTGCTCCCTGTGTCCACTGCGATCCCCGCCGGCCGGGCGGGATGGTCCATCCGCTTCGAGCTCCCGCTGCTGACGACGCACGCCCTCTACCTGGGCGCGCCGGGAGCGGGTCCGGGATACGTCTACATGGACCCGGAGGGCAGGGTTCGTCAGCCCGGCCGCCGGCCCCTCCAACTGACCGCCGCGGGTGAGGTGCTGGTCACGCCGGCAGGAACCACGCTCTTCCTCGATGGTGTCGCGCAGGACCTCGACCTCAGCGGCTGGTCCATCCAGTGGGTCTCCGCCCTCCCGGAAAGCCCCACACGGACCGCGTATGTCATACCGCAAGTATCTATGATCGATGATTTTATGCGTCTAAAGATCGAGGATAACGCGGCCTGTCGCGTGAGCGCCGGCGTGGTGACCCTGGCCCAGCACGGTGGCGGCATGGCCACGAGCAGCTACCAGGAGGGGGACGCGGACTTCGAGCGGGCGGTCAATCCCTTCAGCGTCTTGGCGCGGGAGGGTGGCAGCCTGAGTTACGCCGTGCCGGGCGCGGAATACGGGGGCGATGTATACTCGGAAGCCCGCTTCTACTTCGGGGTTCCGAAGACGGCCAACGTCGTCGACATCGACACGCTGCCCGTCGGCACCGACATGCTGGTGGTGCAGGGGCCGCAGGAGGGCGTGCAGGTCGCCTTCGGCTGGTGCGGGGCCGCCCAGGCCTTCCGCCTGCTGAGCCGGCAGGGCGCTGAAGCGTGGACGGTGCTCGGCACCTGGGCCGAGCGACGCCCGGCGCTGACGAACTGGGTGCGGATCGGCCTGGCGCTCAGCCGAGGCCATCTGGTCGAGGGGCGGCTGGACGATGTGACCGTGCTCCGGGCGGTGCTGCCAAACCGGCTCAAAGGCCCCTTCCACGTAGTCGTGGGCCAGGGCCAAGCCGAGTTCGACGATGTGCGGGCCTGGTCACTGCCGGCGGAGATCGGCCCCGGCAGCCCGCTGAATGTCAAGAGCCGGAGCTTCGCTGGCAAGCACGCCAAAGAGTCGTCGGACCCGCCCCAGTTCCGCGAATGGGCCAACTCCACCGGGGCCTTCGTGCGCTCCCGTTCCTACGAGGGTACCAGCGGCACGACCGTGGCCGCGATCACCACGGCGCTGCCGCTGATGGGAGACTTCTTCTACGTGGCCGTACCGCAGTCTGACACCAGCGGCGAACTGCCGGTCGGCACCTACGGCTTCCGTTTCCTGCGGCCGCGGCCGGGAGACAGCGCGGCCACGGCGGAGCCCGAGCCGTTGTTCTCGTTCCAGGCCGAACGCAGCGAGCGCGGCTGGCGGGTGCCTGACCCGACGGCCGGCGCCGAGGGGGCGACGCTGGAGGTGCCCGAGCTGGCCTTCGGTCGCGCCCGCGAGACCGACTGGCGCCTGGCCCTGCGGCGCGACGGACAGTGGCTGCCGCTGTCGCCGCCCATCCCCGGCCCGGTGCACGTCGTCGTGCGCCGGGCGCAGAGCGGCCAGCGCCTGCTGCTCTCCCCCGCACCGGGACACCATGTCCTCACCTGCCGGAACCTGGTCAACGAACTCTTCGAACAGGCCCCGACCGACTGGAGCTGGCTGGATGGCGCCTTCCGCATGGACTGCCGCTGGGCCTGCCAGGATCAGTGGAGCTTCATGGCCTGCGGCTCGCCAGCCCTGCCCTACATGGCCAGCAAACGCAGCTTCGGCGGCGACCAGGTGCACGAATACTTCATCTGCCTGCGCGCCACCTTCCCCTGGGACGCCGGAGACAGCGGCTTCGCCTATGACCCGGATGTCGATCGGGCCAGCGGCTTCCCGGAGATCCAGGCGCACCATGGGTGGTACAACCGCCACGACCTGAACTTCTCTTTCTGCAGCGATGGGATCAACCCCCTGTCCGGCTACGCCGTGGTCTTCGGCGGCGACGATAACCGTGAGACGCGCTTGCTCCGCCAGGGCGAGATCGTCGCCAGTACCCACGAGTGGCGCTTCCTCTTCCCCACCGACCCCGAGCACACCGCCGTCCACTGGAAGTGGTGGAAATTCACCGTCCACAAGCAGGGCGGCCTGGTCCTGGTGCGCCTCAACGACGCCGAGCTGTTCCGTTTCGTCGACCCCGAGCCCCTGGCGGGTGGACACGTCGGCTTCTGGAGCGTCCGCAACGGCTTCGCCTTGTCCAGGCTGAGTTCCGTGGCCGAACAGATCGACTGGCAGCCGCACGACCTTTACGTCACCCCCTCGAGCCCCAGCCCCTGGGTCCCTCTGCGCCGCGACACCGTGACCCTGAGCCACGACCCGGAAGGGACCGGGCTGACCCGGGTAACCAACCGCAGCGGCGGCGGCTTCTTTGCGGTGCGCTGGACGCCCCCGGCAGCGGTCGACCTGCAGGCCACGCCGGTGCTGCTGCTGCCCTTGCGGCTCGGCGCCGGGGCCACGGTGAACCTGCATCTCGCCATCGGCGGCAGGGCCTTCCTGCTGCGGCTAGGGGACACGCCGCTGGGGGCAACCAAGGCGCTGCTGGTCCCCGAGTCGGAAAAGGGCGAGTGCTTTCAACTCCCGGACCTGCCGATGCCCGCGCTGGAGCGGCGTTACGGCCTCGGCACAGCCGTGCCGGAGGACGGCCTGCTGCGCCTCGATCTGGGGGCGCGGTTACGGGCCCTCGAACGGCCCCCGACCGCGCTCACGCTATCCTCGATCACCATCGGCAACAGCAGCAATGCCGGTTACCTGCTCGCCGGCCACGGCGGCAACCAGGCCGGCGCCTGGTATGCCGTGGGCGCGCCAGAGTTCCGGCCGGCCGCCGCGCTGCCGTAGTGCCGCACGATCCGCCGGCACCCGGCGCGACACACTGCCGTTTGGCGGCCTGCTCTTGCCCTCCACGTCCTCGCATCGCCGCCCGTGACTGCAGGGCTGCAAGCCCCCACCCAAAACGCTTGCGGAATCATTATGATAGTCGTATAGTTAACTATGTTGATTAGTATGATGCATACCAGGGGCAAGAACCGATGAAAACCGTCCCGGTGATGGAGGTCCGTCGGCACCTCGGCGTGATGCTGGATGAAGTCATGCTGAAGTGCGAGACCATCGTCATCGAGCGGGCGGGCAAGCCGATGGCCATGCTGTGCCCGGTGAGCGACGGCAGTGCCGTAGGCGGCGATGTCGTCCCGCGTCTGCGCGCCCTCGAACGTCTGGCCGGGCTCGGCGGTGTCACCGCACGTGGCCGCCGGGCGGACGACTGGGTTGACGCTGAGCGTGCAGGATGGGACTCGCGCGCATGAGGAAGGTCTTTCTGGACACGTCGCCGCTGATCTACCTCTTGGAGGGCGAACCGGCGTTGCGGGCCAGGGTCTCCGGCCAGTTGGCGGCCTGGGTCCAGAGCGGCGTCTGGCTGGAGAGTTCGGTTCTGACGCTCGCCGAGCTGCTGGTGGGCCCGGGCAAGGCGGGTGACGTACGACTGGCCCGGCGATACCGCGCCGCCGTGCATGAACTGCTGGGGACACCGCTCCTGGCCGTGGATGAGGCGGTTGCCGTGTATGGGGCGGAGCTACGCGCGCACCTCGGCCTGCGGCTCCCGGACGCACTGCAGTTGTCAGCGGCTGTCCTGGCGGGGTGCGACGTGTTCTACACGAATGACGCCCGGCTGCGGCCGGTCGGCGGGCTTGAGATCGTGCTGGTGGGCGCGGACCCAGGCGCGGAAGCCTGAGGCGCGGTTCCGGCCGCCTGACCCGGCGCCAAGGAGTTGACCCCGATGACACTGCGTTCGTCCGTCGCGGCCCGCCCGGCTCCGGATCGGCTGAGCCTGTGGTACCGACAGCCCGCTACGCAGTGGGTCGAAGCGTTGCCCATCGGCAATGGCCGTCTGGGTGCCATGGTCTTCGGCGGGCTGCCGGCGGAGCGTTTCCAGCTCAACGAAGAGACGCTGTGGGACGGGGCGCCACGGGACCGCCACAACCCCGAGGCGCTGCAGGGGCTGGCAGACGTGCGGCGGCTGCTCTTCGCAGGCCGCAACGAGGAAGCCACGCAGTGCGCCGAACAGTCCCTGCTCGGGGTGCCCTGCCGCATCGACTCGTATCAGCCCATCGGCGACCTGCATCTGCAGTTCCCCGCAGGCGAAATCGCCGCCGACTACCGGCGCGATCTGAGCCTGCGCGACGGCGTGGCCAGCACGCGCTATCAGGCCAACGGGGTCGGGTACCGGCGTGAGGTCTGGTGCTCGGCCGTAGATCAGGTCCTGGTCATCCGCCTGCGCGCCGACCAACCCGGACAGATCACCTTTGCGGCCATGATGGACCGGGAGACCGCGGCCGTAACCGCCCTGGACGCGGGCGACCTGGTCCTGCGCGGTCAGATCCCCCGGCCACATCCCGTCAGCGGCGAAAATGTGGGCCTGCGCTTTGCGGCGCGCCTGCGGGTGCTGGCCAGGGGTGGCCGGGTGACCGCCGTGGACGACCGGCTTGAGGTGCAGGGCGCGGACGAGGCCTTGCTGCTGCTGGCGGCGGCGACCTCCTTCCGCGGCAATGACCCGGAGGCGCAGTGCCAGCGGCAGCTCACGGCCGCCGCCTGCCTCTCGGCGCGCCAACTGTGGCAACGGCATTTGGACGATCACCGGACGCTGTTCGACCGGGTCAGCCTGCGCCTGGGCGCGGACGGACCCAACACCGTGCCAACGGATGAGCGGCTGGCAGCCGGCCGCGCCGGCGCGGTCGATCCGCTGCTGATCGAGCAGTACTTCCAGTTCGGACGTTACCTGCTGATGGCCAGCTCGCGGCCGGGAACCCTCCCCGCCAACCTGCAGGGCCTCTGGAACGACCAGCTCAACGCACCGTGGAACAGCGATTTCCACACCAACATCAACCTGCAGATGAACTACTGGCCGGCGGAGGTCGCCAACCTCGCCGAGTGCCATCTGCCCCTCTTCGATTACATGGAACGCCTGCTGGCCGGCCCCGGGGCCGAGACCGCTCGGCGCCACTACGGCTGCGGGGGCTGGGTGGTCCATCACCTCTCGGATGTGTGGGGGTTCACGGAGCCTGCCGATGGCGTCTGGGGCGTCTGGCCGATGGGTGCCGCCTGGCTGTGCCAGCATCTCTACGAACACTACTGTTTTACTCAGGACCGGCAGTTCCTCGCGACGCAGGCCTGGCCCCTGCTGCAGGGCGCGGCCCGTTTCCTGCTCGACTTCCTGGTCGAAGCCCCGCCGGGAACCCCGGCCGCCGGACGGCTGGTGACCTCGCCCTCGCACTCGCCGGAGAACCGTTTCCGCAAAGCCGATGGCACGGTCTCCATGTTCACCTGCGGGGCCACCATGGACCTGATGATCGTGCATGACCTGTTCACGAACTGCGTCGCCGCCGCACGGGTGCTGGGGACGGCGGACGCCTTTCGGGAAGAGCTCGAGTCGGCGCTCCGCCGGCTGGCGCCGTTACAGATCAGCCCGCGCGACGGCCGCCTGCAGGAGTGGCTCGAGGACTACGACGAACCCGAGCCCGGCCACCGCCACATGTCGCACCTGTTCGGGCTGCATCCTGGCCACCAGATCACCCTGCAGGGCACCCCCGCCTTGGCCGCGGCGGCGCGCCGCTCGCTGGAGCACCGGCTGGCGCACGGCGGCGGCCACACCGGCTGGAGCCGCGCCTGGATCGTCAGCTTCTGGGCCCGCTTTGCCGAGCCGGAATTGGCCTTCGCAAATCTGCAGGCGCTGCTGGGCACCTGCACGCTGCCGAACCTGTTCGACAACCACCCTCCCTTCCAGATCGACGGCAACTTCGGCGGGACCGCCGGCATCGCCGAGATGCTGCTGCAGAGTCACGACGGCACCGTGCACCTACTGCCGGCCCTGCCCCAGGCCTGGCCGGACGGCGCGGTCCGCGGCCTCTGCGCACGCGGCGGCTTCGTCGTCGATCTGGACTGGCAGAATGGCACCCTCGTCGGCGGACGCATCCGGGCGCGAGTGGCGGGCCTCTGCCGCCTGCGCTACCGCGAGCGCACGGTCGAGCTCCCACTGGTCGCCGGGGAAGCGGTCGCCCTGCCGCCCTTCGGCTGAGGCCCCCTGCCCCGGAAACGCCAAGGCCTCACCGCCAACCCCGGCGCGCCGTCCAGACTCAGGCTCGTAGTGAGGGCTTCAGCCCTTGCCCCGCAACGGCCCATCGGGCCGAGAGTGGAGTCGCCCCCAATGCCCCCGGCTTAGACCGCCTCCTGTGAAACTCGACCTCAGTCGCGCGGGGGGCTCTGAGGTAGTGGCGGGTGCCCCCACCCGCCAGCCGCGTGAGGGCACGCGGCAGTACTCCCAAGCAGAGTTTCATCCTGACATGATCGGGCGGACACTGCGCCCCGCGGGGGCTGAAGGCGGAACGACGAACCTGGAGCCGTCTGGGTGACAGGTACTGGGCGTGCAGCCCCGCGTTCACGTGGTTCGCCGAGTCCGACCGCTCTGTA
>CAILUI010000452.1 GCA_903837355.1 uncultured Victivallales bacterium
AGAGGGCTCCGCACATTTCTCATGAAATTCGTCACCGGCGAAATCGATGCCCCGCGCGGTAGAACCGCAGAGCGCCCCCGGACCCAAACCAGCAGGCCCCCCCATCCAGTGACCGGTTACGGCACCGCCTGCAGGCCCCTGTACTTACCACCGTGTGGCAGTATAGTACCTGGCCCTACCGTTTTTCAGGCACGGGTCGGGCGGGCTCGGCAGCGGTCATAGTGCCCTGGTGTCAGTGGGTACCGAACCGCCTAGGCCGGCTCGGCAGCAGCCTCAGCAGTGCCTGCCTCGACAGCATCAGGATCCCATGGAACAAAGCAAGATACGCAACATCGCCATCATTGCCCACGTTGACCACGGCAAGACCACGCTTGTCGATGTGTTCTTTAAGCAAGGCCATATGTTCCGCGACAACCAGCAGGTGGCTGAGCGCCTGATGGACTCCATGGACCTGGAGCGTGAGCGTGGCATTACGATCGCCGCCAAGAATGGCTCGTTCCGCTACGGCGACTATTGGATCAACATCATCGACACCCCCGGACACGCCGACTTCGGCGGTCAGGTCGAACGCGTTCTGAAGATGGCCGATGGCGCGCTGCTGCTGGTGGACGCGGCGGAAGGGCCGATGCCGCAGACCTATTTTGTGCTTAAGAAAGCGCTGGCGCTGGCGTTGCCGATCGTGGTCGTCATCAACAAGATCGACAAGCCGGCGGCGCGTCCGCACTGGGCGGTGGATGAAGTCTTTGATCTGTTCGTCAAGTTGGGCGCTCCGGACCACATCCTCGACTTCCCGGTCGTTTACGCCTGTGCGCGGGATGGGTACGCCCTGCATGATCCGACCGATGAGCCCAAGGACCTGGGGCCCCTATGCGAGAAGATCGTCTCGCACATCCCGCCGCCGTACGGCTCGCCCGACGCCCCCTTGCAGATGCTGGTCAGCAGCCTTGACTACTCGCCCTACCTGGGCCGTCTGGGCATCGGCAAGATCACGTCGGGCACGCTGAACATCAACAAAGACATCGCGGTGGTGCTGCGCGATGGCAAGATCATCCCGGCACGGATCACCAAGGTTTATCGCTTCGAGGTCAACCGGCAGGTCTCCATCGAAGAGGCCGGGACCGGCGAGATCGTCGCCGTGGCCGGCATGGAAGAGGTGACGGTCGGTGTCACCTACACCGATCCGCTCACGCCGATTCCGCTGCCGCCGTCGCCGATCGACCCGCCGACCATCAGCATGAACTTCATCCCCAACGACTCGCCGTTCGCGGGGCGTGAAGGCAGCTATGTCACCAGTCGCCACCTGATCGACCGGGTGGAACGCGAGTGCATGAGCGACGTCGCGCTGCATGTCGAGGCGCTGACCGATAGCATGGGCTATAAGGTCAGTGGCCGCGGCGAGCTGCACCTGTCGATTCTGATTGAACGGATGCGCCGCGAAGGCTACGAACTCCAGGTGACCCGCCCCCAGGTCATCATTCGCGAAGAGAATGGGCAGAAGCTCGAACCGTTTGAGGAGCTGACCATCGACGTCGGCGAGCAGTTCGTCGGCCCGGTGATCGAGAACCTCGGCCAGCGGCGCGGGTTGATGGTGGGCATGGAGACGGCGAATGGCATGGCCAGGCTGGTTTACCGGATCCCCACCCGTGGTCTGCTGGGCTTCCGCAGCGAATTCCTGACCGAGAGCAAGGGCCTCGGCGTGATGAACTACATCTTCAGTGACTATGGCCCGTACGCCGGTCCGATCCGGGGCCGGCAGCGCGGCGTCCTCGTCTCCATGCTGGATGGCAGCACGGTGGCCTATGCCCTGTTCAGCCTGCAGGACCGCGGGCGGCTGTTCGTCAAGCCCGGCCTGAACGTCTATCGCGGCCAGATCGTCGGCGAGCACTGCCGGGAGAACGACCTGCTGGTCAACCCCTGCAAGGCCAAGAAAATGACCAACGTGCGCGCCTCCGGGTCGGACGAGAACGTGATCCTGACGCCGCCTGTGGAAATGAGCCTCGAAGAGTATATTGCCTACATCAACGACGACGAGTTGGTGGAGGTCACGCCAGCAGCCGTGCGCCTGCGCAAACGCGAAGTGCGCAAGTGGTATGGCCCGATCAACCCGTCCTGAGCGGGGACTGCCGGGCGCGTTCGGCGCATCATCGCTCAAGGGCTGGACTTGCGGCTGCCGGCGGGGACCCTGACGGGAAGGTCAAAGGCCATGCGAACAGCCCAGATGGGTGATGGTGTGCGGCTGCACTACTTCTGCCGGCGACAGGACGGCAGTCCCGTCGAGTCCACGTTACAGGGCCCACCGGCGGAGATTACGCTGGGCGAGGGCATGCTCCTGGAGGCCGTGGAACAGGCCGTCGTCGGCATGGCGCCGGGGGACCGCAGGACCATCACCCTTACGCCCGCCGACGCCTTCGGGCCGTACCGCGAGGAGGCCGTCTGCGAGGTCCCGCGCGCCAAGCTCTCCGAGCACGTTGAACCCCAGCCGGGGATGCTGGTCCAGGTGACCGCTCCCGGTAAGGGCTGTCCGAGCCAGGGGGTCATCGTCGAGCTCATCGGCGATCATGCAGTGCGGATTGACGGCAACGACCCCTTGGCCGGCGAGACCCTGGTGTACGAGTTGCACTGCGTGGACTTCGTCGACTGACCCGCGCCCGGTCCCGCCTCCATCCCGCCGTCACAGTCCGAGCTGAAAGAGGCGGTTGGCATTGCGCCAACTGATGGCTTCGAAGGCGGCCTCGGAGATCTTCCCTTCGGCCCGCGCAGCGCGCAGGTACTGGGCATGCTGGTGGGTGTTCAGGGGCGAGCAGATGTCGGTGCCGAAGAGGATGCGGTCGCGGTAGGTTTCCATGAACCGGTAGCCGAACTCGGCATCGCGCGTCAGGGCGTTGTAGCCACTGCCGGCATCCCAACCGCAGCACAGATTGGGGAATTCGTCCAGCCAGCGGATGAGGGCTCCGCCGGCAGCGATGGGTCCCGGCGGGTAAGAGTTGCGGGCGGCCTCGGTGAGGTCGCCGCTGATCTCGGCCCAGAAGGGCTGGGAGTGGCCGATGAAGACCAGCTCTGGGAAGTCCCGCAGCGACTGCGCCAGTCCCGGCAATCCCAGGCTGTCCACCAGGCCGTAGTAGCCCCCCTGTGCGGGCGCAATGTGAAACAGCACCGGCAAGTGGCAGGCCGCGCAGTGCGTGAACAGGTTGCGCACCAGGGGATCCGTGAAGGGCAGGTTGGCGGTGATCTCTCCCAGTCCCCGGCAGCCGCGCTCGCGATAGTAGCGCAGGGCAAAGGAGAGATCGCTTCCGGGCGCGTTGCCGAGTGCGCGGGGGTCCAGATTGCAGAAGGGGATGAAGCGTTCCGGGTAGCGGGCGCAAACCCCCAGGACATCCTCGGTGGTCGAAAGCTGGAAAGCGCACTCCGGGCTCACGCACGGCAGCAGGACGCCCTTGTCCACGCCCGTGCGGTCCATCATGGCGATCAACTCTTCGGGCGTCGCGAAGCCCTCTCCCGCCGTTGAGCGGGGCAGGCCGGGGACGGCGACGGTGTGCAGATGCGCGTCGATGAACACGGTGGGGCCTCCTGGGTGTATGGGGTTCAGCGGTAGAATGACGGCAGGAACATCACCAGTACCGTATAGATTTCCAGTCGGCCAAGCAGCATGGCGAAGGACAACAGGAGCTTGGCGGCTGGTGTCATCCAGGCGTAGGTGTACATGGCGCCGACCTTCCCCAGCCCTGGCCCGACGTTGCCCAGACTCGCGATGGCCGCCGTCGCCGCGGTAGTCAGGTCGTCAACCCCCAACAGGCAGAGCGCCAGGGTCACGGCGGCAAGGGTGCCGACAAAGAGGAAGAAGAAAGCCAGCGTCTTGTGCAGGACCGCCGAATCCACGCGTTGGCCATTGAAGCGGACATTGGACAGCGAGCGGTGGAAGACGCAGCGTTCAACCTGGAAGACGCTGTAGCGCAGCAGCAGGAGGAGCCGCGACTGCTTGAGGCCACCGCCGGTGGAACCGGCACAACCGCCCAGGAACATCAGCAGCAGCAGCACGGCCACGCAGTAGGCCGGCCACAGGCTGAAGTCGGCCGTAACGAAGCCGGTTGTGGTCACCAGCGAGGTCACCTGGAAGGCCGCATAGCGCAGGGCGGTAGGGAAGCTTACCGCCGCCAGGCGGGTGCCGGTGCTGGTGACAATCTCCCCACCCGTCAACTGGAAGGCGATGCTGGCCGTGGCGAGCAGGACCAGGGCCAGGTAGAACCTGAACTCTTCGTCGCGCCACAGGCTGCCGAGTTCGCCCCGCAGGGTCCGATAGTGCAACACAAAGTTCGCTCCGGCCAGGAACATGAAGAGAGTGATCACCCCGTCGATGTAGGCACTGTTGTAGAAGGCCACGCTTTCCTGCCGCGTCGAGAAGCCGCCGGTGCCCATGGTGGCGCAGGTATGGCACCAGGCGTCGAACAGCGGCATCCCACCGGCACAGAGCAGGACGGTCTGCACCACCGACAGGAGCAGGTAGACCCCCCAGAGGATCTTGGCGGAGTCGGCGATGCGCGGTGTGATCCGGTCGCTGGTCGGTCCGGGGACTTCGGCTCGGTAGAGTTGCTGTGCGCCGATGCCAAGCCAGGGCAAGACGGCCATCGAGAGGACCACGATTCCCATGCCGCCCAGCCAGTGGGTCATGGCGCGCCAATAGATCAGACCGTACGAGAGGTCGGCGATGCCCAGTGCAAAGACTCCGCCGTCGCGCCTGCCGAGGCCGCGTTCGAGGACGCTGGCGCCGGTGGTGGTGAATCCGGACATGGTCTCGAACACGGCATCGTACCAGTGCATCTGCCCGATGAGGATGAAGGGCACGGCGCCGAACGCGGTGGCAACCACCCAACCCAGGGTGACCACGGCGAAGCCATCGCGCCGGCCGAAAACGAGTCCCGGCCGCACCCGCAGCACCGCCAGGGCGCCGCAGGCGATGGCGGCCAGGGCGCACAGCGTCAGTTTCCTGGTGTCGGCCGGGGCGTCGCCCATGAGCATTCCCACAGGCACTCCGGAGAGCATAGCCACGCCGACGATGATCATCACCGAGGCGGTGGCGCGCAGCACGGCGCGCAGGTTCATGGTCTCTCCAGCGTCAGCGTAGGAAGCTACGCCGCGTCAGCGGTTTCTCGAGGTCACGGGCGGTCTCCGGGGTGGAGACGGTGACCACTCTGTCACCCGCCTCTAAGATCACTTCCCCGGTGGGCACGAGGCTTTCGGCGCGGCGGACGATGAGGGCGAAGACGGCAGCCTCGGACATCTGACAGTCGGCCAGGCGTCGCCCGCAGAACGGGGCGCCCGGCTGGACGCGGAATTCGTAGACGTAAGCCCGAGTCCGGTTGAGCACCGCCTGGACGCGCACCTCGTCGGTGCAGAGCACGTTCAGCACCGAGTTCACCGCTGCCAGCCGCGGGCTGAAGCCGCAGTCGATGGCCGCCATCGCGGGTACGATGCCCACGTACTCGGCTTTGTGGGTGACCGTGATAACTTTGCGGGCGCCGTGCTGCTTGGCCAGGATGCTGCCGAGGATGTTGTCCTCATCGTCATCCAGCATACTGATGAAGGCACGGCAGTTCTTGACGCCGGCCTCCTCCAAGACGTCGCTGTCGGTGGAACTGCCACGGATCAGTAGCGCGCGTCGGCCCAGATCGTCGAGGAAGGCTGCTGCCGTGGTCTCGGAGGGCTCGATGACCCGGACGTTGAGTCCCAGATCGCAGAGCTCCAGGACCAAGCGTCGCGACAGCGTGTTGACCCCAGCCACCACCACCGGACCCGTGCTGCTGTGGCCAGGCCAGAAGCGCTCATGGAGCGCAGCCACGGCCGCCCGCGGCCCTGCCACGTAGACCTCATCACCCGTGCCGAAGACGGTGCTGCCGTGCAGGGTGACCAGTCGCTGCTGCCGCACGATGGCCGCAATGCGGACTCGAGCCAGCAAGGCGGGTTCCGGGAAGTCGTGTAAGGGGCAGCCCACCAGGCTGGACCTGGGACTCACCCGCAGTCCGGTGCACTCCGCATCCGGGTAGCTGAGCACGATCCGCTCCACCACCGCCTGGTGCTCAAGCGCGTGCCGGATCTGGGTGACACACTCGGCCTCGGGGAAGATCATGTGGTCGATGCCCAGCGCCGCTGGCGTCCACGCATCACCATCGCTGAAGAAGTCGGTGCAGCCAAGCCGACAGATGGTCATGGGCACCTTGAAGTGCCGGGCAATGCTGCAGGCCAGGACATTTGCGGCGTCGTCACGGGTGGCTGCAATGAACAGGTCGGTCGTCTGGCCCAGGGCTCTCTTCAGGATGCCCACGACGGCGCAGTCACCGGTCACCGTCATCACCTCGAGGCGGTCGCGCAGGCGGTCCAGCAACCCCGCCGAGCGCTCGACCACCGTCATGTTGTTACGGCGGTCCCCGAAGGATCGGGCGAGTTCCCGGCCCACCTCACCCGCGCCGGCAATGACGATATTCATAAGCTTGGCTCTGTATCGGCCGCGGCGCGTACGGTGACGACCACGGCGCTCTCAACCCAGGCTGCTCAGCCCAAAGTAGCGGCGGTACTCGTCGACCAGCGCCAGGTAGTTGGCGACGGGGACATCCTCATGGATGGAGTGGCTGGTGTGCAGGATGTGTCCGCCGGGAGTCTTGCGGCCCCACTCCAGACAGGAGCGCACGTCGCGGCGGACATCATCCGGGGTGCCGCGGCAGAGGATGTGGCGGGCGTCGATGTTGCCGATGATGGTCACCCGGTCCTTCACCCCTTCGCGCAGCAGCCGTTCCATGGTCATACCGGCAGCCTGGTCCACCTCCTTGTAGCCATCGATTCCCGACTCGAAGAAGAAGGCATCGCGGATGGGCCAGTGGTTGCCATCGGAGGTGTAGACGGCCAGGGCGCCGCCGGCGTGGACTTGGTCGACGTGCTCGCGGATGGCCGGCAGGATGTACTGTCGGTAGAGGGCCGGCGAGATCACTGGCCCGCGGTCGCCGCTGACATCGCCGCCCAGGGCGACGACGTCAGCGCCACGGCGCAGGAACTCGGCCGTCACGTCTTGGCCGTAGCGCCGTTGGCGGTTCAGCCAGCGTTCGTAGAGCTCCGGCGTCTCCAACATCCAGATGTACATGAAGGGCGGGTAGAACGCGGCGCCGGTGCCGTTGCCGACCTCGGCCATGGTGACGATGTCGTCGCCGGCGGCGCGGAGCAGCTCCTGGACGCGCTCGAAACGGGCAAACGCCGCCGGATCGACCTCGAAACGGTCGAAGTCGGGGCTGTTGACCGCGGCCGTAAAGGCGGCCTCGCTGCGGTTGGCGTCCTCCCAGTTACCGCTGACGACACCCTGCGGTTCGACCAGCTTGGTGCGCTCATTCCAGGCATAGCGCACACCGCCCAGTTCCCAGGCGTCAGGTCCGAGCTTACGGGGCCGCGTGTAGTGCCGCGGCGAGCTGCACTTGATATGCATCAGGTCGAGGCCGAAGTGGCGGGCCATGCGCACATCACACTGCGCTTCGGCTTCGACGAGCTCTTCCCAGGCAATCCCCTCGGCCAGCGCATCCCAGGCCAGGCGCATGTCGGTGGCGACCGTCTGCCCGCACACCTCCCAATGCACGGGATGATACGGCCAGTAGAGCTCAAACAACGGTGTGCGATCCGGCAGCTCGTGTCGGAAGGCCTTGAACACCCGTTCCCGTGAACCGTTCATGGCTTACTCCCGCCGGCACACGTAGACATAGTAGGCAGAGCCGTAGGCCCCGGCGCACTGCGAGAACTGCGCCCGTACCTGGCGTGGGCCGCGCGGCAGCGGCACGGTGATCACGGCGCCGGCGTCGGTCGGGGTGACGGCGACGCTCCGCTGTGGCAGGCCGCTGAGGTTGAGGCAGGCCAGGTTGAAGCCGAGGGCTTTGCCGCCACGGTAGTGGTCCTCGGCTCCGGGCGCGACCCCTTCCTCGCGGAAGGCCACATCGGGGCCCTCGATGCCGGCCGCCACCGCATGCCCGGCTTCCTTCGGCCAGCGGCGCAGCTCGAAGTCGTACACGCCATCACGTTCGACCATGATGTCCCAGTAGCCGTGGCAGACCTCACCCCGCCGCACCTGGTTCTGGTCCCAAACCAGGGCGTGGTCCTGCTCGTTACGCAGGTCATGCGAGCGCAGGACCGCCTCGACCTGTTCCACGGCGCCGACCGAGATCGGGATGGCGTCGTCCATCTGGCGGGCGCAGAGGGCCCACCACTCCTCGTAAGCGGCCTGCAACTCGGCGACCAATTCCGGGTGTTGGGCCGCCACGTCGCAGCGCTGACCGGGATCGGTCCGCAGGTCGTAGAGTTCGTCACGCTGCACCAGCCGCCACGGGCCCTTGGCCACGCAGCTTAGACGCCACTTCAAGGGATGCGCCACGCGCTGCGTGTCGGTCACGAAGGTCCGCTCGTCCCAGCGCGGGTCCGTCGCGCCCTGCAGCAGCGGCGCCAGGCTGTCGCCGTGGAAGGTCCGCTCGGCCGCGACCGGCACGCCGCACAGTTCCAGCAATGTCGGCATGACGTCCACATAGCTGGCCAGTGACGCGATCGTGCGGCCGCCGCCCAGGCCCCCGGCCGGCCAGCGCAGGAAGAACGGCACCCGATGCCCACCTTCGTAGGGGCTGCCCTTGAGGCCGCGCATACCGGCGTTGTACAGCGTCGCATTCACGGCGGGGTCCACGCCCGTCTGCCCGTTGTCGCTCATGAAGATGAGGATGGTGTTGTCCTCGAGGCCGAGATCGCGCAGGTGATTCCGTAGGCGCCCGAAGTTTGCGTCGATATTCGTGATCATGCCGAGGAAGCGGGCGTACTGCTCACATGGTGTGTCCGCGGCATACAGGTCACGGCAGGCCGGTTCGACGTTGAACGGGCTGTGCGGCGCGTTCGTCGAGATGAAGCAGAAGAAGGGCTCGTGGCGGTGGGTCTCGATGAAGCGGCTGGCCTCGGCAAAGAAGACGTCGGTGCAGTAGCCCTGGAACGGCCGGGGCTCGCCGTTGGCCTGGTAGGTATCATCGAAGTAGTCGTTGCCCCACCAGTCGGGCTGCTGACTGATGCCGCCGCCGCCATGGCAGACGGTGGTCTCGAAGCCGCGGTCCTGCGGACGGTACGGGAACTCGTCGCCCAGATGCCACTTGCCGAAGAGCCCGGTGTGGTAACCATTCTCCCGCAGCGCCGCGGCCAGGGACCACTCGTCGCGGCGCAGCAGCGAGCGGCCGCCGATGGTGTGCCACACCCCGGTCGAGTTGCAGTGATGCCCGGTCAGCAGCCCCGCTCGTGTCGGCGCGCAGGTCGTTCCCGAATGGAATTGCTCGAAGCGCACTCCGGCGTTGTGGAAGGCGTCCAGGTGCGGGGTGCGCACGAGGGGATGTCCGTGGCAACCCAGTGGAGGGTAGCCTTGGTCGTCGGTCAGTACGAAGACCACATTGGGTCGCCTGCTCATGGGCCGCTTCCTTCTTCGTCGACTCACGGCTCGCTGAAGAGCTGTTCCAGCAGGGCGGTGTACTTCGTTACGTAAGAAGCCTCCTGCAGTCCCTGGGCGGTGATCAGCGCCTGGCGCAGGTCCGGCAAGGCCGCGCTGGCCGCGTCGGCATTCACGGCCTCAATCCGCTGCCAAGCCGCCAGGAGCTCCCGCGCCTTTGCCCCCAGGCGCGGGTGGGTGCTGGCCCCGCGCAGGGCTTCCTGAAACTCCGTCGCCCGCCCCGCCCTGACCTGGAGCAGACGGCCCAGTTCGGCGCGGTAGGCAAGATTCAGCTCGGCGCTCATGCGGGTGCTCGCCTCCAGGCTCAACGGCGGTGCCCGGAACTCGATGGTGGCGAAGTTATCCGGCTCCAGGAAGCGCGACTGCAGGGGCGACCAGCAGGTGTACTTGTCGCCGCCCGAGGCGGTGATCGTCTGGATATTCCGGCAGAAGGTCCCCCGCCAGGAGCTTCCGGCCTGGACGGCGGTCGTCCTGAGTGCCGCGAAGGGGATTCTGATCTCGATGCTGTAGGCCGTGGCGGTGATCGTGGCCGCGGCGCTGCAGGCAGCGGTGTCGGGGCTGCTCTCGCCGCTGCCCTTGGCGCCGCCGGCCGTCACCCCGATCTGGTAGACCGGTGCGCCGCGACCGGGCTGCAGGAAGATCTCCACGCTGTCCTCGCTCCAGGTCCAACCGCCGTCCCTGGCCGTCGGTTTGAGGCTGGGCGCGTCCGGCTCCTCGCATTCGATGGCAACCCACACCGCCGCCGCCGTCCAGCACATCCTGGCCGTGCTTTGCTTGCTGTGGGTGTAGCCACCGCCCAGAACGCGGAAGCCCGTTACCGCGGGAATGGTCTGCCAGGCGGGGTCTGCCGCCACGTTCCCGTCGATGGTGGGTTCGGTTACGGCCTGGAAACAGGGGTAACTCGTGCCTGTGACCTCGGCTCCGGCGCCGGCCAGGCAGCTCAGCAGAAGCACGCCGAGGAGAGGGTTCCAGGGCCTCATGTTATTCCCCCTCCAGTCGCAGGCCGGCAGCGCGCGTCACACCGGTGGCGGTATCGCGCGCCGTGAGCGTCCACGTGCCCGGCGAGTCGTTCAAGGCGAAGGTCACGCGCAGCTCGCCCTTGCCGGCGTCGCAGAGCACATTCTGTGCATAGTAGGGAACCGGCCGGCCGGCGGGGTCCGCGAACTCAACCCGCACGACATGACGTCCCGGCGTGTCGTTGCCCTTGACCTTAACCGCGATGCCGAGGGCAATCTCCAGGCCGGGGTCGGCCCGGCGCGGCGCCGTGATGCCGAGCGCGGTGACCCGGTAGGGCAGGAGCGCGTACAGCTTGGCCTCCCCGGGCGTGATCGCGGTCTTGACGGTGTCCGTGCGGCCGACCAAGCCGCCGCTGCGCACGTCGTACACATAGGCCTCACGATCAAAGGTCAGATGCACCGGGGTGGCCGTGGGCGCGGCGGCCGTCTGGTTTGTGTAGTCGATGGCGGGCCGCGGCAGGCTCTGGATGATCCCCACGTACTCGAGGTCACCACGGCGGAAGCGCGCGACCTCGAGGTGCGGCAACTCCGGCTCGACACGGACCGGGGTGCGCACCCCGGCAGCGCTGACCTGCTGTCGTAGGAAGGCGCGCCAGCCCGCGCCGGCGGCCCAGTCAGCGAAGTCGGCATCCTTGGCTTTAGGCAGATTCCCATAGGGCATCAGGGCGAAGTTCAGCAGCGTCGCCTGGCCTTGACCGAAAGCCTTGGACACCAGGAGCGGCACCGGCCCCGCCTGGCCGGCGGCCGTGCCGCCGGCCAGCGTCAGCGTGGCGTCGCAGGTGAGATTAGCGAGGGCCGCCGTCAGCAGTTCCGCCGGCCCGCCTTTGAACGACGGCGCCTGCGTAACCCCGAAGACATCGTCGAGGGCACCCTTGGCGTAAGGACGACCGTTCTCGTCGGCGACCCCAGGCCGCAGATCGGCCAGCACGGCGCCACCCGCCTCGACGAACCGCCGGACGGCGTCTGCCTCCGGGCGCGATAGTGCCTGGGCCCCAGGAAGAACCAGCAATCTGAACTCGCGGTTTGTGAGCTGTCCCGCAGCCACCTGCTCGTACGAGAGGATCCGGCATTCAAGCCCGACATCATGCAGGAGTTGCACGGTCGCGTTGAGGGTAAGGTCGAGGTCCGGGAACCCCGCGGTCGCGGTGGCCACATGCACGCTGGTGGCGGAGTAGAGCACGGCAATGCCGTCATGGGCGCGGTCCGCCGTGATCAACAGCTTGCCGGGGCCGCCCTTGATGGCGGCGACCTCGGTGCAGGCAGCCTGGAAGAAGGGGTACGGCGACAGGTCGAAGGCCATGACCGAACCGGCGTTGCCGTAGCCGCACCACACCCAGAAACTGTTTGAGCCCTTGAACAATGTGCGCCAGGGAAACCAGCGCATGAAAGGCTCGTTGCGGTTGTCCGGGTAACCGCCGAACCAGCCCGCCCCCAGCAGCATCCCCGGCGGCGCAAAGTCGCGCCAGGCCAGCGACAGGAAGTCACGGTAGTAGATATTGTTGAGATTCATGGACTGCGCCAGCTTCCAGTAGTCTGCAGCCAGGTAGGTGCTGACCTGCGAGTCCGAGCCCTCGTAGCCCACGCGTGCCGCGGGGACCGTCTCACGGATCACGTCGCGGCCGAAGGCATGGATACCCGCCCAGACGCTGTCCATGTGTCGGCGGTGGGCCACCCACGGCGCCAGGTTGCCAGCCTTGCGGGCGTCCTCGAGCGTCTGCGGTCGCGCCTCGTCCCAGGAGGCATACGCCGTGCCCCAGGCCGCGTTGAGGGTGGCCAGGTCGGCATAGTGCTCCTTGAGCCAACGCGTAAAGTCGGCGTTACAGGTCGGCGAGAAGCACAGGTCGAAGGCGCCCGAGACGAAGAGGTTCTCGTCACCGAGAGTGAAGTCACTGGTCGAGCAGTTCCGGGCGGCCAGGGCGGTCGTCTGCAGCGTCTCGCGCACCGTCTTGCGGTAGGCGGGATCGGTCAGGCAGGGGTCGCGCACCAGATCGCCCGCCTGGCGCGAAATGCGCTCCTGGTACCAGTCGGTCTTGCTGTCGGTGAAACGGATGGCGTAGGGCAGCCACCACTGGTTGGCGTAGGGGCCGTAGCCCGGCGCCCCGGCGCCGCCGTACTGCGCCTCGATGCCGTTGGCCGTGAACGACTCCGCAATCAGGGGTCCAATGAAGTCGTTGGCATAGCTCTCCCACATCACAAACAGGGCGTCCTGGCGATCCGGGTAGAGGTTGTTGATATGAATGTCCAGGCCCTCCACGTCCAGGCTGTCAGCGCCCTGCAGCAGTTCGGCCTCCAGGCGCCCGACCAGGGTCAACGCTGCCGTCATCGGCAGGCTGAAGGGCAACTCTGCCGCAGTCACCGGTTGCGTCTGTTCAGCCAGGCGCCGACCATGGCCGTCGGTGGCGCGCAGGCGTAGCGTCAGCCCCGGGATGAAGCCGTCGATTCCGACCGTTCCGCTCAGCGCTTCGCCCCGGGCGACGCTCTCCTGCGCCAGGGTAACCTTGGCCAGGCCGAGCGGGTCGGTGACCTCGAGAACCTGCGACCCGAAGTCCACGGTGGCGCCGTCCTTCTGCACCCACAGATCGGCGAAGTACGAGCCCCGGGGCAGGGGGGGCAGGCTGAAGTTCACCGCGGTCTCTCCCGCCGCCAGTTCCAGGTCGCGCCGTGCCGTGCTCCAGATGCGGTTGTGCCGGTCGCGAAGGCAGAAGTCGAGGTGAATACCGCCCGGCGCGGTCGCGGCGTTCAGGCGGAAGGTGAGGGGCGTGGCGGCGAGTTCGGCTCGCGCCCGCGTCGCCCTTGGCTCGGGCGGCGAGGCAACAGTGACCGCCGGCGTCCGTCCGGCGCCCCAGCGGATGAGCTTCCCGGCCAGGGCCAGGTAGTAGTCATAGTCCAGGCGGCAGTCCTGCACCCGGCCCGTCGGCCCCGGCGTCAGCATCTGGTGGATGGGCACGCTGGCGCGCAGGAAGGCCAGCCGCCCGCGGCCGAAGGTGGCGGTCTCGAGGGTGTTGGCGGCAAAGCTCGCCGCATCCGCCTGGGCCGCAAAGGCCGGCAGGGCGGCAAAGGGCACGGCGCTCACGACGTCGACCGGCGCCGGCCCTGGATTCTCGAAGCCGGGGTTGGGGCGACGGTCCTGCAGGAGGCGGTTGATGTACTCGTCGCGGCCGGCTGGCAGGTGCCCCACCAGGCCCGTCCCCGCTTTGACCTTCCGCAGAATCTCGTACCGGCAGTCCAGCGGCAGTTCGTCCCACTTGACGTTGCCCAGGACGATCACGTCGACCGCGGTGGCAAGATCGCGACGGAGTTGCTCGGCCAGTTCTTCGGCGGAGTTGCCGCGCACCAGTCGCCAGGCGGCGTCGACGCCCATGCCGGTCTCGCCGAACTTCGTCGGCGATTCGCAGGCGAAGACGCGGTAGTCCAGGTCGAAACGCTGCGCCAGTTCGATCGCCTCGCGCATCGCATTGCGGTGGGTGATGAAGAGCACACGCAGCTTGCCGCCAGCCATTGGCTTCTGCCACACCAGGTGCGGCGTCACCACCGCCTCGGAGGGTTCGTAGAAGGTGCGGTCGTAGCGTGTGCGCTCCGCCGCCGAGACCAGGGCCAATCCTGCCAGCAGGAAGCCCACCACCAGGGTGCCGCACCGCGCGTTGGTCATGGTCGCAGACTCCTCGACTGCACGAACGTGGAAGATGTATCCCAACGTAAACGGAGACCACGCTGCTGTCCACCCGGAGAACAGCCGGGCCGTAACGCCAGTGAAGTCTGCTCGACCTAAGAGGTCGCTCCAAGGCACGTTGTAAGGGATAGACGGCAGCGCCGTGGCCAGAGTGGCCTGCCGGGGTTGAACGAATGCCCCTTGGATGGGATAGTGTATCTTCGCGAGCTTTGTCAGTCTGGCACAGGGGGAATTGCGCCATGAAGATGCCCGCCCTGCCGCGGCTTGCCGCCCCGTTCGTCGGGATCGTCCTCGCTGCCCTTGCGTTGGCCCAGGAACCGGCGCCAGCGCCGGCGGTGCCGGCCGATGTCGCGCCGCCAGCGGCGGTGCTGCCCGCACCTGCCGCTGCTGCTGCTGCGGCGGCGCCGGCGGTGGTGCCGCTGCCCGTGCCGGCGTCTCCGGCGCTCCCCGAGCCCGCGCCGGAGATGTTCCGCGAGCAGACCATCTACATCCCTTACGAAGACCTGCGCAAGACCTTCGAGAAGTCCGGCCGGGGCGTCTTCCTGCCCTACGAGGAGTTCCAGAAGCTCTGGCAGGCGGCGCGGGCCGCGGCGGTCCGGCCAGCGACCAGCAAACCGCCGGTCGATAATCTGGTCAGCGAGATCACCGGCGAGGCGACGGTCGCCAAGGACGTGATCAACGTCAAAGCGAAGGTCCGCATCGAGCTGCTCAAGGAAGGCTGGAACCGCGTCCCGATTCAGCTCGGCGATGTCGCCATCTCCAAGGCCACCATCCGGACTGCTCCGGCGCGTCTGCTCGCGGTTGATGGTGGCTATGCCCTGCTCGTGGAGAACCCCGCCAAGACGCCGCAGATCATCGAGCTGGATCTCGAATTCGCGCGGGCCTACACCAAGTCGCCCGGCCGCAATAGCGTCAGTTTCGCGGCTCCGGTGACAGCGGTCAGCCGCTGGGATATCCGCATCCCTGAACCGGGCGTGAAAGTCGACGTGCAGCCGCTGCTGGCCGCGACCGAGGTGCCCGTGGCCAAGGATGCGCTCGAGACCCGTGTACAGGCCTTCGTCGGCGCCACGCCCTCGGTCCGCATCGAGTGGACGCCGAAATCCGAGGGCGCCAAAGGGCTGACGGTCCTGGCCAGCGTACAGGCCGAGACGCGGGTGACCATCGATGAGGGCGTCACCCGCACCCGGGTCGAGCTCGAGTACGCGGTCAGTCGCGCCGAGCTGCCGCAGCTACGGGTCGAGGTGCCGGCGGATCAGAAGATCGTCAACGTCTTTGACCCGAATGTGCGCGAGTGGTCCGTGGCTGCCGTGGAGGGGGTGCAGTGCATCACGGCGCAGCTCTTCGAGCCGGCCCGCGAGAAGCAGAGCCTGGTTCTGGAACTCGAGCGCTTCGCCGCGGAGGCGGGGGGCGCCGTGCCCTGTGTCAAGGCCCTCGATGTGGGTCGCCAGCAGGGCGTGGTGGTGGTGCGTCTGGCGGCCGGCCTGCGGGCGGAAGCGCTGAAACGCGAGAGTCTGCTGCAGCTTGACGCCGGGGAACTGCCGGCACGTCTGACCGGCGAGCCATGGGACTTTGCCTACCGCTACGCCGCTCTGCCCTTCGCTCTGGTCCTGCGCGTCGAGAAGATCCTGCCACGTCTGCTGGTCGACACCCTCGTCGAGGCCCATGTCCAGCCTGAGCAACTGGTCGTCGACGTGCGCAGTATCATCGATGTGCAACGCGCCGGCGTCTTCCAGTTCGTCTTCCTGACGCCGCCCGACTGGGAGGTCCGCAGTGTACGCGGTGAAACGGCGGAGAACGCCACCCCCGCCGAGATCGCCGGACACCACCGCGTCGATGGCCAGCCGGGGAAGCTGGTCGTGAACCTCTCCCGTCAGGCCAGCGGGCGCGTGGCGCTGGCCCTGCAACTCCACCGTCGACTGGCCGAGCCCGATCTGCTGACGCCCAGCGGCAAGGCCGCCGCCATCGCCTTGTCGATCCCTCGTGCCGACCCCGACAGCGTCTTCCGCGAAACCGGTCGGCTGGTGGTCTACGGACCCGATAGTCTGCGTTTCAACCCACGTGATCCAAAGGGCTTGCGGACTATCTCTCCGGCCGAGGCGCTACAGGGCTTTGGCGCGCTACCGGCACCGGCGGGCGAGCGCCCGGTGATGGCCTTCGCCTTTGGCGTCGAGCCGGCTTCGTTGACGGTTGAGGCGGAGCGCCGTAAGCCCCACATCACGGTGCGACAACTCCTCACCGTGCGCCTGGAGTCCGGGGTGGCGCGCTTCGAGGCGTTGTTCTTCTGTGACGTGCTCTACAGCGGCATCAAGAGTCTGCGCCTCGACCTGCCGAAGGCGCTGGCCGATCAGGTCCGGATCACGGCGTCCGGCATCCGGCATGAGGTCATGGACGACCCGGCCGTCGTGGGCGACCTGGCGCCCGAGACGGTAGCCTGGCGGATCAGCGGCGAGACCGAGTTCATCGGGGTCGCCGTCATCCCGCTGGTCTGGGAGCAGAAACTCGAGAAGCTGGATGTCGGTGGCAGCGTCGACCTCGTCATTCCGCATCTGACCCCGCGCGCCGTGGACCGTGCCTGGGGCCAGATCATCCTGGCCAAGGCCGAGTCCATCGATGTCGTCCCCACGGAAACGCGCGCCGGGTTGCGCGCCATTGACCCGCAGCACGATCTGATGCCGGGGGCGGCCGGGCGCGAGGCGGCGCGGGCGTTCGAGTTCTTGCACGACGACTGGTCGCTGACGGTCCGGGCAACGCGCTACGAAGCCAAAGACGTCAAGGCCACCAGCATCGAGCGCGCCCTGATCACCGCCGTCGCGACCCGCGGCGAGGTCACCAGCATCCAGGCCATCTACCGCATGCGCAGCGCGCGCCAGCGACTCACCGTCAAGCTCCCCGGCGAGGTCGAGTTCGACACCCAGCCCCTGCATATCAACGGCCGTCCCGTGCCGTTGGAGCAGGGCGCCGGCAGCGAGTTCTTCATACCGCTGACCGCGCAGGCGCAGAACACCCCCTTCCTGGTGGAACTGCGCTACACCGTACGTGGCCCGAAGCTGCACTTCGAGGGTCCGGGTTTCCCCCAGGAACCGGCCACCCAGCGCGTCTTTCTGTCGGTCTTTCTACCGCAGGAACTGACCTACCTGGGCGCGCGTGGAGCCTGGAATGATGAACTCGTCTGGGTGCTACGCGGTTTCTCGTCGTGGCCGCGCAGTAACCGGAGCCAGGAGTCCCTGTATCAGTGGGTCAGTGAAGGTCTGGACAGCGGGACAGAGGGGCTCGCCAGCTTTGCCACCGACGGTCGGCACGTCCTTTTCTCGACCCTGCGACCCCCCGCGGGAGCTGCAGGAGCGTTGCAGATCCGGGCCGTTCAGGATCTCTGGGTGCAGATGCTGGTCATCGTTGCCGGCGTCGCCCTCGGCCTGGTACTGCTGCCCGCGACCCTGTCTCGGCGGGCCCTGGTCTGCGGTCTGGTGGCCACGCTGCTGCTGTTGCTGGCGGTCTTCCTGCCCAGTCTGGCGCGGGCGCTGGTCAGCAATGCCGCCGTGGCCGGCGCCATGATCGTGCTGATCGCCTGGGGCCTGTGGTACGTGGTGGTGACCCGGCCACGGCGGCAGGGCGCGCCGCCCGCGGGCCCGGCAGCATCGCCGCCCCCGGCCGCCCCCATGCCGCCGCCGCTTCCGCCGCCCGCCGCGCCTGACCCTGAAGCCGGCACGGGCCAAGGGTGAAGGAGGACGTCGCCATGCGTACCCACTTCTGGCCGCACACGCTGAAGGCGGGCCAGTGCCTGGTTGCACTGGTCATCGCGGTGGCTATCCTGCCTGGTCTGCGGGGACAAGAACCGCCCACGGTGCGCGAGATCCGCGTGCCGTTTGACCGCATCCCGATCCTCTTCGAGAAAGAGTCCGACCGCGTCCTGCTGCCGCGGGCGCAGTTCGCCGAGCTGCAGGCCAAGGCACGGCAGCGGACCGCGGCGGCCCCACCGGTCGCGGCCCTGCCCGTTGCCGCGACCTACCACATTGCTGTCGCCACTGAGCGCGCTGTCATTACGGGTTCGCTCACGATCAGTGTGCTGGCCGACGGCGTGCACGAGATCCCGCTGAGCTTCTCCGGGGTCGGCCTACGCCGCGCCGAAGAGGAGGGCCGCCCCGCCGCGGTGGGACGGCTTGCCGATGGCCGCCTGGTTGCGTTTGTCGAAGGCAAAGGCGATCACACCCTGGCGGTCGAGGCCGTGGCGCCGCTGCAGACGAGCGCTGCACGCCAGGTCCTGGACATCGCTCTGCCCGTGCCACCCGGCACGCGTATCACCCTCAGTGCACCGGGCGATGTCGAACTGCGCAGCGGCGCCGCCGTCGCCTCGCGTCTCTGGGATGAGAAGGCCGGCGAGACACGCTTTGAGCTGGTGCCGCCGGGCGAGCGCCTGAGCCTGGTCATGAGCCTGAACAGCCGCCTCAAACGCCAGGACCGCGTGGTGGTGGCCCGCAGTGTCATCATCGACGAACTGACCCCCGCCTACGAACGCCTCCACGCCACGGTCTCCTTGGACGTCCTGCATCGCGCCGTCGACGAGTTCCGTTTCCAGCTTCCGGCCGGCTTCGAGGTCACCGACGTGCAATCGCCGTTGCTCTCGCGTTGGGCGGTTACGGCGGCGGGGGGTGGCATGCAGCTCGCGGTGTATCTGCGCGAGGAGACCAGCGCGGCGCTGGTGCTCGGCATCTCGGCCCAGCGCGCGCGGCCGGAGCTGACGAACTGGCAACTGCCCTGGCTGGAACCGCTGGACGTGGTCGGCCACGTGGCCATCGTCGGCGTGCTGCTCGATCGTCGTCTGCAGACCGAGGAACTGGTTGCCAGGGACGGCATCGCCATCGATAGCAGCGTCATCCTGCAGGCACTACCGGCGACGGCCCGACTGGACGACCCCGGCCGGCCGCCGCTGCGGGCGGCGATCGCCTACTACGCGCCCTCGGCCGGGTTCGCCCTGTCCGGTCGCTTCACGGCGCCTCCGGCGGGGCGGCGGGTCACCAGCAACCTGCTCCTCACCGTGGCTCGGAGCGGCCTCTCGGTTCGCGGCGGCTTTGCCGTGCTGGCCGAGAACGAGAAGCTCTTCAGTGTCGAGGTGGATGCCCCCGCCGACTGGGATGTCACGAGCGTCAGCGACGCCGCCGGCACGCCCCTGGCCTTCGAGCGCTATGCGGTTTCCGGGCAGCCCGGCAGGCTGCTGGTGCGCTTTCCCACCGGCAGCCCGCCCGGCACCCAGCAGACGGTCGTCTTTGAGGCCTCGTATGTGCCCCCAGGCTGGCTCGACCCGTGGCTGACGCGGCAGGTCGTCTTCCCGGTGTTCAGCGTGCGTGCCGCCAGCCGCGACAACGGCGCCATCGCTGCCAACGCCGGACTGGACCTGCGCGTTCTGCCCGATACCCTGCAGGGGCTGACGCCGCTGAACGAGAACGAGAAAGCCAAGTACGGTCTGGCCGGGGTCGAGGCGTCGCTGGCCTATCGCTACGACTCGCCGCCCTATGCGGCCACCCTGACGGTCGCCCGCATCGAGCCGCGACTGACTGCCGAGACCTTCTCTTTCTTCCGTGTCGAGCAGGATGCACTGATCTGCCACGCCGAGGTCGTGTACGATGTCGCCGAAGCGCAGGCCCAGAGCCTGGAGTTACTGCTGCCCGCCAGCACCCCCGTCGCGCTCGCCATCACCGGCCTGGGCGACACCGCGGTGAAGGGGTTCAGCAGCGTGGAGGCCGGCAGCGACCGGCGCTGGCTGGTCGAACTGGCGCAGCCGGCTGCCGGCGTACGCAAGCTCGCGGTGGACTTCCAGATGCGCTTGGAGGCGGGCGCCCAGGCAGACATCAGCCTGCCCATCGTCCGCGCTGCCGGCGTGGCCTACCAGTCGGGCTTCCTGGCCGTGGAGGGCAATCCCGAACTCGACGTGCGCCTGCCGCAACCGCCGCGCAAGGTCGACATTGGCGAACTGGTCGAGGCTGAGTATCAGCCCGGGGCGCGGCTGTTGGGCGCTTACGGGTTTGTGGGCGAACCGCCCGCGGTGACCCTCAGCGTGGTGCGGCCGCACGGCTGCCCCCTGCCGCCGGCCATCATCCAGCAGGCCCGGATCACCACCGTGTTGTCGGCCGAGGGCGCCGCCCAGTCCCAGGCCGAGTTTGTCCTGCATACCAAAGCCCTCTACCTGGAGATCGAGCTGCCGACCGCTACCCAGCTCTGGTCGGTCACCGTCGACGGCAATCCCGCCCGGCCGCAACAGGAGAAGGAGCGCATCCTCCTGGATCTGCCTGCCAGCCAGAGCGCGACGAACCGTGTGCTGCTCCTGGTCTACGAGACGGCCATCCCGACGCTGGGCGCCCTCGGCGGCGTCAGCCTGACGGCCCCACGTCTGCTCGTCCACGAGGGCGAGGACGGTACGAGTGGTGAGGTGCCCGCCACCGACCTGCTCTGGCGCGTCTACCTGCCCACAGGCGTCGAGGTGCTGGAAGGTTCGGGGACGGTTGTGCTTGAACGCCCCGCGCGCCCGAGTCTGGCCGCGGTCAACCTGCTCCGCGGACTCTGGCAAGGCAGCGGCGGCGTTCGTTTCCGGCATGGCCTCGTCGGCGGCTGCCTGGCGGGTCTGGGCTCGGCCCGCGTCGCGGCGTTGCGCTCACACAACACCCTGGCCAAGACGACCGATGAAATGGCCGCCGCCCCACCCTACGCGGACCATTACGCGGCCACCAAGAGCGCGAAGCCCCAGGCCGCCCCCGCGGCCCCGCCGCCCGCTACCGCTGCCCCGCTCGCGGCGGCTAAAGAGCGCCAGGAAACGAGTCTCGAGCGCAGCGCCGGCGAGGAGCGCTTAGGGGAGGCCGAGGTCTTGGACCTGAGCCAAACGGCGACGGCAACGCCGTCGCCGAGCCCGGAGCCGACGGCGCCAGCGGGCTGGGCCGTTGAAGGTGCGCGTAGCCTCAATATCGCCCTCGTCGCCGAGGGCCCGAGTTTGCTCTTCCGCAGCCTGGGCGCGCCGCCTTCGCTGCGTCTGTTCAGTGGCAGCACGCGGCGACTCTCGGCCCTGGCCTGGGCGCTGGCTCTGGGGGTCGTTGTCGGCGGCGCGGCGCTGACCCGCCGCTGTCCGCGGACCAAGGCCGCCTACGTCGCGGCGGTGCTGGGTGCGGCGACGGTGCTGCCGGCTCTGCCTGGGATGGTCGGCTTCACGGCCGTGTTCAACGCCACCTTCTACGCGGCCTGCCTGCTGCTGCCGTACTACCTGCTGACCGGGTTTCTCGCCTGTCTGCGGCCCGCGCGGCAGGGGCCCAGCGCGGGGCTGCCGCGCGCGGCGCTGCCTCTGCTTGGCCTCGGGGTGGGCGTGCTGAGCGTGTTGTCCGGGGCCACCTCGGCCGCCGACGCGCCGAGCGTTGCCGCCCCATCCCAGGCCGTGATCATTCAAGGCATCCCGCTCGGGGAACCCGTTACTGTGCCCAAAGACGTCGTGATCGTTCCCTATGCAGCGGGGCAGGCGGAGGCGACGGGCGAGCTCGTACTGGTGCCGCGTGACACCTTTGCGGCCCTCTGGCAGGCCGCCTTCCCTGACCCCACGCGTCCGGCAGTCTCCGTGCCGTTTGCCCTCGCCGGCATGGCTATGAAGGGCACTCTCGGCAGCGGCGAGGTGCTGCAACTCGACGGCTGGATCGACGTAGACGTGTTCAGCGCCGACTTCGTGGAGGTGTCGCTGCCGCTCTCCGGGGCTGTGCTCTCGCGGGCGACACTGGATGGCCAGCCCGCGCACCTGCGGGTCGTGCAGGGAGTGACGGACGCGATCGCGGTCCAATCGCCGGCGGCGCTGCCAACGGCGGCGGCGGCGACGCTGGTGTCGCTGCCGATCCAAGGCCGCGGTCGGCACCGGCTCGAGCTCACGGCACAGGTTCGTCTGACTCGGCAAGGAGGCTGGCGGGTTGCGGCGGCCGTGCTGCCGGTGGCTCCGGCTGCCACCCTCGATCTGATCGTGCCGGACGCGGGCACCGAGGTCCGGTTCAGCAACGTCTCTGACCGACAGGTGTATGATGACTGCGCCGCCGGCGACACCCTCCGCACCACACTGCCGCCCGATGGCGCGCTCCGGGTCCAGTGGCGACCACGGGTCAGCGAAGGCCAGGTCGACCGGTCTCTGACCGTGGTCTCAAAGGCAACCTTCGATATCCTCGACGACCGCTTGCAGACGGCCTGGGCCATGGACCTGGCCTTTCGGCATGGCGATCGTGAGGTGTTCACCGTTGATCTGCCCGCCGGTTACCAGGTTGAGCGCGTCGAAGGCAGCAATGTGCGCGGCTGGGAGTTGCGCCAGGATGGCCCGTTGCAGCGGCTGGATATCGCCCTTCTCAAGCAGGCGCGGAACAGCGAGAATTTCGTCGTGCATGCCTGGCGGCAGGGCGCCAACGGGATGGCCGGGGAGACCGTCATCGAGGCCCCGGTGCTGGGAGTTGTCGGTGCCATCCGGCATACGGGTCAGTTGCGGGTTCGGCACAGTCCGGCACTGAGCCTGCGCAGCGTCGAGGCGGGCGGACTGCAACGTATCGATATGCCCGCTGAGGCGGCGCCGGTTGTACGCGACAGTCCGCTGGGAACGGCGCCGTTCCAGGCCTATGAGTTCGTGCAAGTGCCCTTTGCGCTGAAGCTCGCGGTCACTGCGGCCACGCCCGAGGTGACCGCGACCGTGCAGACGATTCTGCGGATTGCCGAGCGCGAGCGGCACCTCGAGAGCCGTTTCCTGCTTAGCGTTCAGCAGCGGCCTCTGCACCGAATCCGCATCGACGTTCCGGCCGACCTCGAGCTCGATCGGGTCAGCGCGCCGGGCGTCTTCGAGTGGGGTATCGCCAAGGCCGGCGCGGTGCAGGTGGTGACGGTCTATCTGGCCAATGGGTTGCGGGGCGACGTACCGCTGGTGCTGACGGGCCGGCTGGGGCTTCCAGCCGTGGTGACGGAGGTCGCCGTGCCGCGCCTGTGGGTGCTCGACGTCGGGCGCCAGGAGGGCTGCATTGCAGTTCAGGTCGATCCGCTGTACGACGTCGTCCCGCGCCAGCTCGTCGGCATCGAGAGCGTCCACCTGCGTCGCGTTCTGGATTGGCTGGCGGAAGCGCAGCGCCCGTTGACCCGTCTGGCGCTCAGCTACACCCAGGCGGCGCAGTCGGGCCTGATCGCGCTGCAACCGCTGGCGGCGGGCGTGCGCTGCCACACCGTCACCAACGTTCGGGTCACGGACCGTGCCATCGAAGAGACAACACTGCTCTACTTTGAGGTCTACAAGGCGGCGGTGCAGGAGTTCCGCTTCCGTCTCCCCAAACGCCTGGCGGAGGCGCGCATCACCGTCCCGCATCTGCGGCAGAAGACGGTGACCCCAGTGGCCGACCGCGACGCGGTCAGCGTCGTGCTCGAACTGCAGGACCAGGTGACCGGCGAGGTGCGGGTCCTCATCGAGCACGACCGGCTGCTGACGGAACAGGAGCAGGAGATCACCCTGCCTGAGGTCGAGAGCGGCCGTACAGACCGGCAGTACCTGGCCGTGGAGAGCGCCGGCCGCGACGAGGTGCTGGTCGAGGCCGGCGACGGTTTCGATGTGCTGACTGCCCAGCAGCAGGAATGGGGGCTGATCTCGGGGCTGTTCCAGGGCGGTTCGACCCAGGCCTACATGGCCAGGTCCGGCATCGCGGCACCGCGGGCGACCTTCCGGACCAAACCGCGGCTGGCCGTCGAGACTGCCGGCGCCCGCATCGGGCTGGCCTCCACCCTGATGCTGCTCGACGACAGTGGCTCCTATCGCGCGGCCCAGACCTACCATGTGGACAACCGTACGGAGCAGTTCCTCGAGTTGCAGATGCCGGCGGGGGCGGCGCTGTGGGCCGTGCGCGTCGGCGACGACCTGGCCAAGCCCATCCAGCCAGATCCCGCGGCACCCTGGCGCGTGCAGGTGCCGCTGGTCAAGACGGCGGCGGGCGACCTGGACTACAGCGTCGTCCTCAAGTATGCCGGCCGTCTGCGCCTGCCCGGACCGCTCCGGCCCGTGGACCTGCCTTTCGTGCGCACGCTCAACATCAATGTCGAGCAGAGTCAGGTCGAACTGTGGTTGCCGACGACGCGCCAGTGGTTCGGCTTTGACGGTACCCTGCGCCGGGTTCGCCAGGGCGGCGAGTTCGAGGCCGGTTACCTGGCCTACCAGAACAAGCTCGCCAAACGCCTCTTGGAGACGTTGCAGTTCGGCAGCGCCTTTGAGAAGGCGCGCGCAGCCAGCAACCTGCGCCAGGTCAATGTGACCCTGGCTGAGTCGCAGCAGTTACTCGAACTCGGTGACAGCATGCTGGCAAACCAGGACCTGCAGAGTCAGGTGGAGCAGTCACAGAAGCTGGTTCAGGACGCGGATCGGCAACTGCAGCAGGCCGAGAGCGAGCAGTCCGCCATCTCACTGGACGACAATCGTAAGCGCATGAACCTGGCGTTCAGTGAACAGACCACGGGGCTGGCCCGCAACCGCGTCATCGAGGCCGGCACGAACTGGGACGCGGCAGTGCTGCGACAGACGCCGACCGCGTCCGCCGTCGACTCTTTCCAGCGTGACTGGCTGGTGAGCAATGCGCTCGCCGCCGACACCCCGAGCGCGCCGGCACAGCCCGTCGCCGGCGACGGGGTCGAGTTGGGCCGTACCGACGCTGAGCAAGGTAAGGATGAAAACAGGAAGCGGGAGGCTACCGTCGGCGGGGCCGCGCCGTCGCCCAGCGAGGAGCCGCAGGCGGTACGGATGGACAGCCTCGAAGCGAAGGTCGCACGGCCGCCGGCGGAGGACTTCGGGACGAAGGCTTCCGGTCGCCGTGGCCAGCAGACTCGCGCCGCCCAGTACCAACAGAAGCTGGCCGCGGGCAAGAGCAAGGGCGCACCGGCCGAGGCCAACAGCAGTCCCTGGTTTGCCGTGGCGGGCGAGATGGGGGGTCGGCCTGAGCAACTGGCAGTGCCCGGCCTGACGGCTGCCAACGCGGCGGGGATGCCCGGCGGGATGCCGCAGAGCGGACCGGCCAACCCGCTCCTCTTCGATGCCGCAACGGGAGCTGGCGCAGCGGGCAACCAGTTGGCACAGATGGGCCAGATGGCGCCGGGGGCCGGCATGGCGGGGAATGCTGACTACGCCAATGGTGCCGGCGCTGGCCTGGCCGGGGCGACGGGGCTGGCCAGCCTTGACGTGAGGTTCCCCGGCTTTGACCCGCAGCGTTGGGCGGCGTATCGGTTCACGACGCCGCGCGGCAGCGTCCGCATCACGGCGCGAGCCCTGGCGGTGCACGCGCTCGAGAGGCTGGAGCGCCTGGGGGCGGCCGTGGCGGCGGTGGTCTTGGTGTTGAGCCTGCGCCGCCTATGGCGGCCGGTGCGGCTGACGGCGAGTGCGCAGCGCTCGCTGGCGACTTACGGCATCCTGGCTGGCCTGGTCAGTCTGCTGCTCGGCATCTGCCCGATGGCGGGTGTGGCGGCCCTGCTTGGGGGTATCTGCTGGCGCCTGGCCCTGGCCCTGGCCCGCCGCCTCGCGTATCGTCGGGCTGATCCGTTGTAGTCCAGCGTTGAGGGTCCCGACAGAGCCCTGACTGCGGGCAGAAAAACAGCGTCGTCCGTAGACAGTGACGGAGCAGGGCGCTCTCGCCCTGCTCCGTGGCCACCGCGAGGCCCACGCGCCGCGCACCGCCTTCTGCCGCGGTCCGGCGCGCTGAGCCCAGACAGGCTTCTCACTGGTCGTAGGGATCGCCGCCGCCGATGTCCCAGTTAGTGCCGTAGAAGAACCAGTTCAGGTCGAAGTTCGGCGTCCCGATCGCGCTCACCCTCGGCACGTTGACGGCCGCGGCGTGGCCGTCAATGAAAGCGCCGTTGCAGCGCTTGCTCTGCTCCGTGTCGCCGCTCCAGCAGTAGGGGCTGCTGGCTCCCGAGTGCCAGGCTTCCTCGATCAGCATCGCCATCTGCGACGGACGTTTGGCCGTCGTGTCCTTGATGGACCGGTTGGCGATGGCCGAATAGGCGTCGAGGGCATGGCGCCAGTAGTAGGAGCCGCGCGCGAGGGTCAGGCCCCAGCGGTCGGCATTGCTGTCCGAGGGGCAGTCCCACACCTTCGCGTCCGTAAGATAGGGACTCAGAACCAGGCCGATGCCGGCCCTTGCCGTCCGCGAGTTGTCGCTGTGGACGCGCACGGCGTAGTTCTGGATGTGGGCGGCGCCTTGGTAGGCGCCGGCGGGGAACGTCCAGCCCGGTGTGCTCCGCGAGTCCGGGAAGGCGTTCCCGTAGTCAGTGGCATACATGATCAGCGCCAAGCTCGCCTGCTTCAAGTTCGACACACAGGAGATCGCCTGCGCCTTCTCACGCGCCTTGGCCAGGGCCGGCAGCAACATCGCTGCCAGGATGGCGATGATTGCGATCACCACCAGGAGTTCGATCAACGTGAAACGCCTCTTGCTCACCACACACCCCCATACCCTATAGTTCGTTGAGCCGACACCGGACCGCCAGCGGCGACCCTTCTTGATATCGCTCGGCAAGTGTAGTGGCGCGCGCCCTTCTGTCAACTCGGGAGGCGCATCTTGCCGCACTGACGAAGAGGGCAGGTGAAGGGTGACGAATGACGGATGGTTGGGGACACTGCGCCAGAAAGGTGTCCAGACACGCCAGAACCCGGTTGAACCGATCCGGACCCGAGAGTAACGTAAGTCGCACCGTAAGTCACTCCTATAGTTCCAACCTATTGGCGTATAGCGACTTACGGTTTTTTTCTGGCTACATGACGGGATTGCTCATCCCTATCGATCTTCTCTGATGGGGTCTCGCCAACCTGGGGAAGCATGCCTTCGTCGTTCGTGGCAAGTAGGGGTTCAGGGCCGCAAGGACCCCAAGCAGCCACCGAAGCATTGAGCCAAAGCCAGCCCCACAGGCCGTGAGCCTGGCGAACGGCCAGCGTGCGGCCGGCGAGCGCTCCGTACGGCCAGGTGGAACGGGGACGTTAGTGGGCTGCGGGGGTAATCGCCGATCGGGCATGGAGCAGTGACCGTCATGCGCTCAGAGATACCGTGGCTACAGGTGGAGCCGACTGCGCTCATGGCGGCCGCGCAGCGCGGCGCCGAGGCACTGGCGCGGGGCGGCGTGATCGTCGCACCGACGGAGACCGTCTACGGCTTGATGTGTCGGTGGGATGACGGCGGCGCGCGCGAGCGGATCGTCCGTATGAAGTGCCGAGCGCCGGAGAAGCACCTGCAGATGCTGGCCGACAGCGTGGCCAGGGCGCAGGGCGCCGGCATGATCCTGGATGACCGGCTGCAGCGCCTGGCGAATGCGTTCTGGCCGGGACCGCTGACCGTCGTCGGCCGCGCCCTGCCCGGAGGTACGATTGGGCTGCGCATCCCGCAGCACCCGCTGGTTCTGCAGATCGTGCAGTGCTTGGGTCAGCCGCTGGCCGCGACCAGCGCGAATCTGTCCGGGCAGCCGGCAGCCCGGGACGCGACCGCGGCGGTTGCCGACCTCGCCGAGCCCCCCGACCTGGTCCTGGACGGCGGACCGGTGGCGGCGGAGGGTGGGCAGGGCTCAACGGTGGTGGACATCAGCGAGCCCGGTGCAGTCCGGGTCCTGCGGGCCGGACCGATCACGGCGGCGGCGATTTACCGCGTGCTCGGCGAGTAGCCGCCCACGCTGGGCGCGGCGGCGGGCGCGGCGCTCAGCCCGCGTTTGCATGGCGCTCGGATCGGGCTATGCTCTCGCGGTGGTCGGCGGTGCCCAGGCGGTGGCCGCCGCGCAACGGGCGGACGGCGCATCTTGCCGGCGCCGCGCCAGGTAGCCAAGAGGGAGCGACGACTATGGTTTCCCGTAGATCCGTTGTGCTGTGTGCGATCCTGATGAGTTCGTGCGCTGGGCTCTGGGCGCAGCCGGTTCCGACCGCGGCGACGTCGGGCGTTGACCTGGCGACCGTCGAACTCGTACGGCTGCCCGGCGTGACGGCGGAGCTTGGACGCGCCGGGACGGGGCTGCGTGTGACCTTCGATAAGCCGGGAGACGAGCGGCGGCTGGTAGCTCTGGAGATGCACGCACCGCCGCCGCCGACCAGTAAGGCCTTGACCCTGCAGTACCGGCTGACGGCCGATCCCGCGCTGACGGCGCGCTTCACCCTGATTGCGTACGAGCGCGGTGGCGGCGCCTGGTTCCGCTCGGGTACGCCGTTGGCGGCGGGCCCCGACGTCCGCGATCTGCGCTTCTCGCTGCAGGGCCTGCGCCAGACCGCCTTCAGTCAGGATGCCTCCGCTGCGCTTGAGTGGGATCAGGTCGAGCGCCTCTGGATCGGTCTGGTGGTGGACGGCAAGGGCCAGGGCGTCTTCGAGGCGTCAAAGCTGTTGCTGAGCAGCGAGGCGTCCACGGCGACGGAGCCGATCTCGATCTTCAAGGCCGACGCCGGCCAGTGGTCTCTGGGGGCGGATCCCGCGGTGACCGGCAAGGACCTGCAGACCGTCGATGTGGATGGCGCGAAGTGTCTGAAGCTGAGTTTCCGTTTCCCCGGCGGCAAGCACATGTACTGCGTGCCCGCACAGCCCGTCGAGGAGCTGGAGTTCTCCGCCTATGCGGGCCTCCGTCTGACCTATCGGGCGACGGTTCCGGCTGGCGTGGACGGTCTGCTGGTCTGCGTGCACGAGGGGGGCGGCCAGTTCGTGGCCACGCCGCCGCCGCCGGCCTCGGGCGAGTGGGTGTCGGTGACCATTCCCTGGACCGCCTTCCCGCTGGCGGCATGGACCAAGGACGACAACGGTCGCCTGGACGTCGATGCCATCACCCAAGTCAATGTGGGGGTGCATGGCACCGCCAGCGGGGAAGGCGGTACGGGCGAGATTCTGCTCAAGGCGTTGGAACTGGTCCCGGCCGCCAAGTAGGGTCGGTACCGGAGTAAGGGCGATCCATGTCAAGGCTGTTGGTGCTGTGGCTTGCAGTGACGGTTGGCGGGCTCAGCGGTTGTGCCCGGCTGGCGGTCAACCAGACCGGCCTGGTCTACTATGTGGCGGTGGACGGGGACGACGCGAACTCCGGCGGCCGCGGGGCGCCCTTTGCGAGCTTGGAGCGGTCGCGCGAGGCCGTGCGTGCAGTGCTCCGCGCCGGCGTGTTGCCGGTGGGCGGCGTGACGGTCTGCGTGCGTGGGGGGCGGTACTTCCGCAGCGCCGGCTTCGTGCTTTCCGCGCGGGACTCCGGCGTCGACGGCCGACCGGTGGTCTATCGGGCCTTTCCCGGCGAGTCGGTCCGTCTGATCGGTGGCGTGGAGATCCCGCGGGCCGCGTTCAGGGCGGCACCCCACGGCGCCGTGGCGGGTACAGGAGAGGTCCAGTGCGTCAATCTGCGGGCGTTCGAGTTCGCCGGCAGCGCCGCGCTCCTGGGTCCTGACGCTGCCACCCCGGACGGCCTGGAGCTCTGCTTCGGCAAGCAGCTTCTGCAGCGCGTGAGCTCGCTGCCTGAGGCGCTCGCTGTTCCCGGCAGGTGGTACGTGGACCGGGAGACGGGCCTGCTCCACGTCTGGCCTCCGGCCACACTGGCGGTCGCGCCGTTGGTGTTTGCCACCCTGACAGATCCCATGGTGACGCTCGAGCAGACCGCCTTTGTGACCTGGCAGGGGTTCACCATGGAGGCCACGCGCGGCGCCGCGGTGGCCGTACGGGGTGGCCATGACAACCGCATCGCGGCCTGCACGATCCGCAATACGGGGGCAACCGGCATCGCGGTCACTGGCCTCCGCAATGGGGTCAGCGGCTGCGATCTCGAGGATACCGGCGGCGCCGCCATCACCCTCGACGGCGGCGACCGGCTGACCTTGCAGGCGGCCGGGAACTACGCGGACAACAACACCGTCCGTGGTTGCCCGCGGCGCCAGCGCGACGGCGTGGCGGCGATTCACCTCGATGGGGTCGGCAACCGCGTTACACACAACCTGATTTATGACCTCCCGGGTGCCGCCATCCTCTACGCGGGCAACGATCACCTGATCGAGGCCAACGAGATTCTGCGCGCCTGCCTGGAGACAGCCGCACGCGGGGCGCTCCATAGCGGTCGCGACTGGGCGACGCAGGGGACCCTCATCCGCGGCAATTTCATCCACGATATCGGCGGTGCGGAGGGTATGGCCAGCGGCGTGGCCCTCGACGACTGCGCCAGCGGCAACACCGTCGAGAGGAACGTCTTCTACCGCGCCGGCGCCGCCGTGGCGCTCGGGGGAGGGCGCTATAACCGGTTGATCAACAACCTGTTCGTCGACTGCGCTCCGGCGGTCCGGGTCGATGATCGTGGTCGTCAGCGCATCCGTTGGCAGGCCGGCCCGCAAGAGAGCTGGGACCTGCAGGCCAAGCTCGAGGCGATGAACTACCGGCAGCCGCCCTGGAGTGACCGCTATCCGTATCTGACGAGCATCCTTGACGACCAGCCTGAGTTGCCTCTGCACAACACCATGCTCCGCAACGTCGCCGTCGGTGGCAGATGGCTGGAGGCCACGGAGGAAACTGCGGCGCGGCTCGAGCAGCGCGATAATCTGGTCACCGCGACCGACCCCGGCTTCGTGGCCAGGCGTCGGCTCGACCTGCGCCTCCGGGACGATGCGCTCGTCTGGACCGCTGTCCCCGGCTTCGAGCCGCTCCCCCTGGAGACTGTGGGCGTGTATCGCGATCCGTGGCGGGCAAGCTGGCCGGTGCGGCGGCCCGCTGTGGTGGACCGTGCGCACGCGCCTGGAGGCTGAGGGCGACACCGCGGCCGCGCTGGCTGCCCGTGGCGGGTTCGGCGGCGGGGGCCGAAAAAAGCGCCACTGCCGGGGCGCCGCTATTGCGTCGCCGGTGCGGGTGGGGTAATGTTACCCGTTGTCAGTGCGATCCATGTTGGGTCGCAGGGGCCCTCTTCATCTGGTGTCATGGCTGATGAGCGGTTCTGGCGAAAACATGACACGAGAGGGATTTGGCTCAGATGGATATCTACGTCGGCAACTTGTCCTACTCCACCGCGGACGAGGACCTGAAGGTGCTGTTTGAGCAGCACGGCACGGTCGCATCGGCCCGCGTGGTCATGGACCGTGAGACGGGGCGCTCGCGCGGCTTCGGCTTCGTGGTCATGCCTGAGCGGAACGAAGCCCAGGCTGCCATCAACGCCGTGAACGGCATGGACTTCCAGGGCCGGCCGTTGCGGGTGAACGAGTCCCAGCCGCGGGCCGCCGGCGGCGGCGGCGGCGGTGGCGGTCGGGGTGGGGATCGCGGCGGCGGCGGCGACCGTGGCGAGCGCCGTGGGGGCGGGGATCGCTCCTGGTAGGCAGATTTGGCTGAGTCACTGAAGGCACCCGCAGGACGTCCTGCGGGTGCTTTGTTTTCGGGATGCGGGGGTCCGCGCTCTGGATCGAGGAGCGTCCGCGGCGTCGTGCGCTCTACTCGTGATCAGGCGGGACCAGGTGCCGTTCGACGCGTGCCAGGCGGTTGCGGATGTCCGCCAGGAGCGCCACGATCTCCTGGCGCTCCTGCAGGACGTCCTCGGCGCTGGCGGGTTGCCTGGCTTCAACCCGCAGCAGGATGGCGTCGCGGACCGCTGCCGGGTTGCGCATACCAATCCAGCGCTCCTCCGGCGTATCGCTGCCGCTGGACGGCGTATAGATCCAGACCTGGCCGATCCGCAGGACTCGTTCGAGCGGCCCCTGGCGCACCGCGATGTTGGTGATCTTGTCCAGCGGAAGCGACCGGCGGCAACGCCAGAGGACTCCGGCAATCCGGGTGACGTGGTGTTTGTCGAGGGTGTAGCGCAGCGACAGGAGATAGGCCACCGCCACCAGGGAGCTCACGGACCAGGCGACGGCGAAAGCAACCGTGAAGCCGGTGTTGGGCGGGTAGGCGAGCACGGCACAGAGGCCGGCAACCGCTTTCCCCACGGCCACGGCGACCAGGCCGCATCCCGCAATCCAACCCACGAGCAGTAAACGACTTGGCTGGAACTGTGCTGGATCCATGGGCGGCCTTTCCGTGCGGCGCGTCGTGATCGCTGCGGGCTCGGGGGGGACAGCTCCGCTACCATCGCCGCGGACCTCGCGCTGCCCCAACCACGCGCTCTGGCGCGTTAACATCGGCTCTCGTAACTGCTTTTCCAGAGGCACGCGGTCTGGCATTCGGCGGTATCCAGCCTACTTTGCGAGGGGTTTCGACGGGGTGTGGGTAGCGCGGTGGTGTTTCCCTAAACTCAGGCGCAATCGTTCGCATGGAATCAACACATCGCAGGTCCGTGGCGCGTGCAGTCGTCAGCCGGGTTCGGTCGTGGGGCGCCGTGCTTGGGGCCGTCCTTCTGGGTTCCGTAGCGCTGGCGGCGCCGACGCCGGACCTGGCGCAGCCGGGACCCTGGCTGGTCTTCGACATCGCGCTCGGATGGGGTATGGGACCGACGGATACCACCGGCCGGGGAGGGGTGCGATTCGAGGTGCAGGCCGCGACCGCCGAGCGCTTCGAGACCGTCTTCCGGGCCGAGTACGCACGATTGCAGTGGTACCCTTGCGCCGTGAGCCTGGCGCCGTACGCCGGTAAGGATATCCGTCTGCGGCTGTTGGTGACGCACCTCGATGGGCGCATCATGATGGACTACCCGCACTGGGGCAATCCTCGGATCGTGACGGGGCCGCTCGTCGGCCCGCAGACGGCGCCGACGCTAAGCCTGGCGTTGACCCCGCTCGGCAAGGTGGCGGCCCTGCTGCCCGACGGCAGCGAGGTGCCGCTGACCGAGCCTGACCCAGTGTTCAACAAGGGCCTCGCCACGCCTGGGCTTCTGAACCGCGACCTGATGTTGCTGGTCTACGCCGGTGATAACTACATCTGCATCCCCGGCAAGCGCCAACCGGGGGTGTATATGGGCGTCAGCATGAGCGTCGACTTCCTGCGCATCGGGGCGGACCCGGAGCGCACCCCGTGGACGGGGAGGATGCCGCCGACGGTGTTTGCCGAGTGGCCGGTACGAGTCCCGGACGCGGGTCCGGCGAGCGCGGTGGCCGCCCCAGCGGCGGCCGCGGCGCCGGTGGCCGTGGCGGACCGCGACTTCCAGATCCTGCAGACACGCTGTGATACGTGGACCTACAGCCCGGGACTGACCGCGAGGTTTGCGGCGGAAACGTACACCTTCGACGTCGGCATGGGACCCTCGGCGCGCGTGGGCTGGGCCTTCGCCGGGGTCGAGCTGGTGGGGTTGCGCGAGCTGCCGCTGCAGGTGGTGCCGACGGGGTCGTACGCGGGGCCGGACGATGCGAACCGCTTCGCCGGACTAGTGCTTGACTACCACTCGCCGCGCGGCTATCAGGACCGCGTTTTCGTGGGCCTGGGTGCGGGCAGCGCGGGCCGTTCTGATCTGCGGCCGGCGGACTGGAATCTGGACGGGCCGCCGCTGACCCTGGCGCGGACGGCGGGAATCCAGCGCCGCTTCGTGGATCTGTCTGGCGAACTGGGGCAACCGGGCGGCCGTCTGCGGCTTGCCCTGGCGCGCTATGCCCCCCCGGACTGGGACGGGCGCCTGTGGCTGGCGGCGGGGGTGCAGAATCTGCTGCCGGCCGCCGGTCTGACGGTGCGCCTGACGGACCTGCCGGCGGCGGCCGCCAGGGCGGACGCCGAGGGCGAGGCCGGGCTGGCGCCGATCGTGCTTGCGGACGCCGAGGCGGCGCTTTGCATCTCGCCCCGCAGCGGTGCCATCGTTGACGGGCGCGACCTGGCCAGCGGCCGCCGTGTGCTGGTGGGCTGCAATGACCGTTACACGGTGGATACCGAGAACGACGTGACCCGGACCACCGAGTTGCTCGACCGCGTCACCGCGCTGGAGTCGATCACCGTCGAGGGGCGTCCGGCCTTGCGGTTGACTTGTACCAATGTGGCCTTGCCGGCAGTGACCATCGAGAAGCGTTACGTGCTGGAGCCGGGACGCATCCTGTCCAAGCGCGTTGGCTTCGCGACGACGGACCCGCGCGGGTTCTTCATCCACTGGGATGCCGAGACGGCCCTGGACCCCGAGTTCCTGGCGGTCAGCAGCCGTGGCGGCGACCTGGCCACCAAGCAGGTGGTGGCGCAGGGGAAGGTGGTGGAACGGACCGAGAAGGTAGCGGCGGAACAGATGAGTGCCGGCGACGCGCCGCTGGTGACCACGTTGGACTTCGCCCTCGGCGTGGGCGCGTACCGCTTCAAGGTCAACGACCGTTACGTGCTCCGGGGCGCCTCGCGCGCCTTGCCCGGGGGGTGGCTCAGTACCGTGTTCGTTGACTACCTGAAGGCTGGCGCCCCGGTGTCGGGACAACTGCGTTGGGTGGTGTTCGCGGGCGATTTCACGGCGTTGGACCGGCACTACCAGTCACTGCCCGAGGTGCGGCAACTCTGGGCCTTCCGCAAGCCTGAGTGGCCGCAGCGGGTGCTGGCGGACGCGATGTACCTGGGGCCGCCGGAGTCGTACCCGCTGTACCGGGCGAGCGCTCCGGAGTTGGTCACCACCACGATCTGGTTCCTGAATCCGCCCTGGGGCAACTGGGGTCCGGACAACGACCCTCCCAAGGGCCTGCACCCAGACGTCAAAGGCATTGCCAAGGGCTGGCGCACGGAGTTCCCGAACGCCCGCGTCTCGTCCTACACCAACGCCCTCTTCGATGACCGTTCCGACCTCTACCGCGAACACCCCGAGTTCGGCGTGCGCGACCTCGAAGGCCAGCTCATCACCTCGGGCATCGCCAGCGATGCCGGCGGGCGGCCCTCGTTCTACTTCCAGATCAACCATCCGCCCTGCCGGCAGTACCTGCTGGACATGCATGCGGCGAAGTTCCGTGAGTGGGACTTCGACTTTTTCTATATGGACGGTCCGGGTTTCGGGGCTGAGGTCCCGGATTGGACGCTCCGCGATGTGGCCCAGAGCTATGACTGGCTGGACTACTTCACGGCGCTGCGCCAGCGGTTGCAGGAGGTCAAGCCCGAGGCGGGCATCTTCGTGAACGGCGCCAATCTGCCCTATACCGACATCGGCTACATCGAGTGGCGCGACGAACAGTGGCAGGCGCTCGGGGGCCCGCAGTGGCGCAGCCTGGCCCTGGAGATGCTACGCACCAAGCTGAACGAGGAACCGGGTTTCGTGGTTGTTCCGACCTACGGCGGCCCCGGCGCCGACCCGGCCATGGCGGCCTATGACCTGCTCTACGGCTGGTGCGGGCATGGGACCACGGTGGAGCGGCTGCCGTGGATGCGGGAGGCTTTCCGCTACCGCGGCAGCCGGCTGGTGGAGGACGCCGTGGAACCGCGCTGGTGGCGCAGTAACGTCGACTTTGAGGCCCTGGGCTTCCGGCTCGGCGGCACGGCCGTGGTCAACGTCCTTGACCATGCCGCGGCCGCCAGGCAGGTGACCGTGCGCGTGGATACGGCCAAGCTTGGGCTGCGGCTGGGAGCCCCCGTCAGTGCCGAGTTGCGCCTGATGACCGACCCCGGCAGCGCGCTCAAACCCGACCCAGCCGACCCCGCCAAGCAGGTCCGTGTTTGGGCCAACCAGCAGGCGACGACGACGAGCCCGCTGGTGGTGGCGCAGCCCTGTCCAGCCATCCTGGAGTTGACCGTGCCCACCCGCCCGCTGCTGCTGACCACGATCGTGCTGAGCTCCGGCGCGGAGGGGAAGTGAATGGGCTGGCCGGGTACTCGAGGCGCGTGGCGGCGGGCGGCGCTGGCGCTCTGGTGCGGCGCCGTGTCGGCGCTGGCGAGTCCGGCTTCTGATCCCGGCCCGTGGCTCGTTTTCGACATCGCCAAGTCGGTCTACGCCACTGCTAACCAGGGCGGCAACTTCGTGGTCGAGGTCGTTCATGCCGGTGGGCGTGACACGGTCTATCGGGCGGTCTGGGGTGCCGAGGCGGGGGTCTGGCTGCCGCAGGCGGTGAGCCTGTCTCCGTACGCCGGGCAGACGGTAAAGCTACGTCTGCAGACGATTGCGGCCTACCATTTCTCCGCCATGTGCTTCCTGTTCTGGGGGCGGCCGCGCCTGATGGTCGGGGCCTTGGAAGGGGCCGTGCCGCCGCGTGAGGTCGAGGATCTCACCGAGGCGTTTAGACTGGGAACCAAGGGCAGGCACTACCTGGTGGACCCCGAGCACTCCGCGCCGCTGAAGACAGACCAGTACGACCTGACCAGCGGCTACTACGACTATGCCCAGGCGGGGCCATGGGCCGAGCCGGCGCTGTTCGGGCATCCCTTCTGCTTCGGCTTCCAGGGCTGGGCGGGGTACGAGTTCGAGGTGGCGCTGCCGGTGCGGCCGCCGCTGGTGTCCGGTCCGCCGGCCAGCCTAACGCCGCCGCCCGCCGTCGTTGATGGCGGGCCGGTCATCCCGATTTTCACCTGGGACCAGCAGGTGTACCGCGGTGCCGAGGGTGGGTACGCGGCCTTCGACCCCCTGGCGCTGGCCTTGACCGTACGCATGCCGCGGACCGAGCCCGGCTTCGGCTACGCCTTCGCGGGCTTCGAAAGCAGCGGTTGTGATACGCTTTGGCTCCGCCTGGAGTTCGACCTCTACGAGCCGTGGACGGCCTACGGGGAGATGACTGAGAACCGCTTCGCTGGGGTGGTGCTGGACTATCACACGCCGCGGGGGTACGCGCGCCGCGTCTGGCTGCACCACGTGCCGACCCGGCCCGAGCGCCCCGCCGAGCGTTGTGAACGCCGCGCGCCGACCTGGCACATGGATCTGTCGCGACCGCGCCGGGTACTGGAGGTGAACTGGGAGCAGGTGCACGCGGAGTTGCCGCCTGGCCCGATCGTCGGTCTGGACTTGTCGCGCTGGGCGCCGGGCGACTGGGATGGCCGCTTTTGGCTGGGAATCGGCGTGCAGGATGTGGGCTCCGGACGCGAGCTCACGGCGCGGGTGCTGGATCGGCGTGCCGACCGCTGACGCGGGTGGCACTCGCTAACGCGAGTCGAGTGTACAGTACGCAACGTGGCGACGACGAGCGGTCGCGGATGACCGGGGAGGAGTTCGGCCTATGCGCGGCATTCTGTGGGTCTCGCTCTGGGCGGCGGTGGCGACAACGGTCTGCGGCCAGGCCACGATCAACAACGGCGCCATGGAGGGGCCGCCGCAGGACCACTCCAACGGGAAGGGGCTGCTGGTAACGCCGGCCGGTTGGACCCCGGTCAACCCGAACACCGAGCGCGGGGACCGCTTGACGGTGGAGGCGTCGGACCGGCCCGGCGCCGGCCAGTGCCTGCACGTGCATACGTTCGGCAACGATGCCGGCGTTTATCAGACCCTCGCACCGCTGGCCAAAGGCAGCACCTACCTGGTCAGCGCCTGGGTGAAGCGGCTGTCCGGGACCCTGACTCTGGAGGCCTACTCCCTCAACTGGGGCCCGGCGGTCATGCGCCGCCTGGATGACCGGAGCACGGGTTGGACCAAGCTCACGGTCGGGCTGACCACGGTCGACGAAGGTGCGCACCTCTACCTGGTCGCCAGCCCCGAGGCTGACTTCCTGATCGACGACGTGCAGATCCGCCCGGCAGCGCTGCAGGTGGGCAGCCCCGAGCTGCTGCCGTACGACTTCACGTCGCGCTGGCGCCACCGGGTGACTCTCACTCCGGTGGGCGGCGTGGCTGTTCCCGAGGCGGTGTCCGTGGTGGCGATCCCGGAGCTTGGCGTGGGCCGTGACCTGGGGCCAGCGGCGCTCGCGAAACAGTCGCCTACCGGGCCCAGCGCGGTGGTCGTCGAGATGCCGCTGGAGACGGAAGAGAACTTCTCGGTGGAAGTGCGTCAGCCCGACACCGGCGAGGTCCTGGGGGGATCGTCGGTCATCCCGGCGCCGGGGTCGCCATGGGTGGTCCGCTACCCGTACAAGGACGCGCTGTTCGCGAGTCTGGATTACGGCTGGCCAGTGCGCATCAAGATACTGACCGCGACCCCGGTTGCCCTGGCGGCCTTACAGGCCACGCTGAGCCTCGCCGACGGCGCGGGACGCGGGGTCAAAGAAGTCACCAGCCGGGTGGAGAACGACGCGCTGCTCCTGCCGCTGGACGGCCGCGGCCTGGCGCCGGGCGACTACCGGCTGAAGCTTGCCGTGTGTCAGGCGGACGGCCGGCGTGTGTACGCGGCGGAGCGACCGCTGCGGGTGCTGCCGCCGGCGGCTAATGAGGTCGTGGTCGGCCCCGCGGGCGAGACCCTGATCAACCGCCAGGCCTTCTTCCCGATCGGCCTGTACTGGGTCCTCGCCGATCCGGCCGGCTGGAAGCCCGGGCCGGCACGGCAGACCGCGGCCCTGAGCGAGCTCCGCCAGGCCGGCTTCAACACTCTGCACTCCTACGCCTTCGAGCACAATGACGCCAACGACACCGACGAGAACGCCCTGGCCTATCTGGACATGGCCCAGGAGTTTGGCTTCAAGGTGATGATGGGCCTGCGCCGGGACTGGTGCCAGGGGGCGGAGCAGAATCTGCCGGCCATTGAGCAGCGTCTGCGGCGGCTCAAGGACCACCCGGCGCTGCTCTGTTGGGCGCTGTGGGATGAGCCCGATGCCGACCTCGCCAATGTGCCGCGCGTGCAAGCCCTCTACGATCTGGTGAATCGTCTGGACCCCTACCATCCGGCGATGCCGGTGTTCATGAGCGCCGGCGGGCGGCCGTTTCGGGCCGCGGCCGACATCAACCTGTTCGACTGCTACCCTGGCGCCGGCAATGCCGGCGTTCTGCCCGGAGTCCTGACGCGCACGCGGGCCGCCCTTCCCGATAAGCCCATCTGGTACGCCGCCCAGGCCTATCAGCAGGGCGATAAGCTCCCCAGCGAGGCCGACATGTGTCTGTATTGGCAGTACGCGCTCGCGGCCGATGCCAAGGCGATCTTCTGGTACAGCTATGGCGGTGACGGCACGGCCTGGGATAGCATCCGCATCACCACCGAGCACTATGCGGCGGTCAAGCGTGCGGTGCGGGCGCTCGCCGACAAAGTTGGCGTGAAGTGAGTGAGGAGGAGAGCCCATGAACGGTCCCCGGTACCGAGCTTCCAGTGCTTGGATGGTCTGTCTGGCCGCCGTGTCCACGGTCTCGGTGTGCGCTGCGGCCGAGCCTGAGAGGAGTGTCCCCATGCCCGTCGCGCTGCAGTACAACGAGGTGCCCTACGCCGTTCCCGAAGCGCCCTGGGAGGAACGCCTGGGGCATCACCGCGCCTGCGTCCGGGTGGAGCAGCCGGGGCCGGCGGTGCAGGTCACGATTCCCTGGCGGCGGCGCGATCGTGACGCCGACACGAAGAACATCGTGGTCATGGATGCCGCCACGAATCAGCGCGTCACCAATGTCGTGCGGGTCCAGATTGAGCGTGAAGCCGGCATCCTGGTCATCGAAGCGCAGACCGTACCGGGGGACTATTACGTCTACTTTCTACCCGCGCCGCCGCCGCAGCGCGAGCGCTACGACTACTCGTGGAATTACGACCCCCCGGAGGACAGCGCCGATGCCGCCTGGCGGGAGCGCTGCGGTCTGACGGCAGAGAAGCTGGCCGGCGGCTCCTGGAAACTACTGCCGCCGGCGCAGACCGTGCGGCTGGAAGCGCGTACCCAGTTCGATACCTTCTACCCCATGGAGGTCATCGCCACGGCAAGCGAGAGCCGGCAACTGCTCGAGCGTTTCCCGCAGGCGTATCTGCTGTTCCCCGAGGACCGGCGTTACCCGATCCGCATGACCGCGGACCTGCCATTGCGCTGGATTCAGGCGGGGCCGGCGGCACCCTTCCATGGGGAGGCGCAGCGCGCCGAGTTCTACTCCTTCCAGGTGGGCGTCTATGCGGTGAGTCAGGCGTTGGAGGACGTGGAGGTCGAGTTCAGCGATCTGCGTGGCGCTGCGCCGGGAGCCGTGCTGCCGGCTGCCGCGCTGCGTTGTTTCAACCTGGGCGGGGTGAATTGGGACGGCCAGCCCTTCCGGCAGGCGGTGACGGTGCCGCAGGGGCGGGTTCAGGCACTGTGGCTGGGCCTGCAGATCCCCGAGCAGGCCCAGCCGGGGGAGTACGAAGGCAGCGTCACCATCCGTCCGGCCAACGCGGCGGCCACGACCCTGCCGGTCCGTCTGACCGTGCAGGCCGAGGTCCGCGCCGATCATGGCGACGGCGAGCTCTGGCGGCAATCGCGGCTGCGCTGGCTGGATTCGACCTTGGGCATGGACGACGGGCTGGTCGGACCCTACACGGCCCTCGAGGTGGACGGCGGCACGGTGCGCTGCCTGGGCCGGCAGGTCCACATCGGGGCCAATGGCCTTTTCGACAGCATCCGTAGTGGCGACCTGGAGATCCTGGAGCGGCCGTTGGCCTGGGTGATCGAGACCGAGGTCGGGCCGCTGGCGCTGACGGCCGGCGGCGTGGAGATGGTCAGTCAGGCCCCTGGCGCCGTCGAGTGGCGTTCGACCAGCACCAGCGCCGCGGCGTCCTGGCGGTGCCAGGGGCGGCTGGAGTGCGACGGACACGCTCGCTTCCAGGTCACCGTACAGGCGCAGCAGCCGCTGCGGGTGAAGGATATGCGCTTGGAGATCCCGGTCCGGCGCGCCCTGGCCACCTACCTGATGGGCATTGGCCGGGTGGGGGGAAACCGTCCCCCGGAGTACACCTGGAAGTGGGAAGGGCCCTACGACAGCTTCTGGATCGGTGACGTGCCCGCCGGCCTGCACTGCGAACTGCGTGGCGGCAGTTACCATGGGCCGTTGCTGAACCAATTCCGGCCGGCGCCGCCGCCCACCTGGGGCAATGGCGGGCAGGGGGGCTGTACGGTCCGCAACGACGGCGAGAACTGCGCCCTGGCGCAGGCCTTCAGTGGTCCGCGGGACTTGGCGGCGGGCCAGGAGATCACCTTCGAGTGGGCCCTGTTGATCACCCCGGTCAAGCCGCTCGACACCGCCGCCCACTTCCGCCAGCGTTACCATCACTCGATCCAGGTCGACCAGGGGGTCCTCGACGCCGGGGCGACGGTCATCAACGTCCACCATGCCAACGCAGTGAACCCCTACATCAACTACCCCTTCATCGCCGTTGAGCGCATGCAGGAGTTCGTGCGCACGTGGCACGAGAAGCAGATGAAGGTCAAGATCTACTACACCGTGCGCGAGTTGAGCGACTACGCCGCGGAGATGTGGGCGCTGCGCAGCTTCGGGCACGAGATCCTGGCCGGGGGTGGCGGGGGTGGCCACACCTGGTTGCGGGAGCACCTCGAGAGCGACTACGCGCCGTGGTGGTTCACCCTCCTGGAGGACGGCACGGCGGATGCCTCCATCGGCGTGAGCGGCGCCTCGCGCTGGTACAACTACTACGTCGAGGGTCTGGCCTGGTTGCTGCAGAACGTCGAGATCGACGGCCTGTACCTGGACGACGTGGCCTACGACCGGGTGACCCTCAAGCGCATGCGCAAGGTCATGGACCGCAACCGGCCGGGCTGCCTGCTGGACCTGCACTCCAACACCGCCTTCTCCTTCGGCCCTGCCAACCAGTATGCCGAGTTCTTTCCGTACATCGACAGCGTCTGGTTTGGCGAGGGCTTCAGGTTCAACGAGATGTCGCCGGACCAATGGCTGGTCGAGGCCTCGGGCATTCCCTTCGGGGTGATGGGCGAGGTGCTGGCGCAGTATGGCTACAGCCCCTGGCAGGGGATGATCTACGGCATGAGCTGCCGGGGTGTCAACCCCTTGTGGGCCCTGTGGGACGCCTTCGCGATTCACCAGGCTGAGATGATCGGGTACTGGGTTCCGGGCTGCCCGATCCGTACGGACCAGCCGCAGGTGCTGGCCACGGTCTACCGGAAGCCGAACCAGATCCTGGTGGCCCTGGCCAGTTGGGCCCCGGAGGCGACGACGGTGCACCTCCAGGTCGACTGGGCCAAACTGGGGTGGGACCCGGCCCTGGTCCGCGTTTCTGCGCCGGCGGTGGCGACGTTGCAGGAGGCCCGCTCCCTGCAGCTCACGGACGGCATCGCGCTGGACCCACGGGCTGGCGCCCTGTTGTGGCTGGAAAGAACCCCGGCTCCGTGATGGTCAGGGGACGGCGGCGAGACCGGGGAGGCATGAATGCGGCGTGACGTGACCACGGCGACGGATGTAGTCCTGCACGCTCGAGGCGAGTTGGAGAGCAAGGTGGCCGGGATCGTCTGCCGCTTGCCGCCGTTGCCGGAGAATATCGACCTCCTGCTCCTGCGTCCCTCGAAGACACCGGCTGAGGTGCGCGATCTCGTGCGCCTGATCGCCGATGATCCGAGCCTGTGCGTCGAGTTCCTGCATCTGGCCAATGCCTGTGGCGCACGGCCTGGCTGCATCGAGACCGTCGAGGAAGCCGTGGCTGACATCGGGATCGAACCTCTGATCCAACTGGTCGGCGCCTCCTACGTCAATGGCACCGTGGCCGAGCAGTTCTCTGAACTGACGCACCTGAACGCCTACTTCGCGCACGCCCGCGAGATCGCCCGCAGCGCTCGCCTGCTGGCGGACCTGGCGGAGTTGACGCCACACCAGCGCGAGATGTACGCTCTGGCCGGGCTGATCCATGATCTGGGGCGGCTGGTGATCATGGTGGCGATGGGCAAGACCAGTGCCCCGCTGATGGGCACATCCTGGGAGCAGATGACGGCCATCGTCCACAGCGAGACTGAGCTCCTGGGAATGAACCACTGCGACATCGGCAAGGACCTCATCGGCAGGTGGAATCTCTCGCCGACCCTGCAGGAGGGCGTTCTGCGGCACCACAGTCCGCTCTTGCAGGAGGATGATTTCAGTGCCCCTGGAGCCTTGATCTTCCTGGCGCACTTTGTGGCCAGCAGCGACCTCACGGGGGAGATCCTGGGCACCATGCTGCCGCCGGCATTGTTCCGGCGGCTGGGCTTAACCCCGGCCGCATTCGATGCGGCGCATCAGCGCTTCCGGGCCCCGCTCACTTGACCAGCAGGACGCGGTAGTCGCGGGCCGGGATCGCCAGGGTCGGTGTGGCGCCGGCAAGCGCAGTGGCGTTGCCGGTGGGGACATCGATGAGCTGTATCGGCGCCGGCCCGAAGCCCAGCTTCGCCCAGTCCAGAGTCAGCGTCGTCTGCACCGGCTGGTAGCTCCAGTTGGAAACCACGATCAGCGCCTGTTTCTGGTCTGCCTGCAGGAAGGTGCTCGCCAGGACGTTCAGCGGATCCGCGGTGGTCGACGGGCAGTCCTCACGCCAGTAAGGGATGAACGTGGCCGCGGTCCACCAGGGATCGAACACCTTCCAGACCGGCAGCATCTCGAGGTTGTAGGCGAGACCGAAAGTGATGCGGTGGACCAGGCACATCATCAGGATTTCGTTGACGGGCACCGGCTCGCCGACCGCGCGCCATTTGTAGTGGAAGACCGCGTAGAAGGTATAGGGAACGCCGTACTCATTCTGCGCGTACTTGGCGCGGAAGTAGTCCGGCGACAGGCGCCGATAGTGATCCAACTCCTCCTGCACCAGCTCCTCGCCGTGGGTTCGGATGTCGACGAAGGCAGCCGCTGAGGTGCTCTCGCCCGAGTGCGCGAAATTCAGCCGGTCGCGGCGGTCGCTCTTGAGAATGGTGTACATCCGTTTGGCGAAGTTGCGGGTGGCGAGCAGGTTCAGCGTGGCGTGCCGCTTGCCGTCGCGGCCGAGGTAACCACAGCCGTGGACCTCGTTGCGGCAGGGAACCGCGGTGGCGTCGGTGTAGACCCCGTCGAAACCCAGGTCGTTGACGATGCGCTCGGTACACCAGATGAAGAAGTCCTGGTAGGTGCTGTAGAGGCAGGCCGAGGTGAGATTCGCCTGCGGGGTGGGCCAACCGTACTTCGGTAAGGCATCCCATTCCGAACCAAACATCTGGTATTCAGGGAGCTCCGCTGCGATGGCAGCGTACCAGAGATTGTGGACGATCTTCGGGCCCAGCGACTGGAAGTAACGCAACCCAGCGACGCTTTCCTCCGGCGTATGCACCCAGCGCGGGTAGCCATCCGGCTTGAGGTCGTAGTAGGCCTGTCCGATGTACAGGGCACTCAGGAACTGCCGGCCTTCCGCCGAGGCGTACCCCGGTATCTGCGAGGTGTAGACGCTGCTGGGGTCGAAACCGACGTGCCAGGTCTTCGGGTCCCTGGGCTCTGGCTTGAGCGGTGTCGTTTGGTAGAAATACTTGTAAGCTAATGGTTTATCTATAGTTGTGGAGGCGCTGATCAGGTTGATACGCAGGGTGACGACAGCGGCTCCGGCGAGGGAGGAAAACTCCGCGTACCTCGTGCCGAAGAGGTTCTCGTCGGTCTCGGTCATGATGCTGAAGCCCCGCAGATCGCTGCCGACGTAGATCTCATTGCAGAACTTCTCTGGCCAGATCCAGCCCGTGCGGCTGTAACTCCAGGAGCCCCATTCGGTAACCCGGTTGCCCAGGGTGACGACGTCCTCGCGTCCAGGGGCACGGGTGAACGGGTCCTGCATGAGGCTGGCGACGACACTGCCGTCACCTTTGGCAAAGAGCGCGGTTTCCCGACGAATGGGGAACTCGAGGAAGAGCTGGTCGACGGCGACCGTGCCGCGCGGCGTCAGGGTAACATCCCAGAGTCCGAGGCCGTCAAACTCGACCGTGATGGTGCCCTTTAAGGCCAGGGATTCCGAGTTTCCGCTGACACTCCACACAACCTCCCGTGGGCTCTGCGCCTGCTTGGCGAGCGGCGCAAACGTCCACGATTCCAGCTTGCCACCGACGATGGTTGTGAGCGTGGCGGGAGCTGCCAGGACGTCCTTCCCCAGGGAGACGACTTGGGCGGGTAGACCGCTATCGGCGAGGGTATACTGGCGCAGCACAACGGCCACCTTCTGGCCATCGACCGCGACGGCAGTGAAGGGTGGCGGGACCTCGTCGCTGACCCCCAGTTGGTTGCCCAGCCAGGCCGGCCTCTCGGGGATGTGCAGGGCCTCGGTGGTAGTGGCGACCGGCTCGCCCTGGGGGTTCCTGATGAAGCCCTTGAGCGCGTACTCGCCGGCGGCGATTCCGGCGACATCCAGGCTCACCGGGAAGGAGAGTTTCGCGGCGTCGAGGGGTGCATTGGCGCTGACCAGGGCCTGGGGCGCTACGGCGTTCCAGATGCCGACCTCGATGGTGCCGGCGGGCGGCAGATTGGCCGAGCGGCTGGCGTCAACGTCGACTTCCAGACGGTGGGCGCCGTAGAACAGTCGCGACTGGATCCAGAAGGCGGGCCGCAGTTCGATCGGAATCTCGGCCTGAGCCAGCAGCGTGCCGCGCGCGGCATCCTGAGCGCGCACGGACAGCCGCATCCGGGAGATCCCGGTCGTCGCGCTCTTGATGCTGTCCCTGATCTGGAAGGGCCCCGCGCCCGCCAGCGCGGTGCTGGCCTCCGCCAGACGCTGGTCCGGCGCACCGTCCAAGGCGACGCGAGTCTGGACGCTGACCGTGCCCCCGCTGGCACCCTGCAGGTCGATGTTGCCGTTGCGCAGGTCGCCGAGGCTCTGCAGCCTGAAGAACGGCGCCTGCCGCTGGAACTGGGCGTACCCGAAGGCTTTGGCATCGGCGAAGCCGCTTTGGAGCGGTGCCCAGGTCGTCCAGTCCGCCGCCAGGCGCGCCTGGCCCGTGGAGACGGAGAAGTCGCGGCAGACATTCAGGCGCCAGAGGTCACCGTCAGCCGGGGCGGTGACGCCGATGGCGGCGAAGGGGATGGCGATCTCCCCGGTCCAGATCTTCTTGCCGAGGGTCAGCGTGCCGCCCATCATCTCCCCGCTGTCTTCAACCCGGCTGGCGAAGCGCACCGTCTTGCTCCAGCCGTTCTGGGCAGGGTCCGCGCTGCTGTCCAGGGTCCCGCCCGCCGGGACACCGAGCCACTGCAGGTGGCCGCGGCCGGGGGGCTGCAGCCAGACCTCGACGCCCTCCATATCGCTGCCGAAGGCGATACCGTAGCCCGTCCCACCGCCCCGCAACTGCAGCGCTTTCTGCTTGGAGATGAAAGCGATGTAGAGGTTCTCCTCGTCGAAACCCAGCATAATCTCGGTCTGACGTTCGGCCTGTTTGCCGGTTCCCAACTCGAAGAAGCCGGTGGTGCCCGAAGCGCTCGCCCACTCCCCCTCGCGGATGACTCCGTCCAGCAGCGGGGCGGTGTTCAGGCGCGTGATGGTGATGAGGGGAGTTCCTGGCGTCGCGGCGGCCGGGGCCAGCGGATCCTGAGCGGGCAAGGCCTGCGGCAGGAGCAGCAGCGCGGCCACGAGGAAGGCGGCAGTCGCGCGCCTTCCGGTGCGGTTGATGGTCGGGTCCCACAAGCTCATCTTCTGGTCATCCCTTGAACGGTCGGCCTGGCGGGGCATGGCAAGCAGGCAAACTAGACCCGCTACCGGCAACAGGCAAGGGCCAAGCCCGAGAACTCGTAGTCGGCGTACTCGCGGAGGATCTCCAGGGCGGCGCGGTCAGGGTCCCAGTAGAACTGACTGGCGATGGCCTTGTTGATACCCTCGTAGATGCCCTCGCTGTAGGGGAAGCCCCCTCTGACCACGGCCTTGGCCTGGTCCCAGAGGCGCTGCAAGCGTGCGGGCAGGGGGTGCGCACCGCAGCCTCCCCAGGGCCAGTTGCCCCACATGCTGATCTCGGGGAAGTTGATCAGGGGCAGGTTCCCGGGCACGCCCGTGTCCAAGGGGTAGCGCGGAAAGTCCTCGTGCGCATCCGCGAGGATGACGTCCGCCCAGCCGCCGTCGCTGGCCAGGGCCTCGGTCAAGGCCTGCCACTCGCCTTCCGGAGGGGTATCGAAGGTCCACGTGGAGAGGATGATCTTGAGGTTCGGCAGAACGGCACGGCCGGCGGCGGCGATGTCCCGCGACATGCGGATGAAGCCATTGCCGCCCCAGGGGCGGCAGCGCTCGCAGGCGCAGCCGCCTTCGTCGTAAGGCCAGATGCAGATATAGTCCAGCCCGACCTCAGCGAGTTGCTCGAGCAACGCACGGGTCGTCTGCAGGATCAGGTCACGGCCACCGGCCAGGCTGGGGCAGACCGTGGTCCCGGAGTTGCCGTGGCGTCCGGACGGATCTGGCAGCGGGGTCGCGCGCAGTTCGGCAGGGGCCGAGTTGAAGAGGACGTTGCCGACCCCGATCACGGTCTCCAGGCCGAGATCCTTGGCGGCCCGGAAGAGCCGGCGGACCTGCGCCGAGCTGCCGACCACGCGCCGAGCCGCCGACCACGCGCACCGCCGAGCCCACCGTCTCGATGCAGAACGCCTCGGGCGGCAGGTGATTCGCCGTGGCCAGGATCACCTGCGCGTCGTTGCCCTGCGTCTCGACCACCGGCCCCGCGCCGCGCTGCTGAAGGCGGTCCTGCAGGATGGCGAAAGCCCGGCGGACCTGCCGGTCGCCGCCGGCCTCAAGGTTGACCGTTATCTGATCCGTCATGACCGTCTTTCCCCCCGAACCCCTCAGCGCTGCAGCCCCTCCACCGGCGCCGGCCTGACGTCAGGGGGAAGGGCGCGCGGGCAGCGTGGCCAGGGCCTGCCGCAGTTCGTCAACCGGCGTCTCCGCGTCCCAGAAACGCACGACCTTACCGTCGTTCAGGATGTAAACGCGCGGCGGGGCCTCGCCGATGTGCTCGAAGAATTGCGCCGGGTCCAGGCGGATCGACGGGACCCCGAAGGTGTCGGTCTCGGCCTGGAACGCGGTGACCGCGCTCTCCTCCTCGAAGAACACGGCGTACACCGCCGTCAGACTGCGGAGTTCGAGCAGGGCTTTGGACGAGGCCTTGCAGTGTTCGCAGGTCGCACTGAAGAAGGCCAGCACGCTGACGCCTTGGTTCAGCGGCTTCGGCGCGTCGGGGAAGGCCGGGAAGGCGGCGAAGGGCAGCGCCGCTGGCGGGGCCGCCTTGAGCGGCGGGCGCAGGACCAGGACCGCGGCGACGCTGACCGCGATCACCAGCAGCGGCTGCCAGAGCTGACGGAGGACGAGCGGCTGGCGCCGGTGGAATCGATACGCGCCCGCACAGACGGGCAGCAGGAGCAGGTTCTTGAGCAGGGCCGCGCGCGGCCCCATCTTCAGCCACAGCCCGAAGCAGCCGCAGTTCTCCTGGGCGGGATCCAGCGTCAGCAGGTAGACGCCGAAGCCGGCGAGCATCAGCATGGTGGCCGGCAGGAAGAGCCAGCGCCGACCGTAGGGCAGGATCAGGCCAACCCCCAGGGCGATCTCGGCGGCCAGCAGCAGCCGGGCGAGGAGCTGGATTCCCAGCGGGGAGTCCTGGGCCTGGATGCGGAAGAAGGCCATGATGTCCTTCTCCAGCGGTCGCAGGTAGTCGAACTTGGCGACGGCCGCCACCAGGAAGATCGCCCCGACGACCACAGAGGCCGCCACGGCCCACGGGTGGTAGCGCTCCGTTCGTGAATCCGTCCAGCCTTGGAACACGCTTCGTCCCTTTCCTCGTTTCGCAGCCACTACTCCGCGGTACAGACGACCCGGAAGCCGACGTTGAAGACACGCTGCCACGGCGCATAGCTCAGGCGGCAGCCTGAGCGCGCCAGGCTGGCAGACTGCTGCCAGGAGCCACCGCGGACGATCTTCCGGGAGGCGGCATCGACGTGCCGCGGGTCATCGGCACGGAAGGGGTACGGCAGATCGGCGCTGGCCGTCCACTCGGCGGCGTTGCCGTGCAGGTCGTAGAGGCCCCAGGGGTTGGGCTGGTATGACCCGACCGGGGCAGCGACGGCGTGCCGGTCGTCGGCCGTTTCGACGGCGAAGAACGGCTTGACCTTCTCCATCGCGGCCAGCCGGCCGAGGTCGAGCAGCGCCGAATCGGCCAGGTTCGCGAAAGCCGGGAAGTCGCCGGCGGCAGCGCCGAAGCTCCAGGCGCCGTCGCTGCCGGCTCGGCACGCCCACTCCCATTGTGCCTCGGTGGGCAGCGAGAACGTCCGTCCGCTCTGCTGCGACAGCCAGGCGCAGAACGCGACGGCCTCCTGCCACGAGACGCGGCAGACCGGTTGGCGGGGCTGGTTCAGCGCCGCGAAGTGGCCTGGATTCCACTTCAGCCAGAGCATCGGTTCAGAGCCGCTGTCGTGGGCCGGAGAGAAGCGCTGGAACTGCTCATTGGTGACCTCGAAAGCGCCGATCCAGAACGGCCGGTCGACCGTGGCGACGTGGCGCGGTTGTGCGTTGGACGCGCCGCCGTGGTCGCCCATGGCGACGTCCCCAGCGGGGAGGCGCACCAGGTCCAGGCTGATACTGGCGCCGAGGTCAAGGCTCAGGCGCGTAGGCGTGCCGGCGGCGGTCTGGCGCCGCTGTGCCTCGGCAGGGTCAAAGGGCCAGCCGTCCGGCGCGACGAATTCGGCGGGCGGCGCCGCGGGCGGCGGCAGCCGCGGGGTCACCGGCGCCGGCGGCGCCGCGGGAATCGCCTCGGGGTCGACGTCGACCCCGCCGTAGCGGCGCGCCATCTCCAGACGGCGCTGGCGGAAGTGCTGGATTTCGCTGACGGCTGAGGGTCGCAGCCCGCTCGCGAAGAACGCAGTCGGCTGGCGCAGGTACTGCTCGCGGTTGCGGACCGTGGGGATCTCCAGCCAGGTCCCGTAGGCGGGGGCGTTCAGATCGATCCACGTCACCAGCCGATCCCAGCCCTCGTCATCGAGCTGGACGCCGTGGTGGCCCATGCGGAGGATCTGCACCAGGGGGCTGGTGTCGGCGTGGTAGTCGGCGACAGGGATCACGCTTGGCCCTTCCAGGCCGGGGCTGCGGACGAAGCGCCGCAGTTCGTAGAACGCGGGCGGGAACGGGAACGGCGACAGCGGCAGGCTGCGCGGTTCAGCGCGCCGCAGGTCGGCGATCACGGCGCCACCAGGCTGAGCTTGGCCGTTGTGACAGCCGACGCAGTAGGTGTCCAGCACCGGCTGTACCTCGCGGTCCCAACTGAAGCCGCGTACCGGGCCGCGCCAGGGCGTGATCGGCTGCGGCAGCCCCGTCGGGACGCCGGACGGCAGGCGCGGCGGGGCGGCGTTGGCGTGTTCGTGGCAGCCGACGCAGGTGACGGCTTCACCGGGCATGGCGGTGAACCAACTGCGCATCAGCTGCACGGCCTTGCCCTCGGCATCCAGCGGCTGGATCGCGATCGGCAGGTTGGCTGGAACGGTGAAGTACGCCGAGCCCTCGGCAGAGACCGGGACGGTGCCCAGCACCCGCCGCACGTCCCAGGGTCCGTCCATGCCCACGTAGTCCTCGATGCCCGAGGTGCCGTAGTAGTTGAAGTGGTAGGTGAACAGCCGGAGCGTCCGCACCGTGCCGCGCGGAATGCCCTGCAGGCCGCTACCGACGTAGATGTCCTGCAGGCGAACAGTCGCCTCGTCGCTAGCCAGGTCGACGCGCTCGGGAATGACCGGCGGCCGCGGGGTGGCGCGCACGGGAATCGGCTCGAACAGGACGCAGTCCGGCTCCTCGCGCAGCAGGAGCAGGTTATCGAAGGTGTCGACCAGATAGATGCCCCAGGCCGACTGGGCATTCGGCTGGCAGGCGGCCAGGAAGTACGTGTCGCTCAAGGGATAGGGGTGAAGGAACTTCGGCCAGGAGGCATCGACGAGGTTATCGACCATCTTGGCCTCGACGGGCTGGCCACGCCCGGGCAGGCGCTGCACGACGCCCTCCGCCTGCCGCCGGCCCTTGGCCACGTCGAAGACGACCAACTCCCCGGCGCGCGCGGTGCCGTGGTGCCCGGTGACGATGGCCACGAACTGCGTCGGACGAGCGGGGATGGGCCGTGCGTAGAAGATGCGGTTGGGCCAGAAGCTGCCGCTGGCATAGTGCGCCCGCTGTCCGGTTCCATCGGGATTCATCGTCATCAGTCGTCCGGTGAAGGCATGGGCGATATCGGTGTACTCCCAGCGCGTGTAGAGGATGCGGCCGTCGGCCAGGATCGAGGGGTAGAAGTTGTGGTCCTGATCGAAGCACAGCCGGCGCATGCCGGAGCCGTCGGGATTCATGACGCAGAAGTTGGCCACTTCGTCGCAGCGCCGTTCGCAGGGGACCGACTGGAAGCAGACCGACGAGGCGAAGAGAATGCGCTCGTCGGGCAGGTAGCAGGAGTCGTAGTTGTCGACGTCGTCCTCCTCGCCGCGTGTCACCTGGCGCAGGCCCTGTCCGTCGACTCCCACCTCGAAGATCTGCCAGCGCCCATGGCTGCCCACGGACGAGAAGAGCAGCCGTTCCGCGCCGAAGTGCAGCCGCAGGTCGCCGACGAAGACGGGATTGGCGGGGCGATAGAGGGTCGTGAGCTTCCCGTCCGGGCGGAGCGGCGAGAGGGTGGCGATTTCGTTGTCGAAGGCGATTTCGCGCAGGTAGCTATTTCCCTGGAAATTGATGGGTAGGCCATTGAGGAAGCCGAGGGTGTCGTTACCGACGAAGTTGGCGGCCTCACCGCGGACCCGCGGCGTCGGCGTCTTCTGGGCGGCGTCGGCGCGTTTCACCAGCAGGAGCCGGTCGAAGTCCAGCAGCGGGTTGGCCAGCAAGGCGTCGGCACGCACCGCCTCGAAGCGCTCCACGGCGGCGGCCAGCGCTTCCAGGTTGGCGGGTCGGCCGGCGTTGTCGCGGGCCGCCACGACGTCGGCCTCGGCCTCCGCCAGGCGGCGCAGGAACTCGGCGCCCTGCCGGTAGCGGTCGCCGAAGGTTCGCATCAGGTCGACCACGGCCAGACGCACGGACAGGGCCTTGGCGTCATCCCAGCGGGCGACGGTGTCAGCGATCTCACGGGAGCGGTAGTAGAGACTGCGCAGCGGTCGCAGGTCGCCGTCCGGCGGCAGGTTCCCGGCAAGCTGTCGCGCGCGTTCGCTCAGGCCGGCCCGCGTCGCCTCGGCGTAGCGCTTGGCCAGCCCCGCCGGCATGACGCCCTGGCCGGGTTGTGGCCAGATGCCGTCCTGGCGCTCCCAGGCCATCCCCCGACGTGCGGCGGGCTCGGGGAAATCGCGGCGCAGACGGCGCCAGAGGCTCTCGTCACGGGCGGCATTGCCCGTGTCGGCAGGGCTCGCCGTCGCGGGGTCCTGCCGGGCAAACTCCTCCAGACTGGCGGCCAGCGTCTCCTGCCAAGTCGCTTTCTTGCTGTAGTAGGCGGTCGGGCTCGGACCGCTACGCGTCACGCGGCACTCGGCGAAGGAGACCGTGGAGCCGGCGCTCCCCGCGCCCCCGGAACTGCCGAGCAGGGCCGGATAGCCGGTCAGCAAGGGATCGAAGCCCGTCCACGAGACCATCCAGTCGGCCGGCTCGGGCTCGCCGTCACGCCAGGCTTTGCCTTTCAGCTCCCCCGCCAGCTTGCACAGCTTCAGCCAGTACCAGACGCCGGTCTGATAAGGGAACGCGCAGCCGGGCGCCCAGACGACGTAGTCATGGACGAACTGCAACTGCCCCCGGTTGAAGGCGAGGTTCAGTCCGTAGCCGGTCTCAGGATCGCAGCACAGACCGACGCCGGCGCGGGCTTGATCGTCGCCCGTCCAGGTGTCGAGACGGAGCTTGGCGGTCACGGTAATCCCGGCGGACAGGGCCTCCGGATCGTCGGCGACGAGAAGGACCTTGCAGGGATCGTCGAGGCCCGCCTCCCGTTGCGCGAGCACATCCTGCTGGACGGTCCAGGTACCCCCGATCGCCTTCCACGGGGCGCTGAGAGCGGTGCCCGGGAAAGTGCCGGTGAAGAGCTCCTGCTCGGCGGCAGCCGCGCGGCACTCGCCACCAGCGCGAACGAGGAGGGCGAAGAGGAGGACTTTGAGCGCCACGGCACCGAGGCCCGTCCGCCACGATCGGCGCCCGCTCGCTTGTTCGGTCGGGTTGATCACCATGCCTCCTTGACTCTTCCGTAAGGATAGCCCCCGGCGCGGTCGATGCAACACCTCTGTCACTCCCCAGCGCGCCTGGCGCAACCGCCGGGCGGCGGCTATCTTCTGGGGCCGGCGGCGTGCTGGCCCCGGCGCGGCCAGGTCGTCGTGCAGCAGCGTGGAGGGGCCCCTTTTTCCAGGTAGAGAGAGCACTTATGTTACCCGTTCGACACGCCCTCGCCGCGCTTACGGTGCTGATCGCCGCGCTGTTGGGCGCCGGCGCCGCTGAGCCGCTTCCAGGGGATCTTCCCATGGCCGACAACCAACTTACGAATCAGGGCTTTGAGGAGCCCGATGCAGCTACCGGTCTACCGGCGCCCTGGGCCGGGGTCTACGGCGATGCGCAGACCCGTTGGACCCTGGATGAGGGCACCTTCCATTCCGGTCGCCGCAGCCTGCGGATCGACTTCCCGACAGTGCCCGCCAAGGACCAGGCCGCGTCGGTGGAGCAGACGATCTCCGTGCGCCCGGGTCTGGCCTACTACTGCTCGGCATGGTACAAGGGGCAGCCGGTCGGGGCGGAGGGCATGATCTTCATCGTCTGGAAGACGCGGGATGGCGGTTGGCACTCGGTGAGTGGCAGTCGTTTCACGTACTCGGGCGACTGGCAACAGGCCGTGGTCAGCGGCCGCGTGCCGGCCGGGGCCTTCACGGGTACGGCCCGAGTGGACATCCGCTCGCCGGGAGTGGCCTGGATCGACGACCTGGAGATGGGCTGTCTGGTGCCGGTGACCTGGACCCTGAGCCTCGGCGACGGCATCGCCCGCACCGGTACCGAGATCCCGTTCACGGCCAGTGCCGCGGATCGTTGGGGTAACCCCGTTCCAGGAGCGGCGGCCGAGTTCCGACTGGAGACGAACGGCGACGCCGGACTGCGCGACACCGTCGGCGCCGACGCCGCGCTCGTGCGGGCCCTGCCGGGGCGGACCGACGAACGCGGCCAGGTGCATGGGGTTCTGAGGATGAGCCGGGAGGCGGGCAAGCGTGATGTTCTGCGTTGTGTCGCCCCCGGCTTCCCGGCGGAGAAGAGCCCGGTGGCCGCGATCACCACGGCCACCGCTGGGCAGCCCACCGCCTATCGCGTTGAGCTCGCCGACGAGTTCCCGCGCGTCGGAGCCGCAGCGGTAACGGTGTCCGTGCAGCGGGTCGGCAGGTATGGGGAAGCCCTGCCGTCCGCGGCGGAGCGCCCGCTGCGCTGGCAGGTCGAGGGCGACGGGCGCCTGGCGACGGCGGAGACCGCGCTGGGTCCCGACGGCACGTCCACGAACACGCTCACGCCGGGGGCGGCGCTGGCGAAGGTTACGGTGGCGGTGGCGGACCAGGACGGCATCCGGGGCGTGTCGGCCACGCTGACCGTCGTGCCGGAACAGCGGCCCGACAGCATTCGCATGGGGTCGAACGGCTACTTCATCGATGGGGCAGGGCGCCCGTTCGTACCGCTGGGCGGTGTCTATGCGAACTTCGTGCATGCGGTCACCGATGGCCATGTTGGCCCGCAGATCTCGACGTCGTTCTCCGAGGTTAGCGATGCTCAGCTCCGCGACTGGTTCGCCTACCTGGCGGACAATGGCTTCACGGCCCTGCGTGGCATGCTGCGCGACCACACCAAGAAGGGCTGCGAACCGCTCGACATCATCGGGCAGGCGAACCTGAACCTGCTCGAGCGCTGGCAGCACATGCTGGCGTTGGCCCAGCCGTACGGCATCCGTTTCCAGCTCACCTTGCACGAGAGCTGGTATGCGACCTACGCCGCCTACCAGAACGCCGAGTGCCTGGAGAAGACCGTCCTGCCGTACTACGCCGGGCAGGACCTGGCAACATTACCCGCCTACCGGCAGCGCTTCCTGGTCGAGCGGCGAATGGTGCGGCAGACCGCGGATATGATGAGCGATACGGACGCCCTGGCCTGCCAACGCGATTACCTGCGCGATGTCATGCCGCGCCTCGTCGCCATCCCCGGAATCTTCGCCTACGAGATCGAGAACGAGCAGTCCAATGGCTTCCTGGAGTGGACGGCCGCGCAACTGCGTGGCGTGCGTCAGGTTGACCGGCTGACGCCGCTCTGCGTCAGCCCCCTCGGCATGATGTCTGTCGATGCTGCCTCCTGGACGCGCGCGCTGGACATCGACTTCTACAGTCCGCACGCCTATTCGAGCGGCAAGGGCATCGAACTCGCCCTGGAGGTGTTGGTCGGCGCCAAGTACACGCGCCTGTTCAAACCCTCCTTCACCGGTGAGGCCGAGGGCTTCAGCGACGGCTACAAGCACGCCCCGGTTCTGAACCAGATGCTGGGGGTGCGGGATACCATCTGGTTCCAGTTGCTGTCCGGCAGTCCCGGTTGTTTCATCTGGTATTCCGATAGCGATGCAGTATATGCCGAGTTCCGCTTGCCCAAGGAGATCATGGGGACCCTCGACCTGGCCCACCGTCGTTGGGCGAAGGCGCCCATCGGGATCGACGTCAGCCACGAGACCGCGGACGACGCCTACTTCGCGACCGACGACGGCAAGGCCATGCAGGCCGCATTGGGGCAGTACGCGGAGCGCTGCCTGGCGCGCGGGGTGGCCTTTGATTACACCTTCAACAACGCCGATTACAGCGTGCGTCTGCCGGGCCGCAGTTTCGTCGAGCCGCCGCCGCTGCTCGGCCCTCTGGGCCTGCCGCCGCAGGGGCTGCACGTGCAGTACCTGGTCTCCGACGACAACGCCTGTGTCTTCGCCTATGTGCGTAATCAGGCGGGTCTGAAGGAGGTCTCCGGTCTAGGCTATGAGAAGGCGGCGACGGCGCTGTTGCGCACGCGCACCCCGCTGACGGCAGCGCTGGAGCTGAATCTGCCCTTTGCCGCCGGCGAGGCGACGGTCTGGGACCTGGACACGCGGGCGAAGAGCGTCCATCCGGTCATGCGTCACAGCGCCTTGCCCTTGGCGGGCACGCCGACCGATCATGACTTCGTGGTGATCATCCGCCGGACGTAGGGGGTGCTGCATGGAAACCAGAGCGCTGCTTGGGGTGACGATGCTGGTGCTTGGTGGCGTCGCGTTGGCCGCGCCGCAGGTGCTGCTTGACACTGACTTCGGCAAACCCGGCAAGGCCTTCGCGGACGTCAATGCCGCGAACGGCAACCGGATCACCGGGACTTTGCCGGAAGGGTGGAGCGACAACAGCGGCTGGAAGAGCAAGGTGGTCGCGGAGTACACGCCGAGCGGCGAGGCGGACCGGCGCTTTGTGCGCATCACCCAGACGTCGGGGGACGGCCTGCAGTTCACCTGTCCGCTGCCGGGGCTCGAGAAAGAACCCGGCTACTACCGCCTGAGCTTCACGGCCCGCAGCGTCGTCGGCGGCAGTCCCGCTTTGCGTTTCATCGGCGCGCCCTACACCACCGTCTGGTCTGCCACCCCGGCCTTGGATGCCCAGTGGCGCGACCTCTCCTACGATTTCCGCCTGACCGCGCAAGCGCAGGCTGTAGGCCTCTACATGTATCTCGCCGGCAACGGCACCCTGGATCTGCAGAAGCTGACCTTGGTGAAGCTGTCCGACCAGGACCTGATCGCCGAGATCCGGGCCAAGTACCCCGATGCCGGGCAGGGGAATCTGGTACGCCTATCCCGTTTCCCGCTGGGACTGCAGAGCGGCTGGTCGATCGACCGCGACTACTCCGACGGCGACCAGGTGCGGGTCGACAGTGACCCGGCTGTCAGCGGTCCCAGTGGCTACCCGGCGCTGCGCATGGAGGCGCCGCAGGGCATCCTGGTCTACAGCGCGCCCTTCCTCGTGCCCTGGAGTTTCGATCCCCACGTGGCCAGCCTCGACGTCCGCGGGGACTGGGATGGCAAGGTGAGTGTGGCCGGCGGCAAGGGCGAGGTCTGCGCCACTGTGCCGCTGACGTCTGCGGGCAGCACCTGGCGGCGTCTGGAGTTGACCTTCAAGCCCATTCTGTTAGCGTCGACGCATCACCTGCGGTTCGAGGGCAAAGGCACGCTGTGGATCGACCAGGTGCAGGTCGAGCACGGTGCCCAGGCGACGGCCTATGCGCCGCAGATGCCGGTAGAGGTCGCCCTGGCTCTGCCGGCCTCGCCGGCCGCGGCGGCGCGGGTGCAGTTCGCCGATGAGCCGGGGTGCGTCGGCTACGCGGTCGCGGGATCGTGTCCCGGGGCGCTGCTGAAGGCGCGGTTGGTGACGCTCTACGGTGACCGGCTGGAGCTGCCGCCGGTCAGCCTGGGCGCGGGTCCGCTCAGTGCGGGCACCTTCAGCTTCGCGCCTTTCCCGCAGCATCCGCTGGGGGCCTACCGGCTCGAGGCGTGGGTGCAGGATGCCGCCGGGAAGAAGCTGAGCGTGGAGAACGAGGTTGTCTTCTACCGCCTGCAGCGGCCGCGCTACTGGGAGCGCGATGCGCCCGACTCCTTCTTCGGCACCCACACGCTGTCGACCCGCCGCCACCTGATCATGGCGAAGGTCGCCGGCTGCAACTGGGTGCGCCTGCATGACGCCGGGACCGCCTACATCGGCTGGTCATTCCTTGAGCCCGAGAAGGGTAAGTGGCAGTTCCGCGACGCCGATCTGCAGCGCTACCGCGACCACCACCTCAAGATTCTCGGGTTGCTCTCGACCAGCCCCGGCTGGGCGAGCAACTGGGGCAAGCCGTGCACAGGGTACTTCGACCGCTACCTGGAGCCGCTCAACCTGGACGACTGGGCGAATGCCGTGCGCGTCATCGTCGGGCGCTACCAGGGCCTGATCGACTGCTACGAAATCTGGAATGAGCCCTGGGGCAGTTCGTTCTGGAGTATGAGGTATGACGAGACCCATGGCACGAGCTGGAACGACCACTACGTCCCCAGCGACACGCCTTCGGCCGACTATGCCCGCCTGCAGAAGGTGGCCTATGCCGCCGCCCACGAGGTATATCCGCAGGTCACCATCGTCGGTTTCAACACCTATGGCGCCGAGAACGGCACCACGTGGACCCGGGAGGTGCTCGAGTTCGGCGGGCTCGAGACCTGCGATGCCATCTCCTACCACCACTACGAGAGCAGCCTGACCGGCATGCCGGGCGATGCCACCGAGAAGGCCTACCAGGCCGCCATGGGGCCGATCATCGAGAAGCTGGGCAGCGTGCCCAAGCCGGTGTGGATGAGCGAAGGCGCGCCGTTGTCGGGGGATGTCTCCAAGGGCTTCTACCGCACTACGCTGGCCGATGAGAACGAGAGTGACAACTGGCGCCTGGCCGACCGGCTGGTGCGCTACGTCGTGAGCCGGCGAGCGACGGGCGAAAAGCGGGCCTTCCTGTACACCATGCACGGGATCAGTACCTTCGGGGGTTCCGTGGAGTGGACGACCCTGGTCACCGCCGACGGCTATCTGCACCCGTCCGCCGCCGCTCACAGCGCCCTGGCGTGGCTGCTGGAGGACACGAGCTACGTGAGCCTCGTCACGCTCGCTGATGGCGTCTACGCCTACCTGTTCACCGGTCCTGACCGTGCGGTTGCCGCCATCACTTCCGCACCCTCCCACGCGGCCTACCGCCTTCCCGAGTCGACGGGGGTGCAGGCCCTTGATCTGTTCGGCAACCCCGTGGCTCCGGGCACGGCGCTCGATGACCGGGTCCATTACCTCGTCTGCCCCGCCGGCCTGGCGCCATTGCGGGCGGCGCTGGGGGTGAAGTGAGCCGCCGGCCGGGGGTGACTGGCGGGGATTGGTTGGCCTTAGAGGTGCGACTGATGAGGGAAAACGTGATGCGTACACTCCTGGTCTCGCTGCTGCTCCTGGCCACGGGCGCCGTCTGCGCCCAGTCAGAGGCGCCGAACGAACTGAAGCGCCTCGAGGCGGCTCTGGCTGTGGCGCAGAGCCAGATGGATCTCAATCAGGCGTCAGACGCACTGGCTCGTTATTGGGATAGGCAACTGATCAAGGCTGAGCAGAAGCTGCGCCGGGAACTCGACGCGGAGGCCGTGGAGCTGTTTCAGAAGACGGCCAGAGCCTGGCGCGAGTACCGCTTGACGCAGGTGGCGTTTGAGGGGGATCGCTACCGTGGCGGCAGCATTCAGCCCCTGATTCGCAACACGACCTTTGCCACGATCACGGAGCGGCGAGTCAAAGAGATCGAGCTCCTGTACGAAGAGAATCTGTAGACCGCCGCCAGCAGGGAGTGCGAGACCCTTCGGGGCCTCCAGGTGACACGATGAAGAGCGTTTCCAGCGTAGGGCTGCTCCTCGGCCTGGCGGTCGGGGCGCTGCAGGGGCAGACGCCGCCGAGCGGCTTCACCATCGGCATTGAGATGCCCTCGCAGACGCCGGTCACGCCCGCGGTTGAGGCCGCCCTGCGCGACCTCGGCGTCTCTTACCTGAACTACTACGTCAAGCCGTGGGCGGCGACGCCCGAGGCGGAGGCCGCTGCCGCCAACGAGGCCATGCTGGGATTCGTTGACCGTCTGGGCTGTACCTTCAGCCTGTCCTGCTACACGATCGATCCACCCGACGCCTGTGTGCAGGCCGCACAACAGCGCGGCGAGCGGTTCCGCGGCATCGTCTTCGATGAGTTGGAGCACTGCCGACAGCTCAACCCGCACGAGGGCACGCCGACCTTCACGGATCCGCTGCAACTGACCGCGCTGGCGGACGCCTACGAGAAGACACTGGCCGGGTACACGGCGCTCTACGACAAGTACGCCAGCATGAAGGTACCGGTCGTGGCCACCCACGTCTTCCCGGTGCTGCATCATGTGGCAGCGCGGGCCGGGTTCGCCGTCTGCCCCAAGATCCAGAAGGAGTTCTACTCCCCGGTCAGCCTGGCCATCGGCATGGGGGCCGCCCTGCAATACGGCAGGGAGCTGTGGGCCGACGCGGACCTGTGGTACTACGACCTTGTCCCTGGACACTCGCCTGAGGAGCTCTGGTGTAACCTGCTGCTGGCCTACTGGCTCGGCGTCGACACGCTGTACCTCGAGGGCTGCGGCCATAACCTGACCCCGCCCGGCAAGCAGGGCATCCCCTTCTCGCTGATGACGCAGGTGACGCCGGAGCTGTACCAGCTCACGGCCCACGGGGAGACGCTGCGCCGCTTCATCCGGGAGTACCTTCCCCGCCACCCGCGGCCGTGGACGTTCCGGGACGTGCAGCCCACCATCGCCATCATCCGTTTCCCGGACTCTGACTACGGCCAGCGCTTCATCTATGCGAAGCCCGCCAACGGGCCGGCGAAAGGACTGGAGTGGCACGCTGGACTCTACGGTTCGCCCAACCTGCCATCCAACCCCGACACCGAGGCCTGGTTTGACCTGTGGAACCTGCTCACCGACGGCGCCACCGGTAGCGACGGCATCACCTTCTTCAAGGTCACCAAGGCGGCCGCCGGCTACGAGCGACCGGTCAAAGCGGACCAGGTGCAGTCCCTGCACTCCCGGCCGGTGCAGGCCGACTCGCATCGCTTCTTCGTCCCGCTCAACAACGTCGTCGTCTTCGATCACCGGGTCGGCTACGAGCGGTTGCGCGAGATCCCGCTGCTGTTCCTGACCGGCGTCGAGGTGAGCGCCGAGACTCTGGCGGCGGCGCGGCGCTGTGCGGAGGAGGGCGCCACCCTGGTGGTCTGGGGAAACCTGGCCCGGCGGTACGGCTTCGCCGACTACCCGGGCGGCATCCAGGAGTTGCCGTGCGGCAAAGGGCGCATCATCCTGACGGACACGTTCAGTGCCAATGCGCTGTTCCAGTTGGTCTGGCCGCAGATGGGCCGCCCCGACGAGATCCGCTACCGCTTCGGCGCTCACACCGTGGTGCTGAAGCGGGTCACGGATAACCAGGTGGACGTACAGATCACGCCGCCCCTGGCCACGGCTCCAGCCTCCGTCCGCTGAGCCGTGGCTGGCGTGAGGCTCTCAGGCTGCGGTCCAGTATCCCTGCCGATGGTAGTGGCGGTGCAGTCCGTCCTCGTACTCGCGTGTCAGCAATGACGCCACCGCGCACTCCGGTGACAGCTTGATGCTCTCGCGGGGCAGATTGACGAAGACCTTCGACTCACTCCAACTGACGCACTCGATCCATTGCGGCGGAACCAGGACCTGCCGGCCCGGCCACCAGTTCTGCGTGCCCACCCTGCGCCGCCTTGCCCCAACGTCCACGGCAGCCTAGAGTGACGGCGGTTGTGCGCAGGAGTACACACCAGGAGTCCGACCATGAGACGCATGCTTGCACCGTTGATGCTGGCGACCTGCCTTGGCGCCGCCCCATACAGCCACGACGTGGAGGTTGCCGAGGAGTTCCGGCCGCGGGACGGCCTGCCGAACCTGTTCGCCAAACTGCAGGCGGGGGGGCCGGTGCGCATTGCCTACCTCGGTGGCAGCATCACGGCGGCGGCCGGGTGGCGGCCCAAGACGCTAGCCTGGTTCAAGGCGCAGTACCCCGCCGCCGAGGTGGTCGAGATCAACGCCGCCATCTCTGGCACCGGGTCCGACTTCGGCGCCTGCCGGGTGCGAGGAGACGTGCTGGCGCAGTCGCCGGACCTGGTGTTCCTCGAGTGCCGCGTCAACGGCGGCGGCGGCTTCGAACGGCAGTCGGTCGAAGGCATCGTGAGGCAGGTCTGGAAGCAAAGCCCGCGCACCGACATCTGTTTCGTCTACACCATCGGCCCGTGGATGTTGAAAGACCTGCAGGCGGGAAAGGCGGTGCCGTTCAGCCGAATCATGGAGGGCATCGCCAATCTGTATGGGATTCCCACGATCGACCTGGGAGTCGAGATTGCCAAACGCGAGAAGGAGGGCAGCCTGGTGTTCCAGAGTGCCGCCCCGGTCGATGGCAAACTCGTCTTCTCCGGCGATGGCGTGCATCCCGGCGAGGCTGGACACGAGGTCTACCGCGACGTCATTGCGCGCTCGCTGCTGCAGATCACGGGCAAGGCTCTGGCCCAGGACCATCTGCTGCCGCCAGCGCTCGATCCCACCTGCTGGGAGACCACGGCGTTGCTGCCGGTGACGGCTGCGAACCCGAGCCCCGGCTGGAGCGCCGTCGACACCGCGACCGATGCCGTGTACGGCGACGACAGGGGGCGCACTGAGGGGATGCTGCGCGGCGCCATGAGCTGCTCTCGTGCCGGCGAGACCTTCACCGTGAAGTGGAGCGGTACGACCCTGGGCATGAGCGATATCCCCTACGGCGAACCGTGCGTGGTCGAGGCGGTCGTCGATGGGGGTACACCCTTCGCCGTGAAGCGCGTGCAGACGGAGAAGATCCGCAAGTACGCGCGTTTCTGGTACCTGCCCGAACTGCCCCCCGGGGAGCACACGGCAGTCTTCACAGTCAAGGAAATCCCCGCGGGGGCTCGGGTCTATGTCGGCCAATTCCTGGTGGTGGGCACGCCGCGGCCTTGAGCGAACAACGTATCAGGCGAGCAGGGGGAACGACGATGCGGCACTGGCGGAAAGCAGGCAGGATCGGTGTGGTGGCGGCCCTGGCTTCGGGGCTGTGCGGGGCAGCCGATGGCGCGGACAGCGCGCGCGCCGCGGACTGGGTGTTGCGCCAAGGGCGGCTCTACGTCCAGGGCGAGTGGGTCTTTCTCAAGATCGGCAAGCCCTTGCGCGACTTCAGTCGTGAGGCCGACTGCCGGACCTTGGCGGCCGACCTTGGCAAGCTCCGTGACAAGGGCTACAACGCCATCGAGCTGAACTGTTACTGGCACCACTTCGACCGTGACGGCGACGGGCGTCCGGAGGTTTCGCTGCAACCCTTGGCAACGCTCATCGACGCGATCGCCGACGCCGGCATGTACCCCTGCCTGGCCGTCGAGACTTACGGTGTCGGTGGCGGCCAGATCCCGGCGGGTTTCTGGGAGCGCTTCCCGGATGCGGTGGCCACCAACGCCGAAGGCAAACCGGTGCGCGACACGGAGTACGGCTTCAACACCGCGGTGCCCTCGCTGTTCCACCCCGGCTACCTGGAGGCGTCCCGCGAGTTCATCCGCAACCTGACGCGGGGCATTCCGCATCGCCGAATCCTCCATTACGAGACCACCGTCGAGCCGCAGTTCATGGGTCAGCAGGATCTGGACTATGGCGACCACGCCCGTCGGGCCTACGCGGCGTGGCGAGTCCGGAATGGCCTGCCGGGGCCCGAATGGCCAACGTCCTTCCCGGTAGCGGAGAGTTTCCGCCGCGACCCGACCTGGCTACGGTTCCGCGCCGAGAGCCTGGCGGACTGGGTGAATGGTGACGCGGCGGCCTTCCGCTCGGTCGCCGGCGCCGATGCCTACATCGCCGTGGACTACCTGGAGACTAGCGGCCCGGAGATGTCGCGGCGCAATGGCGATTCGCTGCGTTTCCTGACCGCGCTGGAGGATGTCAACATCATCCAGGTGAACTGGCACTGGCACCTCGGCAGCCGCGCCCCGCACCGAGCCGCCTACGCCAACGTGCGCGCCGTCATGGCCAAGACGGGGCGCGACTGGGCGGTCTCCGAACACATGACGCTGAACGGTTCCGACTACCAGCCTGGAGAAGTCGAGGCGATGCTGCGTAACGCGTTGAGCAGCGGCACGGGCTACGCCTGGGAGTTCGTCAATCTCGCCGCCGCCTCGGGCGACCCCTTCTCGCTGTACCAGGATGACTGGTCACCCAAGCCGCTGATGGCGGAGGTGGATGGGCGCTGGGATGAATGGCTCCAGCAGATCCGCGCCCTACCGGCGCCCGCCGCACCCCGCTGAGCGGCGGCGGCTCCTGGGACCGGCAGCGCGCCGTCCTGCTGGCCAGCAGGATTGTGCTCGCCCTCCAGGTCCTGGGACGATGCCGAGGTATGGAGGGCAAGGGCAGGGCCGTCCACGACGGGCCGGACCGCCGCCGCAGCCCTGCCGCGCGGCAGGGCGTCAGGCCAACGGCGGACGGGGCCTCACACCAGCAGGCCCACAATCCATTCGTACTTTGCCGGAACCGGGAGCGCCAAGGGCCGGTTAGCCACGAACCGCTGCGCCAGGATCGCGATCCATTCACGCGAGGCGGTGATCCGGCCGACCTCCACCGACAGCCGCTCGCCGTCGCGTTGGATGCGGTAGTCGTGCAAGGTGATGGTCACCGGTTCGGTTTCGCCCTTGAGTTCGAGCACCACCTCGAGCCGCCTGGCGCGGGCATCGAGCTTGACGTCTGTCACCTTGCCGAAGTCCGTATGCATGTTGATCCACTCCTGCAAGGATCTTGCGAGCAATGCGTCCTTACCGGCCCGACCGGCCTCGAAGAGAACCTCGAACAGCCCCATGGCTTACGCCTCCGTGTCCCCGGCGCCGCACCGAGGGCGTCGCGGCAATGGTACGCTTCGCCGGCACCGAGGTGTGCCGCAGCCCCTCAGCCTGGACCAGACCGTAGTCCGTCGCCACCGCTCTGTCCACTGCAGCAGCACGGGCGCGGTTCCTTGCAGTGCGCCTGCGGTCAGACTACACTCACGCTATGTGCACGACGTTGAAAGCGCGCGGGTTGTCACTGGTTCTGGCCATCGGGTTCAGGCTGGTCAGCGGGGTGTGGGCAGCGGAGGCCGCGGCGCCGGCCGAGGTCCCGCCGGGCGCTGGCACGCTGCTCATCCGTCCCGGGGAGACCGTCACGCGCAGGCTCCATATCGCGGTCGCGGACAGCGCTGACGGACAGCATCCAGTGCTGTCCTTCCTGGGGCGCTTGGAGACTCCCAGCACGGGCGGCGCGAATACGGCTCTGAAGATCCTGGTGGACGGCGTCCCTCTGACCTCGCCTGCCTTCCGGCCGCGGCTCCTTGGCAAGCCGATGCAGTTCACGCCCAGCGACTTAAAATACCCCCTGTCGTGGTATGCTCCGGCGGCGCAGGCATGGCTGCTGGTTACCGGTCCGGACTTCGCGGGCACCTGGACCGGCACGGGGTGCGACTACGACTTCCGTTTCGACCTCAGCGGTCTGACTGGCCGTACGGCGATGGTGGAGGTCGGGCTGCAGAACGTCATGCCGGCCGCCAACGCCGCTCCCATCGTGGTCTCCCAGCTTTCCATCGCCACAGTGACCAGCGCCGAACTGGACCGGTTGCGGGGGGCGGTGAGTGCCGCGCCGCGGCCGGCCGTGGTACGGGCCGAGGTGCCGTCCGGGGAGACGGCCGAACCGCCGGCCTACGAAGTCCAGCAGTCGGGGCGCGGCGAGTTGCGGCCCGCGCAAGTGTCCTTTGCGGATCTGACGGGTTGGCGGGTGGAGGTGGTTGGCGACGCTCGGGTCTCCCTGCAGGCTGCCGTGACGCGGCGCCTCTGGCAGGCGCAGACGGCACGGTTCTCCTACGCTGGCGGGACCGCTGAGACCACGGTGGCGATCTACCCACCCCAGCCGGTCCGACTGACGGAGCCCTTCGATGCCGCGCAGTTACTTCTCTACGGCGACTACGACCGCAGTCGTGACCGCGGTCTCAGTATCGAACTGCTGTTGGAGGACGAGGGTGGCCGCGAGTTCACCATGGATCTGGGCATCTCCAAAGAGGGGTACTGGGAACTGAAGCACGGGATCCTGGCTGCCGATGACGTTTCTCGTATCCGTTTTCCGGTGCAGTTCAAAGCGCTCGTGCTTGGCCACTGCAATGTCGAGGGGGAGCGGCAGACGTACCTCGAGTCACTGGCGTTCTACAAGCAGGACCGCCGGCCGGCCCGACGGCTACACCTGGAGCACCCGATCTATCCGGTTACGGATGATGGCATGCTGCCCGCGCCGCCCGCGGGGGTGCAGAATGAGGTCGAACTGGCCGATGAGGGCGCGGTTCTCACCAGCGTCGCTGCCGGCCATCGCCTGGAGTTCCGCATCCGGCCACGGGAAGGGGGGCTGGATGCCGTCAGCGCGCGCTGGGACGATGGCGAGCCCTTTCTGCCGATGGCCGGGGCCGGCCTGAAGCTGGATCTGCCCGGGGGCGAGCGCGTGCCGGCCGCTGCCGAGGTTGCCCTTCTGCGCTCCACGCTCGCAGGGGGCCGGTTCGTTGTCGTTCGCCGCTATGGGGAGGTGGAGTGGCAGGAGAGCTACTGGATCAGGGGGCGGACCCTGGGGGTGGATCTGGCCTGCCCCGGCGGCAAGGCGGTCGGAACCGCCTTCGGCCTGATCAAGGGGTTGCGGAACCCCACCGGCATCGAGGTGCCGTACCTGCTGATCGCCAACAAGCCCGGGCCGTGGATTGCCTGCGGGAGCGGGCTCTTTGTCTCGGTTCTGCCCGACTGGTACCACAGTGATTTCTCGGCTCTGGACGACCGCGTGGTGGCGCCGACAGCCGACACGATCGGCGTGTGGACGGGGACGTCCTATCTGCCCTTGACCGATGGGCGGCGCAATGATTTGCGCGACCGCCTGCTGGTGACCGTCTCCGCCGAGTTTGCCGACACGCTGCCGAGCCACCAAAACCCGCCCTCGCCGAACCGGGCGAGCCTGGCTCCGTACCTGTACTTCGTCGAGAATACACTGCTGGAGAACTTCCTGACGACGCTCCGCCGGTACGGCGTCGACCACGTCATCGCCAACTCGTTCGCCAGCCCCTTCACCGCTGATCTGCAGGAGAACTTCGTGGCGCGCTGGCGGCTGCATCCGTCCCTCTCGTCCGCGCGTTACCGGGCCTACCGGAAGCTGGTCAAGGAGGACCTTGGCTATCAACTGGGGACCTACGTGGACCTCAACCACCTCTCGCCCGTCAGTGAGTTCTTCGATGAGAACCTGATCGCCCTGCGGGCCGACCGGCGCTGGACGAGCTACTGGTTCGGGGCGTACCAGATCAAGGATATCGCCCTGCCTGGCCTGGCGCGCGCGGTCGGCCAGAAGATCCACGCGCGCTACCGGGTGGACAACGCCTACATGGATGAGCATACCCTGCATGGACCGTATGCGCTGGACTACGAGGCCGGCGCCGAGGGAGCCGGGGTGGCGCGCGTCCAAGTGCAGGCCGAGGCTGATTGCCTGGTGGAAAGCCGACGCTGGTATGGCACGACCTGCAGCGAGGGCTACTACCGTTGGCTGTACGCGGGTCTGGTGGACATGGACTACGCCACGATTCCGGCGACCCACGCTGGCCATCCGGCCTGTGACTTTCCGCTGCTCGTGGACTTCGACCTGCTCAGGATCCATCCGTTTGCTCATGGCACCATGATGAGCTACGCGCCGGGCAACTTCCTCGGCGAGACCTCGGCCGCCAAGCGCGAGGTCTACGCTGACGCTGGCCGGGGTGTGGCTCCGCTGGGCTTCTACCAGTATCTCTCTGCCAGCCTGGCCTATGGGCACATGCTGATGGCTGGGTACGGCTACATTCCGCGCCTCTCGCGCTTCATTGAGCTGTACGCGCTGATGCAGGGGGTTCAACGGGAGTATCTGACCGATCACGCCGTGGAGATCTCCTACCACGACGGCACCGACTACCTGCCGACCAGCCAGGCCGTGGCGGCGGGGTCGTACCTTCTGGGCCGGGTCTGCGTACGCTACAGCCGCGGCCTGCGCCTCCAGGTCAACTACAACCCGACCATGCCATGGACCGTGAGCGTCGAGGGCCGGGAGTACCTGCTGCCGCCCTTCGGCTGGGTCGCCGACAAGCCGGGCGAGATCCTCGCCTTCAGTGCGCTGCTGAACGGGCAGCGGGTCAGCTACACCTCCTGCCCGGAGTACATCTACCTGAACAGCGGCGCGACGGCAGCGCAGGTGGCTGGCCTGGAGGTAGACGGTGCCGTGTGGCTGAAGCGCGAGCGGAAGGCCATCCGCCTGATTCCCTGCGGCGATCTGGGGGCGTGGGATGTCTTCGAGCCCGCCGATCTGCTTCGGCGGCCGGGCCGGCCGGCGACCGCGCTGCCGTTCTGGGATCTGCGCCAGGCGCAGCCCCCGGCCGAACGGGGCTGCCGGCGGATCGTCCTCGACTGCCACGTGCTGCTTGGCAAGGCGGCGGAAGCCGTCAGAGTTACGGCTCGCGATGCTGCCGGTGTGGAGACCGCGCCGGCAGTCCGCCGGCTGGGCGGTGACCGCCTGCAGGTACTCCCGGACGAGGCCACGGTCGACTACCTCCTGGAATAGACACATGACGTCGGTAACTCGCCTGTTTCGCAGACGGACGCATAGCAGGGCCCTGGCCGCGCAACGCGGCGGCTCAATGCCACCCTGCCCAGTAGCACAGTGGCGCGGGAGACCCCGGGAAACACTGGCCTAACGGGTGGCGGTCCAAGTGGTTAACCATCGCCAGACCAAGACCCATCGCCAGGCCTGCGGGCGAGTGGTACATTGCCCCTCCAGCGGGCAGAGATGAGACCCCGGCCGGTGCGCCCGGGTCTTGCGACTGGACGTCCATGAAACGTTAGGCATGAGAGGAGAAGATATGGAACTGCCAAAGTTTAACGAGACATTCATGCCGATTCTTCAGACCCTCGGCGACGGAGAAATCGTTCATCATCGCGAACTCATCAAGCGAGTTCAGAAAAAGTACTACTCGGGCTTGCCCGAAGAATTGCTGCAACAGAAGACAAAGAGCGGTGAAGTGCTGATTGTAAATCGAATTGCATGGGGAAAGTCCTATCTCAAGAAGGGCGGGCTCGTGCATTACCCGAAGCGCGGCATGGTTCAGATCACCGAAGCGGGAAAGAAAGCCTGCGCTCAGGGAGTGACTCTTCGCGATATGGAATCGAACCTGATGGATTTCTACTCCGAAGAAAAGACGAGACAGACGGCCTCACCTGTTGCTGCTCAGCAATCTCCGCAGGATATGATAGATGCCGGGTTTTCTGAAATTGAGACACAAACGAAGTCTGACCTATTAGACAGATTACGCGAAATCGATCCGTTCTATTTTCAGAAGGTAATTCTCATTCTGTTGAAGAGGATGGGCTATGGAGACTTTACCGAGACATCCAAATCTGGAGATGCCGGAATCGACGGAATAATCAACGAAGACAAGTTGGGGTTGGAAAAGATATATATACAGGCGAAGCGTTATACCGACAACAAGGTGCGAGAAACTGATATTCGTAACTTTATCGGCGCGATGAGTGGGGACACCACAAAAGGCGTATTTGTGACGACCAGCAGTTTTGATGAAAAGGCACTAAAGAAGGCACGCGAGGCGCATCATACGATCATTCTTGTGGATGGAGAACGTCTGGTTGACCTGATGTACCAATTCAATGTCGGGGTACAGGTCCGCAATCAGTATGAAGTCAAACAAATCGACTCAGACTTTTTCGACGCCTCATGAACCAGTTTCCGGAACAACCGATTGCCTAACAACACGCGGCACCGTATTGCTCACCCTGGCGGGTTCGCAACCGGTGCGCATGACCGTTCGGCAAGGGCAGCGGAATGACGCCAAACCACCGTGAATCCGTCTTGACACGTATACTTGCATAATATACACTATGAAGAAGATGGACATCGTGTCGGTACCCGACTTTGAGGGTTTCGACTGGAGCGGCGGTAACGCCGAGAAGAACTGGGAACGGCATGCAGTAGCGCCTCTTGAGGCGGAGCAGGTGTTCTTCAACACTCCGCTTCTGTGGGGCGGCGATCCAGGGCATTCCAGTACAGAACGGCGATTCTACGCGCTGGGGCAGACGGACGAGGGGCGAGCGCTGTTCGTCGCCTTCACGATGCGCGGCCGGCGTCTCAGGGTGGTGTCGGCACGCGACATGAGCCGGAAGGAACGGAAGGCATACGCACCATGAGTAGGAAGCAGATTCCGGCATTTACGAACGAGGACGAAGAGCGGGAGTTCTGGGCGACGCACGATTCCACGGAGTTCATCGACTGGTCCAAGGCAAAGCCGGCGATCTTCCCGAGCCTGAAGCCCTCTACCAGATCGATCTCCCTGCGGTTGCCGGAGTCCATCCTCGTCAGCCTGAAGATGCTGGCCAACAAGCGGGACGTGCCCTACCAATCGTTGCTCAAGGTCTTCCTGGCCGAGAGGGTTGAGGAGGAGCTTCGGCGCGGGCAGGTGAAGACCATATAGGCCGAACCAACGGCTTCTTCGTACCCCCCAGGCCGAGGCCGCAGAGCCCAATGTTGGCGGACGGCAGACGCCAAGGCAGGCGCAGACCGGCTGAAGCCGCGGGGGACTGCCGAGTTGCCCCTGACGTCCGACTCGATGCGCGGCCCCGTAGTCAGAGTTCCGCCGTAGGGCGGAAGCTCCCCCGGGCTTCAGCGAGTCCCCGGCGTGCTGGCGCCGTCCCCTGGTCCGGTGTAGGGTCTGAAGGTGACCATGAGAGGGTCTGCATGAGGAGTCGTGTCCAGTCTCTGGGGTGCGTGCTGGCCGGCCTGCTGCTGGTGGGCTGTCCGTACCTACACCGCCCGCCGGACGAACCTGGCCGCTTGGTCTCGGAGAGCCCTGCCAGCCCCGTCTCCGGTGGCATCGAACTGCTGCGTGACCCCGGGTTCCTCCAGGGCGTGACCCAGGGCTACGCCAACCACCTGCCCCCGGCAGAGCGCAACGACTGCCTGGTGCGTTGGCAGAGCCGCGGGCTTGGCGAAGCCCAGTGGGCATTCTGGGAGATCAGCGAGAGGCTCTACTTCGCGCACAATCCCGACACCCCGGTCCGCGTGGGTCCCGGGGCCTACGAGTGGAGCACGGTCGATCAGGCCAAGCAGTGCAGTATCGGCGACGGTGCTGTCCGCTTCCGTTTCGACACCGGCAAGGAGTGGCGGGAGGGCGGCAGCCTCTGGTTGGCCGATGCCGCAGGGAACCGCCCACGGTACGGAGATCCCGCCACCACCTGGCCGCATTTCCTGGTCGGCCAGCACCTCGTGGCGAACAACGACGCGATGTACCCGATCCCGGAACCCGAGAAGCTGCTGCTGAGCACCTACAAACGACTGCATTTCACCATCGAGGTCAAGCTGAATCGTCTCGAACGGACCAGCCGCTGGGATCACCGCGAGGAGTTCGGCGCTGCCGACCACGCCCTGTTCTATATCGGCTTTGCAGTCATGCCAAAGGAGACCCAGTGCATCGCCCAGGGCGGCAAGTTCTACATCCTGATTCCGGCGATCTACTCGGAAGGGGGCGCGACCCACGTTCCGCAGTGTGCGCCCTGGCTGGGGATCGACCAGTTCGGCGATGGCGTCTTCTTCTCCGGCTCGCCGGCCTACCCGCATCTGGTGGCCGGCGCCTGGGTGCCTTACGATATAGATGTCGCGGCGTTGGTCCGCGAGGGGCTGGCCGCCGCGGCCGCGCGACTGGCCCCGCAGGACCGGAAACGGAGCCTCGATCCGGAAGACTACTTCGTGGCGGTCCTGCTCATCGGCTGGGAGATCTGGGGCGGCTTCGGCACCGATGTCGAGTTCCGCGGCGTCTCGCTGCGCGGCTACGGTGCTGCAGCGACCTCCAGCCGGTAGAGGCAGACGCCGTAGGCGGGCAGGCGGTCGATGAGTTGGCCGTCCTCGATGCGAACCGGGCGCCCGGGCTCAAATCGCGGTAGCGCGCTGCGGATACGGTAGCCCTTCACGCCGAGTTGCAGGCGTGCCAGCGGGTCGCGCTCCAGGTTGACGATCACGACCTCAATTCCATCCCCGACTTTCCTGGCCAGGCAGGCACTCCTTTCCGGGCTGACCCCGGCGAGAGTGACGGGGACCGAGGCCGTCGAGAACAGGAACGGTTTGAGTTCATGCAGTTCATAAGCAAGCAGTCGGGTCGTGGCGCGCAGTTCCGGGTTGGACGCCAGGGAACCCGTCGGCGGCGGGTCAAACCAGGGGTAGTAATGGAAGAGGGTCATGCCTTCGCAGACGCTCATGTAGACCTGCGCGCGGAGCTGCGCGGGGGTGGGCATGCCCAGTCCCGGTCCGGCGTAGGTCTGCAAGACCGACAGCAGCGGCTTGCCGGGGAAGGCTTCGCGGGCAGCGCGGTTGTAGTCGCGCAGTACGCTGAGGGGCTCGCGCTGCAGCGGGTAGTGGTCGTAGGAGGCCAGGTCAGACAAGCCGGCGTAATCCTGGAAGCGGTCCTTGAAGCAGAAGTTCACCCAGATGGGGTGGTTCGGGTCGAGCCGACGTATCAACTCGAAGGCGCGCCGCACCTCCGCGGGCGGCACATTCAGGCCGTCGGGCTCGTCGGTCAGGTCCCAACCGATGAGTCCGGGGTGCGTCTTGAGCCGCTCGACAGCCTGGGTCAGTTCGGCATCCTTCCAGCGCTTCTGCTGGTCGTCGAAGGTGGCCGGGTGGAAAAGGACGGCCCACGAGTAGACTCCGGCCGCCCAGACGGTGTCGAGGTTGGCGCTGAGTGCGTCGATCGAATCGCCGCCCCAGACCTGTGCCGTGGTGGCGCCGTACTCCTCGCGCAGCCGCTTCATCCCATCGGCACTCAGCGGATTGTGGTAGTAGTAAATCGATAGAAATGGGGCCCCATTCACCTCGAGGAACCCCGCGGGACTGATCCTGCTTTCGCGCACGGGGGGCAGTGGCGGGAAGCCGGGTGCCGGGATGACGGCCAGGGGCTTGCTCAGGCTCAGCGTGCAACTGCGGTCCACGTTTTCCACAGCCACCTCGAGGCGGTAGCGTCCCTCGCCCAGGTCGGCGGTTGGGATGACGACCTCGAAGAGTCCCGGTGTGTCGAGGCGTTGCTGCCGCTGCCAGGTTGGCGTCGGCGCCCGGTCACCGTTGGCCGCCTCCGCGACCAGGCGCAGCGCGAGCACGCCGCCCTCGGCGTCGGGTGCGGCGTCGAGGATGATCGGCAGCGTTTCGGGTGTGGTTCGGCCGTTCGCGGTGGTGAGCACCAGGTTCTCGATCGGCAGCACTTGCACCAGCCCGGGACGCAGGCCAGCGAAGGGGTCGGGCTCGGCTGTCAGGCTCACTTCGTCCCACCAGACCGTACCGACCGCGTCCGCGGTGAGGCGGAAGTAGATCTGCAGCGACCTTGCTTCCGACACGGGTCGCGCCACCAGGGCGTAGGCAGTCCAGGCCGTCTGCCCGGAAGGCACTTCCACCCAGGTGTACTTAAGGGTACTGTCGCCTGCCGCCGCCGGTATTTCGCGCAGACCGAAGAATGCCTGCCCCGCCGTTAGCCGGTTACGGCAGTGCACGCGCAGCCGATAGAGTTTGCCCGGCTCGACCCGGATCCCGCCCAGCATCTGGACGCAGTTCCAGGCGTGACCGGCGACGGCGTCCTGCCGCAGGCACGACGCCCCACGCCAGGGGTCCTCAGCGACCACCGCGGCCTGGGCCTGAACGGCATAGCCTGACGTCCGCAGATCCGGCTCCTCAAAGCCGGGGTTCGGAGCCAGGTTCTGCAGGTCCGCGGCAGCAACTGCCAAGGCGCCACTGGCGAACAGGGCCAGCGCCCTGCGCCAGCCGATGACATCGTGCAATGACATGAGCAACGCCCCCCGATCTGGACGGTCACCGCCGCCGCGGCCGGCATGGCACGGCGCGCCAATGGGCAGGAAGATAGTCGCGCCGCGCCCGGATTCACGTGCGCCGCCGCACACTGACGCTGTCGGCACGCTCGCCGGCTGCGCCGCCCGCAGCGTATATTGTTAGCGTCATTGCGTACCGGCTCCCAGGGGAGACGTCCTCGTGCTAACCATGAAACGACCTCGGCTGCAGTTCAGACTCTTGACGACGCTGTTTGCCCTTTGTACTGGAGGCCTGCAGATGCCCGCTCTTGCCGAGTTTCAGATCTGGTTCCAGAACAGCACGGTGAAGGTCTTTCAGGACGACCCGCCGGGGGACACAACCGGGGTGCGCCTGAGCGCCGCGCGGAATGAGACCGAGTCGTTCCAGGTGGTGGTGCGAGCGGGTACGGAGGCCTTGCGCAACGTCACGGTGCAGGTCAGCGACCTGGTTCAGGAAACGGGGGCGCGACTGGGTGGCGACCGGGTAACGCTCTTTCGCGTGGCGTACGTCAACCTGCCTGCTCGCGGCAGGAACTACCCCGACGCCCTACCGCCGTTCGCCCCCTGCGCGGTCCCCGCGGCGCAGAACCAGCCGGTCTGGATTGACGTCGCGGTGCCAGTGGAGGCCGCGCCGGGGATCTACCGCGGTACGGTCACCGTCCAGGCCGAGGGTCAGCCCGCCCGGACGGGCACCGTGGAGTTGACCGTCTGGCGTTTTGCACTGCCGGAAACGCCTCACTCACGCACCGCCTTCGGCTTGAACGAGGAGGCCATCGCGGCCTTCCACGGCGTGCCCCCCGGCAGCGCGGCTCATCAAGCGCTCAAGCGTGACTACTACGAGATGCTGGTGGCGCACCGGGCCATGCCCTACTCCCTGCCTGTGCCCGTGGAGTCGGCCGAGGCGGCGCGTTACCTGAACGACCCGCGCGTGACGGCATTCTGTATCCCGTACGTCGATGATGAGGCGGCCCTACGCAAGCTGGCGGCGTATCTGCGTGAAAAGGGCTGGCTCAAGAAGGCCTACCTTTACGTGCTCGATGAGCCCATCACCCAGGAGCACTACGACCTCCTACGGGCGCGGGCCGCCCGCGTCCACGCTGCCGATCCCGAACTCAAGGTCGTGGTGCCCTACTTCCGCGAGCCGGCGTTCGCGGCGGAGGGCGGAGCGCATGGGGCGCTGACCGGCGTCTGCGATATCTGGTGCCCCAAGGTCTCTTTCTTCCGCGAGGACGTCCTCGCGGCCCGGCAACAGCTCGGCGAGGAGGTGTGGTGGTACGTCTGCTGGGAACCGGGGGCGCCCTACGCCAACCTTTACGTCGATATGGCCGGGGTGGATCATCGGGCCTTGTTCTGGCAGCAGGCGCACTACCGGGTGCAGGGGTTCCTCTACTGGGGCGCGACGCACTGGAACCCGCAGGCGGGAACCGCGGATCCGTGGACCGATATGGCCACGGTGAAGGACCTCAGTCCAACCGTCTATGGCGATGGCTCCCTGCTTTACCCGGGCGCGAAGGTCGGGTATGCCGGCCCGGTCGCCTCCATTCGCCTCAAACTGATCCGTGCAGGCCTGGAGGACGTCGAGTACCTCCGGCTCCTGGAGGAGCGCGAGGGCTGGGGTGCGGTGCGTGCCGTGACCGGGAGGGTCGTTCAGGGCCTGGACGCCTACTCGCGGGACGTGAGCCTGCTACTGGCGCAGCGCGAGGCGGTGGGACAGCGGCTCAGTGCCGGACAGCCCTGATCAGAACCTCACGTCGAGGTGGTCGCGACGGAGAGACGGTTGCAGATGATAAGCATGTCATGGACGGCGATGATCAGCCTTGCTTGCGTTGGCTTGCTCCCTTGGCGGACGGCGGCGGCGGACGTCCGGCGGACACTGGACTATGCACCCGCCCCGGTCGACAACCCGTTGAAGGGGTTGGTTCCCTACGCCGGCGACGTGCGCGACCGCTTCCCGCATAGTCTCGAGTTCAACTACGTCCCCTTCGCGGCACTCGTGACAGATTATGAGCAGTACGACTGGACGGCGCTGGAGACACTGCTCAACGCCGTCGCCGGTCGCGGACACCAGGCGGTCTTCCGGGTGTTCCTGGAATACCCCGGGAAGAAGGACGTGATTCCGCCCTTCCTCATCCGGGACGGACTGACGGTCCACCGCTACCTCAACACCAACACGCAGCCGTTTCCACCGCAAGAGATCGAGACGCCGGACTATGGCAATGCGGCTCTGCGGCGGGTGTTGCGGCAGTTCATCGCGGCTCTGGGGGCGCGCTACGATGGCGATCCGCGCCTTGGCTTCATCACGGCAGGGCTCTTAGGTACCTGGGGCGAATGGCACGACTATCCGCGTGACGACCTCTTTGCCAGCCCGGAGGTCCAGGCCGAGGTGATGGACGCCTACGAAGCGGCCTTCAAGACGACGCCGATCCTGCTGCGCTATCCGGCCGGCGAGCGCCACGCAGCGAAGGCGCCGAATGCCCAACGCCGGTTCGGCTATCACGACGACTCCTTCGCCTGGGCGACCCTCGAGACGGGTAAGGCCAGCGACGGCTGGTTCTTCCTGGCCCTGCTGAAGGGCGCCGGTCCGGCCGCGTTCGACAAGTGGCAGACGCAGCCCATCGGCGGCGAGATCCGACCGGAAGCGTGGGGCAAGGTCTTCGATGCCGACCCCGGGATCAAGGAGATTCAGGATTTCCGGACCTGCGTCGAAGCCACCCACGTCAGTTGGTTGATGGACTGCGGCATGTTCCGCGCTGACGCGGAACGGAGTCCGGAGCGGGTCCGCCGCGCCGAGGCGGACGTGCGCCGCATGGGATACGAGTTCCACATTCCGGCGGTCACGGTCGACCCCCTCAGCGCGGGCAGCCTGGCACTGCGGGTCGAGGTCGAGAACCGCGGCGTAGCCCCCTTCTACTATGACTGGCCGGTAGAGATCGGGCTTCTCGGTGCGGACGGCCGTGTCCTGAAGGCGTTCCGCGGCAGCGGCACGCTTAAGGGCTTGCTGCCCGGCGCCGCGCCGCGGGTGTGGGACGAGAAGCTGTCTCTGGCGGGCCTTCCGGACGGGGCCTACACCCTGGCGCTACGCGTCCCCAACCCCCTGCCGGAAGGGCAGCCAGTGCGCTTCGCCAACACCACTCAGGACCAGCATGCACCCGGCTGGCTGACGCTGTCGCCGGTCGAATGCAGATGATTCGCGCCGTGCCGCCGCGCGGTGCGGCGCTGTCGGCCCTGTAGTACTACGCCATCCACTGGCACGAGACAGCACATGAGCAAACGCCTTGTCATCCTCGGCTCAACCGGCTCCATCGGCGAGAATGCCTTGGCCGTGGCCCGGCACCTCGGCGAGCGCGTCACGGTGGTTGGCCTGGCGGCCGGAACCCGAATCGACCGCCTCGCCGAACAGGCCAGCACGTGTGGCTGCCGCTGGGCCTTCACGGGCCGGCCGGAATGCCGCCCCGAGCTTGCCCGGCACCTCCCGGCCGACTGCCGCGCGGTCGTCGACGAAGACGAACTGTGCGAACGGGTCAGTGCACCTGACGTGGACATGGTCCTCTGCGCCATCGTCGGCACCGCCGGTTTCCGACCCGTGCTCGCGGCCATCCGCGCCGGTAAGGACATCGCCCTGGCCAGCAAGGAGATTCTGGTGATGGCTGGCGAACCGGTGATGGCGGCCGTGGCCCACTCCGGGGTTCGCCTGTTGCCCGTGGATAGTGAACACTGCGCCATCTTCCAGTGCCTGGAGGCGGACCGACTGAACTCGCCACGCCGGCTGATTCTGACCGCCAGCGGCGGGCCTTTCCACGCTCGACCCGAGCTGGATCTGGCCACGGTGACGCCGGCACAGGCTCTGGCCCATCCCACCTGGCGCATGGGTGGCAAGATCAGCATCGACTCGGCGACGTTGATGAACAAAGGTCTGGAGTTGATCGAGGCCCGCTGGCTCTTCAACCTGCCACCAGACCGGATCGAGGTGGTCATCCACCCGCAATCCGTGATCCACTCCATGGTCGAGTTTGGGGATGGCAGTATCCTGGCCCAGATGGGCTACCCCGACATGCGGCTGCCGATCCAGTACTGCCTGACCTACCCTGATCGACTGCCCAGCCTGCAACGCCCGCTGGACTTCAGCCAGGCACATCGCCTGGAGTTCCAGCCGCCGCGCCATGACCGTTTCCCGGCCATCCAGTTGGCGCGTCAGGCAGTCGCCGCCGGCGGTACGTTCCCCGCCGCCTACAACGCCGCCAACGAGATCGCCGTCGAGCGCTTCCTGGCCGGCCGTCTGCGTTTCGATGGTATCTGGGCGGTCGTGGAACAGGTCCTCGCGCAACACCCACAGCAGCCCCACCCCGATCTCGAAGCGATCCTGGCCGGGGATGCCGCAGCGCGCCGCGCCGCGGTCGCGGCCGTGGCACACCTGGCCTGAGACCGTCTCAGGTCAGCAGTCGCAGCCCCAGCACCAGAAGCAGCAGCAGGACCAGCCGGCGGAAGAGAACGACGGGGATGAAGCGGTCCAGCGCCACGCCGGCCGCTGCCCCCAGCAGGATGACGGGCAGTGCCGGCAGAAAGAGCTTCAGGACCCCCCGCGTCAGCGTTCCCGCCAGCACGTGTCCGCAGACGACGGTGAGGTCGCAGAGCAGGAAGAACGCCTGCAGGTTACCCTTGAACTCGGCCCGCGACCATTGCCTGCTGGTGCCATAGATCACCACCGGTGGACCCGAGGTGTTGTAGGCACCCCCGAGCACGCCCGCGAGCCAGCCGAAGACGTAGGCCCATTGCGGGCGTCGCAGGGCCGGCAGACGCAGTTCGAGCAGGGCGTACAGCGCGTAGCCGGAGATGCAGCAGCCGAGCACAACCAGGAGCAGACGCTCAGGCAGATGGCGCAGGGCCAGGATGCCGACCGGCACCCCAAACAGCATACCCACGGCCAAACGTCCGACCGCTCGCCAGCTCAGCGAGCGCCGGTAATGGATCAGCACCAGGCTCTCGGAGGGCAGAGCCATCAGGGCGACCAGCGGCCCAGCCACGCTCAGGCCAAGCTGCCCAGGCAGCAGTGACATGGAGACCATGGCGGAGCCGAAACCAACCAGTCCCTGCGTGAACATGGCGGCGCCGACGACGAGGAGCATGAAGGCCATGCCGGCCACCTCCGCCGCCGGCCGCCGCGACCCCTTGGCTGGGGCCCGCTGCCGGCGCCGTCCTCAGACTCAGCCGATGGCCAGCAACTCGACCTCGAAAACCAGCGTCGACTGGGGGCCAATGACCTCGCCGGCACCACGCTCGCCGTAGGCCAACTCCGGCCGGATGAAGAACCGTGTCTTGCCGCCGACCTTCATGAGCTGCACCCCTTCCGTCCAGCCGGGGATGACGCCGTTGAGCGGGAACGTCGCCGGTTGGCCGCGCCGGACCGAGCTGTCGAACTCTTTACCGTCCAGGAGCTTGCCGGTGTAGTGAACGGTCACGCGGTCGGTCGCAGCCGGGGAGGCCCCGGTCCCCGCGCTGAGGACCTGATACTGCAGTCCGCTGGGCGTCGTGATCACGCCCTCTTTGGTGCCGTTGGCCGCCAGAAACGCCTGACCTTCCTGCAGATTGCGCGCGCCGGCGTCGCCCTGCGCTTCGGCCGCCTGCTGTCGGGCCGCCTGCTGCAGCGCACTCAGCAAGCGCCGGCACTCGTCCGGACTGACCTGCAGTTCGGCGCCGGCGATCAGGTCGCTCATGCCCTGGTGGAAGGCCGCCAGGTCGAAGGGGAAGGGGAGTCGGGTGAGTGAGGAGGCCACATCCAAACCGAGAGAGTAGCTGGTCTTGGCCTCGCGGCTGGTCAATGAAACGGCCATGGCTGCTGTCCTTCCGGGAGAACAAACGGCGTGACGACACCGCCGTGACGGTCGTCCAACCATCCGGAAACGGCAGCATGCGACGGCCCGTACCATAATGTGCTATGGTGTATCGGCAACACACCCGTCCCATGGAAAACCCAGAGGCTGTAGCGGTTTAGGCTGTAGACTGTTAGGTTACAACACCGCACCCGAATCTGGAAACGCAACAAGCTCCGAGGTAAGACCTAACAGTCTACAGCCTGAGTACCTAACAGCCTTGGCGTCCTGTGGGACGCCGGTGTGTCGGCAACCAGAATCGGCAGGGGAGGATACCGGTGAGCGCAGCGTTCGTCATCGCCATCGACCAAGGTACCACCGGGACCACGACGGTGCTCTTCGACCGCGCCGGGCAGAGCGTGGCGCAGGCCTACCGCGAGATCCCACAGGTGTACCCGCATCCCGGCTGGGTAGAACACGACGCCGACGTGATCTGGCAATCGGTGGTGGCGACGGTTGCCGAGGTCAGCGCCGGCGTCGTTGGCCGCATTGCCGCGGTCGGCATCACGAACCAGCGCGAGACCACGGTTCTGTGGGACGCTGCGAGCGGCCGGCCCCTGCACCACGCCATCGTCTGGCAGTGCCGGCGCACCAGTCCCGACTGCGTCGCACTGCAGACCCACGCCGGACTCATCCGGGAGCGCACGGGCTTACCTCTGGACGCCTACTTCAGCGCCACCAAGATCCGCTGGCTCCTTGAACACGTGGCCGCTGCGGACAGCGCCAGCGCTCGGGTCGGGACGGTAGACTCCTGGCTGATCTGGAAGCTGACCTCTGGCCGGACGCATGCTACGGACGTGACCAATGCCTCGCGAACCATGCTCCTGAACCTCACGAGCCGGTGCTGGGACCCGGAGTTGCTGCGGCTGTTCGGCATCCCCGCCGCCCTGCTGCCCGAGGTGCGCCCGTCGCTGGCGGACTATGGCCGCATCGATGCCATCCCGGCCTTGCGCGGCGTCCCGATCCTCGGCGTCGTTGGCGACCAGCAGGCGGCGCTGTTCGGCCAGGCCTGCTTCCAGCGCGGCCAGATCAAGAACACCTACGGTACGGGCTGCTTCCTGCTCATGAACACCGGCGACGAAGCCGTCCGCTCAACGCGCGGCCTGATCACCACGCTGGCCGTGGACGCGGCCGGCCAGCCGTGCTACGCCTTGGAGGGCTCGGTGTTTGTGGCTGGAGCTGCGGTCCAGTGGCTGCGCGATGGCCTGGGCCTCATTGGTCACGCCAGCGAGACCGCGGCGGCGGCTGAGGCGGTCACCGACAACGGCGGCGTCTACATGGTGCCAGCCTTCGTCGGTCTTGGCGCGCCGCACTGGGACGCGGAAGCCCGCGGGGCGATCGTCGGCATCACGCGGGGCAGTCGTCGTGAGCATATCATTCGCGCCGCGCTCGAGGCGATTGCCTACCAGACCCGCGACGTCTTCGTTGCCATGGAGCAGGAAACCGGGGTACGAGCGGCGGCGCTGGCGGTGGATGGCGGCGCCAGCGCGAATGACTTCCTGATGCAGTTCCAGGCCGATATCCTGGGGTGCCAGATACTGCGGCCGGCGGCCATCGAGTCGACCTCCCGTGGGGCCGCCTGGCTGGCGGGGCTCCATGCCGGAATCTGGCGCAGCAGCGCGGAACTGGCGGCCACGCGGACGGTCGAACGCAGCTTCAGCCCAACCCTGGCAGACAGCCAGCGTACCCGTCTTCTCGACGGCTGGCAGAAGGGCTTACGGCAGGCCCGGACGCGCTGACCGGTCCCGGCGGGGGCTGCCTACTTGGCGGCGGCGCCCAGGGCCCCGCGGTAGTAGGCCACCAGGTCGTTCAGGTTGACGCGCACGTAAGGCTCGTCACAGGCGACCGTTTTGGTGCCGGCATCGGCGCACCACATGTCGAGGGTCTCCGGTCTGAAGATGGCGTTGTGCAGGTTGGACGACATGGCCACCGGGCGCTTGATGATCTCGATCAAGGTGGGCACATCGATCTTACCGTGCTGCGCGTGCAGTCGCTCGGACAGTTTCTCGGCCCGACTGCCGGCGCTCATCATCACCGTCTCCTGCGGCACCTTGGGCAGCAGTGGGTTCTGCGCTCCGGCCTCGAGCACGTCTACCTTCTCCGGGGTGGCATAGATCCCCACCATGTCGCGCGCGCGATCGCTGATGACGTAGTAGTACTCGCAGGTGCGCGGCGTCTTGCGCATGATCTCAACGGCCTCACGGACGGTGGCGGCCCGCTCCATGATGTCGCGCAGGAGGAAGTTCATCGGCATGCCGTCCCACTGGCCCTCGCCGCGGCCGCCCATCTCGCCGATGGCGAGGCCCTTCTCGTTCATGCAGGTCACCGAGCCGATGAACCCTGCGTACCCCAGCGACATCCAGGCGTTCAGGCCGGTGGGCATCCAGACCTGAACCGCCGCGTACTTCTGCAGGTTGATATCGCGCATATAGTCCAGCACCCGCGCGTGCAACACCATGCCGTCGACCGTGGCCGCATTGCGGACGGCAACCCCACTGCAGTGGAACAACTCCGGGAAGAAGTTGGCGGTGCGTCCGTCGCGCGGGTTGATGCCCGCCGCCTTGCTCATCGCGTCGCACTCCTGCAGGAAGCGCTCCGGGGTGAACGGACTGGTCCGCCGGATGACCTCGTCCATGCGCGTGAAGAACCACTGGTTCTCGCTGACGGTATAGCCGGCGCCGACCAGGTACATTGTCCCGGCCGCCACGCCTTGGATGCCCGGCTTCAGCAAGCGCCCATGGGCGCTGCCCATCTCTTCAGGGGTCCCGGCCAACAGCAGGATACGCTTGCCGCCCGTCTCGCAGAGCAGGCCGTGCCCCTGCGGATCACGGTCCGTAATGCGAATCTGGTCGGCCGGCTGCGCCAGACCCATCAAGGCCGCCGTCAGAGCCACTGTCAGCAGGCGGAGCCCGCGTGCCATGGTGTGCGTGGTCATTGTGCTTTCTCCATCAGGAAATTGAAGCTGACGGCGAACATGCGCAGCAGGTCCTGCTGCGGGACATTGATAACCGACGCTGCCGCGGGCTCGCGGAACAGTTCGGCGCTGCCGATGGTATCCTGGGCCCACTGCCGGACCGACACGACACCCTCGACGCCCTGCACCGCGAAGGAGATTTCGAGCGGTGCCAGAGTGTCCCGCCGTAGACGCACGCTGCCCTTCCCCTTCAGGTGCGGGTGCAGCAGGGTGAACTCGACCACCCGCTCGCCAGCCGCGGCCGGCGCATCGACCACCTGCACGTACTGGGCAAAGGCCTCCGGCGCCGCCGCCATCGCCAGGGCTGCCCCCACCACGATCCGCAGTTTCAGCAACTGCTGCCCATCCAGCATGTTGCCGATGCCTGCCGCCGGGTCGTGCTGCTGTGTGCCCAGGAACAGGGTCCCGTTGCGGGACACCATCCACGGATAGGTGCCGTTGCCGATGGCCAGGGTGCCCACCTCGGGCACCGGTGACGCCGTGAAGGTGAACTGACTGCCGCTGCCACGAACCAGCCCCACGTGGTAGGTATCCTTCTTCTGGTTCGGCAGCGTGATCGTGGCCGTCAGATCGAGCAGATGGCAACGGCCCGCCGCGGGCGAGCGGTCCACAAACGTGACCACTTGCTGCAACATCGCGACCAGTGCCTGCAACGGCGTCAAATCCGCGCTCGCGGTGGGCGCTGGCGGCACGATGCCGGCCGGCAAATCCGCGACGAAAAAGGCGACGGTCTCCTGAATGATCTGTGGCAGCGCCGCCATGGCGGTGTAGTGGCCCATGCCCTGCAGCCAGATGACCTTGTCCTTGACCCCCACCGCCGCGGCCAGAGCGTTCGTGCAGGCGGGCGGAATGACCTCATCCTCGGCCGCATTGATCAGCAGCAGGTGGTCCCGCTGCGCCAAGCGCTTGAGGGCCTCGGCGTGGTTCAGCGGTTCGACACGAGCCAAGGCCGCGTCCACGCGCGCCTGCTGCTCGGGGGTCAGGCGCGCCATACTCTCCCGCAGTTCGCGGGTCTCCCGAGCGCTGGCGAGGATCTCCTTCAGTTGGCCGCCGCCCAGAATCAGTTCGGCTCGTTGCAGGCGGGGTTCGACACCGCAGGCCGCCGCCGCGATCAGGGCCCCGAGGCTGATGCCGCTGACACCGATGCGGCCGGGATCGACCTCCGGACGCGCCGCCAGCAGATCGACGCTGCGGCGGACGTCCAGCAGGGACTGGTCCAGGCACTGGGTGAACAGATCCACGTTGTCGAGCAGCGCCCGCCGGCCCTGCGCGCCACCCCGTTCGCCGTAGTAGGGCAGGAAGAACATCAGCGCCGGGACGCCGTTCTCGGCGAGCACCGTGCAGAGCATGCGCTCCAACTCGTAGGTGCCATTGAGGATATGCAGGACGATGACCGCCGGGCGCCGCGCCTCGCCGGCCGCCAGGTTGGCGGGGAGGTAGTACTCCGCCGGGATGGTGTTGTTGGACTCCAGCGCGCTCTGCAGCGGCGAGGGATAGTGCAGCACGTAGCGCCGGTGCCGCGGTTGCTCGGACTGCAACTGGAGGGTGTACGCGAAGGCCTTGCCGTCAAAGGAATCCGCGGCGGTGACCTGGAACACTTCCGGCGCCGGGGCGGCGGGCGCCGGCGGCGCTTGGGCCGCTGCCCGCAGAGAGATCAGCAGTGCCAAGGCGCCGCAGGCAGCACTGCCCCAGCCGGCGCTACGGTTTCCTGTCCGCATAGCAGCGTCTACCCTCCAATAGAGACCCCCGGCAGGCTCCACGTCACCTGGCCGGACGTCCGCGGGGAACACAACTGTGGTACGCTAGCCTGTCGCCGTCGCGGCGCAAGGGTTAGGCGTGATTGCGGAGTTGCAGTTCGGTCGGGTGCGGGTGCAGGTACCATTGGCTCTTCAGGTAGTCGTTGCCGACCCGACGCACATAGTGATTGAGCAGGGTCAGCGGCACCACCAGCGTGGAGACGCCCGTGCGGTACTGTTCGATGAGTTCGGTCAGTTCCACCTTGGCGTCGCTGTCCAGGTGCTCTTTCACAAAGCCCATGGCATGGTAGAGGGCGTTGGCGTGTTTGCGCCGAGTCGCCTGCAGCCGGAGGGCCTCGATGAAACCGCGGCGATACTCGTCCAGCAGTTCCGCCCGCGGCTTGGCCTTGCCGCCGGCCACCAGCCGTCCCAGCCCACGATAGTGCTCGGTGCTATGCGACATGAGCAGCAGCTTGTGGGTGGCGTGGAACTCCACAAGCCCACCGAGCGAGCCGTCCCGCGCCACAAAGTCCTGCCAGCGCCGCACCGCAAACAGCCGTTCGATGAAGTTCTCACGCAATTCCAGGTCCTGCAACCGCCCCTCCTCCTCGACCGGCAGGTCCGGAAAACGCTCCATGAAGGCGCGTGCAAAGAGTCCGACTCCCTGCTTGGTGGGCATCCCGTGCTCGCTGTAGACCCGCACCCGCTCCATGCCGCTGCTCGGGGAATTGCTCTTGAAGATGAACCCGCTGAGGTCCTCCGACTCCAGGGCCTCGAGGCGCTGCCGGGCCCAACTCTGCATGCGCTCGGTCAGATCCTCACCGCTCTTGGTCACGACCAGTCGCGGCTGCTCCGGATCGCCCACCAGGCGCAGGGCGGGCCGCGGGATGGGAAGACCGCACTCGACTTCCGGACAGACCGGTACGAGGTCCGCGTACTGCCCGAGGACGTCGCGGATGTAGTGGTCCAGTTTGTGTTGCCCATCATAGCGCACACGTTCCCCCAGCAGGCAACTGCTGACGCCCAGACGGAGGCGCGTGGCGGTCTCGGTGCTTGGCATGGTTCTATCCCCCGGTTGCCGTGAGACGGCCCTGTACAGGTCTGGGGCCACTCACCCGACGCGGTCAACCTAGTCTAGGTACCCCCGGGTTACCAAGGGCCGGCCTGGACAGCCCAAGCGGTTCAGAGGAGCCCGCGGCGCACGAAGACAAGCACCACCCGTGTCAGAACCCCTTCCGAGCTATGGTTCCGGGCGCTGCCCGGCGAAGCCTGGCTGGTCGGCTCGCGGCGTGGCCAGCATCAGCGCCTGGCCTTCACGGATGGCCTTGAGCAGGGCCTGGTAGTCGGGGTCGGTGGGGTCGGCGAATGCCGGGGGAGCGACGCCGTCTTTCGGGGTCGTGATCCCGCGCCCGTGCGGCTTGGCCAGATGCGCGGTGAGGGCGGGGCTCCACTCGGGGTGGCTGAAGTCGATCCAGGCCAGACGGCCATCCCAGATGGCGCTGTGGTCATTGGGGTCGGGGATGGCGCCATGGCAGGAGGCGCAGCGCCGGTCGTAGAGGCCGCGGAAGCGCTCCGCGAACCAGGCCGACTCCTTGCCGGTGGCCACGTCGGTGCAGAGGTCGCGCCGTCCCGGCGAGAGGGGTCGGCTGTTGGCGTAGGTCCCGTAGTAGGGCACATCGGCATCGATCCAGGTGTAGAGTCGTTGGCGGTCTTCGAGGGGCAAAGCGCTGCCACTGTGGGGCGTCTCGATGTACTCCGGGAGTCGACTGGCGTGCGACCCGGTCTGCAGCGGCCGGTTGACGGCGGTCGGCGTGCGCAGCAGCCAGTAGAAGTGTACCAGCGGCTTGCCCCGCTCGCGCTCCTGGGGCAGCATGTCGCCGCTGGCCAGGTCGTGCTGCCGGTAGGAACGGCTGCGGCCGAGCAGGTTCTCGTAGGCCATGCTGAAGAAGCGGGTCGCGTCGCCCGTCAGCAGCATGCCCCCCTTGGGGTCCGGGCCGCTGTGACAGCGGCTGCAGTGGCGGTCGAGAACAGGCTGCACGACGGTGGGGAAGTCGATGATCCCCCCGGCTGGCACGTAGGCGGGGAGCACGGGCTCCACGGGGCTGTCCCGCAGCGCCAGCGGCACGTTACTGCGGGCCGGCGGGGCCACCTGGCGCGACTCGTGACAACCGTTGCAGCCAACGGTTTCGCCGGGCATGGCCTGGGCTGCCGAGGTCATGCGCTGCAGCTCCCTGCCGTCGGCATCGAGCGCCTGGAAGTAGAGCTCACGCAGGGCAGGGGCGCGGAAGTGCGCCGAGCCATCCTCGGCCACGGGCACCGTCCCCCAGGTGCGCTTGGCGTAGTAGGTGCCGTAGCTCATCACCGGCGACTGATCGAAGGCCCGCCGCGCCAGGTCCTCGGTCTTGCGTACCTGCTCCATGATGCGCAGGGCCTTGACCCGCCCGCGCTCGATGCCGGCCAGGCCCAGGTAGACATCGGTCAGGGCGAAGGTCGCGGTGGTCGCGGGCGGCGGCGCCGAGCGCTCGGGCAGCAGCGGCGGAACCGCCATCGGCCGCAAGGGCAGGGGGAAGAAGCAGCTCATCTCCGGATCCTCGTAGAGCAGGCGCTGCCGGTCCCAGGCGCCCACAAGGTAGATGCGGAAGCGCTCGCCGCCGCCGTAGGCGCAGAGCAGGAGCGACGCGTCCAGCGGGAACGGGTCGCGGTAGGACCACTCATGGCAGGTGTCGCCAATGTCCGGGAACTCGTGGGTGATCCAGCCATAGCCGACCCCGCGCGGGGCCTCGACGCCAGCGCGCCGGTCGATCACGCCCAGGGCGCCGTGCGGAAAGCCGTGGTGGGGGGCGAAGGTGGCGACGACCAGGTCGCTGCGCCCCGGCAACGGCCGCGCCTGCCAGAAGGTCGCGACGTCGCGGATGGTGTTGCCGAAGTAGAGTTGGTAGCCGCTGCCGTCGGGGTTCTGCGTCCACAGGCTCTGGCGGTAGGTCAGGTCGCGATCGATATACTCCCAGCGCGTGAACAGCACGCGGCCGTCGGGCAGCATCTGCGGGCTGAAGTCGGAGAGAGTGTTCATGCTGACGCAGCGGATGTCGCTGCCGTCCGCGGCCATGCTGTGGAGGTTGGAGGCCGGACCGGGCTGGCACACGGTGTAACCGAAGCGCCGCGTCGAGACGAAGACGATACGCCCGTTGGGCATGGGACAGGGACTGACATCGTAAAATGGGCCATCGGTCAGTTGCTGCAGGCCGCTGCCATCGACGTTGATCCGCCAGATGTGCCAGTAGGGACCATCGACGGCGCGCCGGTACGAGAACAGCAGGCTCCGGGCGTCGGGGGTGAGGTTGAGGTCGTAGATGCAGCCTTGCGGGTCGGCGAAAATCGTCGTCGCCGGCGCTCCTGGCATTGCCGGGTCCACGATGCGGAGGCTGCACCCGGGCCGGCTGGGCTGGCTCTGCCAGAGGTCGCAACTGATGGTGTTCGGTCGACTGAGCGGATAGCGCGTGAGCACGGCGAAGCGGGGTACAACGGCACGGCTCAGGAGTCCGTCAAGCGCCTCCCGTTGCTGGTCGTGGCCAGGTACGAAGGGGACGTCGGTACGCTGGCCGTCAAGGACGTACCACAGGTTGCGGAACTGCGCCCGACGCTGCCACGGACGCAACCCCAGTCGGCCGCGGCGCAGGGGCGCTTCGCTGTCCTCGTAGGTGAGCACCTGACGGCCGTCGACACTGACCGCCAGCGTGGTCTCGGTGAAGGTGACGACCAGCGCCAGCCAGCGCTGCTGCGGCACCGGCATGGGCACCTCGCGGATCGGCGTCCAGTTCTGCCGATGACGCCCGAAGACGAGATAGCCAGCACCGTTGAGGGAGATCTCGTAGCCGTTGTAGTTATCGGCCCCCACCGCGCAGTCGCTGGCCTTGAGGATGAGGCCGGCGTTGCCGTCGGTCGCGTCCGGCAGGAGTACCTCCACCCCCACCTGACCCGTGGTGACCTCGGGCGTCGTCGCCACGAGCTTGGGACCGGGACCGCCCTCGGCCTGCAGCACGCCGTCCTCGACGCGCCAGACTCCGCCGTATGCCGAGAAGCCCTCCACCGGCGCGACGGCCGGCGCACTGTCGGCCCGCAGGCAGGCGGCAAAGGTCAGCGGGGGTTCGACCGAGCGGAGCGCCGGGCAGAGCCCAGCCAGGATCAGGCAAGCGACGCCCGTGAGTCCAAGCCGCCAGGCCGGCCGCGGTGCTGCTGCCGCCCAAGCCGCGCACCCACCACGCCGCTGCAGTTCGTGGACGAACACCGACATAGTCCCGCTTCCGTCTGTTGCTCACCAAGGGATTCGGCGCAGCCCGCGCACCCGCTCGAAATGCTGATCGCGAGTGACGATGGGGAGGGCGTGTTCGCGGGCCAGCGCAGCGATCCAGACGTCGTTGCTCGGGATCGGCGTCCCGGCCTGCTTCAACTCGCCGCAGAGTACCGCATAGCAGTCCGCCGTGGCCTCGAGGACCGGCAGCACCTCGAGGTCACGCAGGGCCTCGCGCAGCCAGTTCTCGTACACCCTCCGGTGTCTGGAGGAGCGCAGGCCAAAACGGAATTCGCCGAGGACCACGACCGGAACGCAGAGGTCATGCACCCCTGCCAGGCACGCGGCCAGTGCCTCATCACCCTCGGCGAGTGCCGATAGTGCGTTGGTGTCGAGGATCACTTCCAGGCCTCCTCGTCCACCTTCTCGAAGGCCTCCTCGACCGCGGCCTTGACCCGCACAGCATCGCCGCGCAGGTGCCGCAGCGCCCCGAACGAGCGCCGCCAGGCTGGCTCCTGGCTGGCGGCGCTGCCGCGGCGCTCCAGGGCAGCCTCCAGCGCCTCGGTCAGTAACTCGCGCAGCGTCGTCTGCTCCCGAGCGGCCGTGATCTTGGCGTCCCGCAGTAACGCATCCGGCAAGTCGATGGTCGTCTTCATGGTAGCCATCTCCGTATATATGGGTACAATACCCACTAATATGGGTGATGCCAGGAACAACGTTCACGGGGGGGTTACGGCGCCGTAGAGGCGCACGTTGCGGAAGGCGCCGGCGGCACCCCAGGTCCACAGGCCGGGCTGCAGGGCTTGGCTGCAAGGCACGCCGGCGCGGTCGAGGGCGAGTTGCCCATCGACGATGAGCTGGACGTGGCCGTTGGCCAGGACCTGAACGATCACGTGATGCCAGGTGCCGGGTTGTACCAGCGGCCGCGCGGCGCCGGCAAGCTGCGCACCGTCGAGCAGCACCTTGTTGAGGGTGTTCCCATTCGAGCCAAAGCCAACCAGCAGCCCGCTGCCGTAGTCGGCGGGGTCCCGCAACCAGAACGCGGAAAGGTCCCCGACCGTCGCGTCCACGCCCCGCGCTTCGTACTCGATGCGCAGCGGAGCGGGCAGGGCCTCGGCGTAGGCGAGGAAGGCTCGGTCGAGCCCCGAGGTGACCATGCTGTCGTGCACCTCCCACCGGCCCACGGCAGCTCGCCAACGTGGGCCCAACTGAGTGCCGGGGAAGTCGTCGGCATAGAGCAGTCGCCAGTCCACCCCGGCGGCGTGCTGGACCACGCCGGCCGTAGTAGTAGGCGCGCGCCGCGGGGGTGGCGCAAAGACGGGACGGCTGGCGAAGGCTTCGACGGGTATCGGCGCCACGCCGGCGACGGAGCCGCCAGGTGCGGGCGTCAGTTCCGCCGTGAAGCGCCAGGCGGCCGTCGCCGTCGAGATCTTGAACAACAGGACGTTGTCCCCGGCGCGCAGGGTCAACGGCACGCGATCCTGGTCCGGCGCCGCCGTGCGGCTGGTGTTGCTGGACCAGACGGCTTCGCGGTTCAGCACCAGGCTGACGCCCCCGGAACTCCCCAGCCGCAACAACACGGGCGTCTCGCGCTCGGCGCTGAACCCGGCCAGGGCGTAGGCGACGCCCGGTCCCTGCGCCTGGAACTGCGCGGCCAGGTCAACCCAGGCGTCGCCTGTAGCTACCGGCGTCCAGCGCACCTTACCCGTGGCGCCATCGTACTCGGCTGCCAGGTCCGGGCCGTCGTCCGGCGGGTACAGCGTCAGATCCAGCGGGTACTTGGTGCGGTTTGGGAAGGGCCCGACCAGCATCCAGTCGCGCAGAAAGCCGACGCCGACGCGAACTGGTTCGGTGAGCCGGAGTTCGCGCTCGGGGAGCGCCAGCGTGATGGTGACAGGGAGCTCGCGGCAACCCCAGGTACCGGGGGGAACCATTACCGCCAGAGTCAGCTTCGTACTCACACCCAGAACCTGCGGCGCTGCCTCCGCGGTCCCTGTCCAGCCCGCCGGCCAGTTGACCGTCGCCGCCACCTTCCAGGGCCAGGGGCAGGGCGAGGTCAGGACGACGACCAGCGTTGCGGGGCCACCGTTGTCCGCCTGCAGGATCTGTGGCAGCGTGCTCTCCGGGGCGACGGCGAGAGTCAGGCCCAGCCGGGTGCCCACCGTGCGCCAGGGGTAGTCGACCCCTCGGGTCGCCAACCGGGCGAGGACGGTGCCAACCGCGGCGGCACTGGCCGGGGAGCCCGCCTCGGCCTTGGCCTGTTGCGCCAGGGCTGCCTCCACCTCGGCCCACAGGGCCTCATCGTCCGGCAGCCCCGCCTCTGCCGCCAGGACGCGACAACGGCTACGGTCGGCCTCGAGGCGCTGCTCCGGGGCCAGCCAGGCCGTCGCCAACCCGGTGCCGTTCAACGGATTGCCAACGCCTTCGAAGCGGTTGTTGCGCAGGAGAATACCGGCCGTGGCGCGGTCGATCTGGATACCGGTGTCGGCGTTGGCAATGAGGTTGTCTTCTACCACCACATCGCGCACCGCCGGCAGGTCGTTGGCGCTGCCGCCGAGGTGGATGCGGGCATTGTTGGCGAGCCGGTTTCGCCGGACCACGGTGCCGACGTTGTACGGCCACGGCCAGTCCGGTGTCGGCGGCCAACCGAACACGCCGACCACGGAGTCGCCGGCGAGGGTGGAAGTGTTGGCACCGCTGCGGTAGATATTGCCTTCCGTGATCTCGTTGCCGAGGAACTGGCAGAACCACGAGGGCTGATGCCCGAGGTTCCGCTCCGGCGGCAGATCGTAACGGCCGCTGTAGAGCTTGCCGATGTTCTGGAAGCCGCCGGCACGCGCGGCGCGGTTGCCGACGATCAGATGTTCGATCGAGATACCGTAGAACTGCACGGCGATGCCGGCGTCGACGAAGTCATTGTCCACGATCAGGTAATGCTCCTGGCGCATGCTGAGACTGAACACCGAGGTGTCGTCAGGTGTCACGTCCCAGGGGCGGTCGACCTCGACCGTGCGCTCGGCTGCCTTTACCACGCGCCGGTGCTGGAGTTGCCCCGTCCCGGCCATGATGTAGACCCCGGCACCGGCCCAGTTGCGGTCGCCCAGGCTGGGTTCGTCGGCCAGCGTCAGCGTGGTCGGGCCGGCGAGGGTCGCCTTGCCTAGGTAGGCGCCACCGCCGGCGTCGGAGGTCATGGCTTCACGGTCCCAACCATGCATGAGCCTGAGTTGGTTGTGCGCGTAGAAGACGTTCTGCGAGAATGAAGACCCATCCCGGCAGTTGATGCCGCCGCCGGTCGCCATCAGGTCGGCGCCGACGATGCGATTGTTCTCGAAGATGAGGCCGTCGCTGCCGGAAATGCAGGTCCCGCCGCCACGGCCGTTGTAGAGCGCGTTGTCGATCACCCGGCCGCAGCGCACCCGGCTCAGGTACAGGGCCCGGCCGCTGCCGTACAGATCGCAGCCGACAATCTCGAGGTCATCGCCGCCGAGGCGCACCGTATCGCCCTGCTGTTGGCGCGCCGTATCGCGGAAGCGTTTGTCGGCCTCCTCCGGCGTGAGGTGGCCGCGGTAGCGGTTCAGGCGTGTGCGGACCCGCAGCAGGCGCACGTTGCCTGCGCCCGCTTGGTCGCCGAGGTCGCCGACGATGCCGTGCACGTAGTGACTGCTGTACAGCGTGACGTCGGTGACCGCGAAGGAGTTGGTGCCGCGGAGCAGCGCCTCGGGCGGCGTCGCGGTATCCGGCCAGAGCAGGCAGACCAGGTCGGTGCGTTCGCCGCGCAACTCGGTGAAGCGCGGCACGGTCAGGGTCGCGTTGATCTGGTACCGACCCCGCGGCAGGTACACGATGCCGCCGCCGTTCGCACCCGCGGCGGTGAGCGCCGCCTGGAGCGCGACCGTATCGTCCTTACTGCCCTCGCCAGAAGCGCTGAAGTCCTTGACGCTGAAGAGCGTGTCAGGCCACGGTTGCGGACTCCGCACGGCCACCTGCAGGGGCGCCGACCAGCCGGGTTCACCACCGCTGCCAGGGTGAACCCGGACCGTGTATGCCCCCGTCGGCAAATCCTGCGGGAGTGATGCGAAGAGCTGAAACCTGCCGGCACCGGTCACCTCGAGGCTCCGGCGTTGCGGCCCGGCCAACTCGATGCGCGCCGCCTTGCCGCCCGGCAGCGCCAGGCACTTGCCGAAGATACGCACGCTGCCGCCGGGCGAGGCGTCATGGCCCAGATCGCCCTGGACCCACCACGCTTGCGGCCGGTTGAGCAGGACCGGCGCCGTCGCGCCGTCTGCGGTCAGGACGCGGAAGGCGAACAGCCCAGGCTTCAGCGTCGCCGGGACGGTGAACTTGACCGACGTCGCACTCGGCTGCAGGACGGCAACGCGTCCGGGTTTCCGCGGCAGCGTCACCGCGCGCGCCGAGTCGCTGAGCCGGGCGATCTCGATGCCGGTTGCGCCCGCGAGCCCGTCCCCATGCACGATCACCGTCTCGTCCGGGCCGACCGGGTCGGAGACGTGGAAAACGACGGGAACAGCCCCGGCCCGCAGCCCCGCACACAGGCTGGCGACGGCCAGGAATACGGCCAGGCCCTTCATGGCGCTCCTCATTGCCGTGACTCCGCCTGCACCTCAGCCGGAGCGAGCGCGCGCGCCCAGAGTTTGACCTCACCCATATGGCCGCGGAAGCCGGCCGGGGGATCCTGCTGGCCTGGCAGGCCGCACCAGGCTTCGCGGCCGAGGATGAGGGGCTCCGCGTTGGCGCAGTGCCGCAGCGGGTTGTCCTTGCGACCGACGACGTCGCCGTTGCAGTAGAGGGTGACGCCCTTGCCCACCTCGATGACCGCGGCCACGTGGGTCCAGACGCCGGGCTTGATGTCCGCCGGCACCCGGAAGATGAAGCTCCATTCGCCCTTCTCGTCGTTGCCCTCGAACTCGAGCCCGCCGTCCCAGAGCGAGAGCATGTACGGCGCCGCCGTAGCCACGAAGCGTTTGCTGAGCAGGCCCTGGCGTCCCTCCACGGTGTCGGGGTTGATCCACAGGCTGAAGGTGGCATCCTGCAGGTTGAACATGGCGCGGTCGTCGACGCGCAGGTAACCGTCCCCGGCAAACGCCGCCACCTGGCCCTTGGTCGGGTCGGTAACGAGACGGACCGCGTTGCCGTCGGCGTCGAAGCCATGGCCGCTGGCGTCGGGCACCCGCTGGATCGCACCCGAGGTCGCGGCGAGCGCCTTGCCGAAGTCCCAGACGGCGATCGGCCCCGGGCTGGCCATGAGCTCTTGCCGGCGTGCCTCCTGCTCAGCCAGGGCCGCGGTCTCGTCCCACAGCTCCTGCTTGACATTGCGGAAGGAGTTGTTGGCCAGCCACACGCTCTGCGCGGTCTGGAAGATGCAGACGCCGAGGTCGCAGTTCTCCAGCGTGTTGTCCTCCACGACCACACCGGTCACCAGGGGATCGGTGCGCCCCAGGGGGACCGGCCTGGCGGAAGGCGCCTCGCTGCCCAGGACGATGCTGGCGTTGTTGTGCAGCCGGTTGCGGCGGAGCACGGTGCCGACGGTAATAGGCAGGCGCCAATCTCCCCCAATCAGGCCGTAGACGCCGAGATGGGAGTCCCCGGAGAGCCGGATCTGATCGTGGTCGGCCCGGTAGATGTTCCCTTCGTCGATCTCGTTGTCCAGCCACTGCACAAACCAACTCGGCTGCACGCCGTTGTAGTTCATGCCGAAATTGTGGAACCCGGCCGAGCGGACGCAGCGGTTGCCAGCGGCAATATGCTCGATGGCGGCGCCGTAGAACTGAATGGCAATGCCGACATCGGCGAAGTCGTTGTTCAGTACCAGCCAGTGGTGCAGCAACCAGGCGATCGCCACGGTCGAGGTCGCATCCGGCGGCACCTGCCAGGGGACGTCCACGACCACGCGCTGCCCTTCCGCGCTGGCGACGCGCCGCCACTGCCCGACGCCCGTGCCGGCCACGACATAGACCGCCGCGCCGCGTCGCCCGGGGTCGTTGCCCGCCAGCGCTGCGGGTAGGGTGACGCCGGTGGCGTCGCCGCCCACGAGGGGTCCGGCGTAGATGCCCCCCGGCGCGTCCGAGGTAATGGCTTCGCCGTTCATACCATAGAGCAGGGAGAAGCGGTTACGGAGCAGGCACAGATTGGAGAGATTGCCGTACCCCAACCCGCCCGCGCCGCAGGCCGCGGTCAGGTCCGAACCGACGAACTGGTTGTCGGCCAGCAGCAACCCCTCGCCCTCGAAGACGCCGCAGCCGCCCAAGCGTCCAAGATCGAAGGTGTTGCGCTCCATCCTGGCGCCGCGCACGCGCGTCAATTTGATCGTGCAACCGGACGAGTAGAGGTCGCAGTCGGTGACCTCGACGTTGCGGCCGCCCAGGGTCGCCAGCCAGTACCCGCCGCCGAAGCCGCCGAGCCCCGCACGGTAGCGCCGGTCGACCTCCTCAGGCACCATGTGCCCCCGATAGAGGTTGGCGCGAACGCGCACCCGGCGTAGGAAGACGTCGCCGGCGTCGTCTCCCTGGGTGTCGGCCGTCAGCAGCGTCTTGTAGTTGCTGCAGTAGAAGGTGATGTCCTCGCAGCCAAACGAGTTGCTGCCGACCAGCCAGGCCGGCGGCGGATCCTGGAGGTCGGGCCAGAAAAGGCAGGCCAACTCCTGCTTCTCCCCGCGCAGCACGGTGCAGCGCGGGATGTTCAGGGCTGCGGTCACCTGGTAGCGGCCGCGTGGGAAGTACACGACTCCGCCGCCGTTCTCCTGCGCCTTGGCCAGCGCTGCCTGCACGGCGGCCGTGCTGTCGGTGAGGCCGGTGCCATCGGCGCCCAGATCTCTGACGTTGAACACCGTCTGTGGCCAGACCGGCGGGACCTCGATCACGAGCCTGACGGCGTCTGACCAGGCCGCCGCGCCGCCGTTGCCGGTGTGGAGGAAAACCCGGTACTCGCCCACCGGCAGGTCGGCCGGCAGGTTGACCTTGACGGTGTAGGCGTCGGCCGACTCGGGAGTCAGGCTCACGCTCTTCGGCCCCCGCAGCAGGACCCGCGTCTGCGGACGCTCGTCGCGCACCAGGTTCTTGCCGAAAAGTCGCACCCACCCGCCCGGTCGGGCCGTGACGCCGACGTCGCCCAGGGCCCACCAGACCGCAGGCCGGTTGAGCAGGCCGACCACGGCACCACCCGGGCCGCTGATGCGGTAGGCGAAGACCCCCGACTTCAGGTCCTTCGGTACCGTGAACTTGACCGCGGTGGCGCTGGGTTGGATGACCGTTGCCTCGCGACCGTCATGCGGCCATTCGAGCGCCTGAGCGCTGGGTTCGCCGGCAGTGCCGTTGGCCAGCCGTGCCACCGCGATCGTGGGCGCGTCACCGAAGCCCGCCCCAAAGGCCATCACCGTCTCGCCCGGCCGCACCGGATCGCTGGCCCAGAAGACGACCGGGCCGGCCGGCAGCGCGGGCGCGTCGGCACCGAACCCGAAAGCCGCGCCGAGTAGCAACAGAGCGAGAAGCGTCAGAGGTTTGCTGTTCACAGGGGCCTCGCTTCCATGTCTCCCCGGCGCGTCACCCATCGGCACGATCCTGCCCGCGGACGGTATCACCCTCGCCGGGCCCAGGCGGCGGCAGGTCACGGCCCTGGCCGTACGCCGAGTCCTCCTCCCGTATCTCCAGAAGTGCTTCGGCGGCCGGTATGCGGCAGGGCTTGCCGTCGCGGTTGATGACGACGTACTGCCCAAGTCTGGCTTTCTTGGCGATCTCGTCGCGCACCGCACGGCGCATGACATCCTGGACTTGGCGCATATCGGGGCTGACGGATTGCTTCGTCATTGCAGGCACTCCAGTAGCTGTTGGTAGCGGGCGACGTCGAGGATCTCCGTTCGGCCCCGCGACTGCCTGAACACGGGCCGTGGCGTCCCGCCAGAGTTGTCGAGACAAAGCACGTCGTCGCAGAGGTCGGCATATACGCTCAGGAGGTTGGCGGCGGTACGCGGGAAGCGGCGACGGAGGTCCGTCAGAGGCACATCGTGCCCACCTTGAGCCACCCGCTCGGCTACGCGGCCAGCCGAGAACTCCGCGGACGGGACCCACAGGAAGAGCAGGACGATTCGCCAACCCTGGCTGCGGAGTTCGCGGAGAAGGCGGGCGTGAGTGCGCCCGGCGAGCGTGGTCTCGAAGGCGAAGTCGCGCCGCGCCGTCACGTTCTGACGGATCTCCCGCAGAAACAGCCGGGCCGCCTCGGCTTGGGCAGCGCCGGGAGCAAGGGGCGAGAGCCCGGCCGCGATCAGGTCGGCGTTGACGAAGGTGCGGCAGTCGGCGATTTCGGGCAGGTAGCGCAGGGCGAAGATGGTCTTGCCCGCCCCGTTCGGGCCGGCGATCACGGTGCAGACCGGGCTTCTTGATGCATCTGCCATGCGTCAACTCTCCGACACCGACCACGTGCCGAGGATCATCGTTTCGACCTCGCGCCAGGCGCTCGCGTCCACTCCGGCGAACTCGGCCTCGCAGTCTTGGCAGCACCCAGCCCGGCAACAGCCAGCAGTTCCTGAACATGCGCCCGGTCGAGACCGCGCACGCGGCCGAAGCATTGCAGCCCCTCACGGGCGAAGGCCGTCGGATGGCACGGCGTACCATAGTGGCTGTTCGAGAGGAGGCTACCCGCATGGAGGCCGGGGGGGGCGCAGGTCAGCTCCGTAGGGGCTTGCCTGGATGAGACTCGCGAGTCTCACGTCGGGAAGTCCGACCCGCCCCTGGAAACCGGGATCTCCGCATCCCGGCCGCGGCATACGGAGATGCCGCGTTCCACCCCGGCGAGCCGGGGGCCCTGCTTGTATGAGACGTGGCGGCGGTGTTCGTTCAGAGTCCAGCCTTTTCCGCCTCTGGCGGGCCCGCCAGAGGCGGGAAGGCTGCCTGGGAACACGCTTAAGCGTGAACTCTTCAGCGGCTGGAGCCGTCAAGAAACTGCGCCAGCGCCGGGCTGCCGGGGTGCAGGCGCGGGACGCGGGTAACGCCGGCGAGGCGGACGATGACGGCCCCCCAGCCCTCCAGGTCCAACTCCAGCTTGGCGGCGGTCAGCGGTCGGATCTCGCCGGTGGCGGGATCGAGGACCTCGCCCGTCCGTGCCGGCGTGCCGAAGGTCACGCCGCCCCGCCAGGGGTCGGGGCTGTCGTTGATAAGGAAGAAGACGTCCTTGCCGGCGTTGGCCCGCCGGGCGATGCGGAGCGGGGCGACGGGGCCGTCCACCTGCAGATCAGGTCCCAGGAGCAGATCCAGGACAGCGGGTAGTTCGGCCACGCGGCTGGGCGGCAGGTAGACGCCGCTGCCGCCTTTCCGGCTGATCACCCACGCGGGTGACTCGGTGGCGCGGGCCGCTCCGGAGCCGAAGATCAGGCGTCCGCAGCGCTCGGCTACGGGTGAGGGGAAGTCCTGCTCCGAGTTGCGCGGCAGGGCACCGGCGGCAATCACGGCACCGCCGGCTTCCCAGAAACGCACCAGGTTCTCCCAGGCGGCGGCGGGCAGTGTATCGGTGTCCGGGAGGACGATCACGGACCAGGCCAGATTACGCCGTCGCAACTCGCCGTCCGCCGCCGTGGCCTCGCTGAGCGTACGCGAGTCGAGGTAGGAGAACTCACGGCGGGAGCTGTAGAGCAGTTCGTCCACCTGGCGGATGGTGCGGGCCAGGCGCTCCGACTGCGGTCCGGCCCCGTTCGTGCTCAGGGGCGAGGGCTTGAACCGCGTCCAGGCGGTCTCGATGGGGTAGAGCACCGCGAGGTTGGCATTGCGGATACCACCGGTGAGTGCCAGGCTGCAGCGGCCGGTCCACTCGTTGAGCTGGACCAGGTCGGCATCCTGCAGGTCGCGGAAGGGGCTGTAGGTATTGAAGCGGTTGACCCCACCCAGCAGTTGGCGGTTCAGCGTGCCGCGGAACTGGGCCAGGGTCACCGGCCGGGGCGGCTTGGCCCACATCTCTACGAAGTCGCTGCTCTCGCTCATCACCCGTTCGCCGCCCTCGAGCTCGGCGGCACTGCTGGCCAGGCGCGCCGTGAACCAGGGCGAGTGGGCTGGGTCGCAGGAGAGCACGTCGATCCCGGGCACGTCCAGCTCGCGCAGACAGGCGAAGAAGTCGCCGTAGAGTGACACGTGGAAGCGGATATCCTCTTCGAGGAGTAGGTGTCCGCCGGATGGGACGTGGTGCTCCCGACACCAGCTCCGGATACGCGCAAAGTAGTTCTCCCGGAAGGCCTCCGCGACGGTCTTCCAGAAGGCGTAGCGGGTGCGCTCCGCACCGGGGCCGTCGGCGAACAGCAGCGGCAACTCCGGCGCCAGCTCGCGGCCGCAGCGCGCGGCGAACTCCGTGGCCAGCCGCGGGTGCCAGGCGATAGGGCTCCACGGCATCGCCCTCGCGTAGTAGCTGGCCAGCAGTGATGGCTCGTCGGTGAAGGTGGACGCAAACCAGGCCCCCAGGTCCGGCCCGAGTTCCCGGGCGTAAGCGTCGTGCGTGACCGCGAGGAAGGCTGACACGGTCGCTGGGTCCAGCAGGTTGACGTAGGGCGCGTGTTCAGGGACGCCACTGAAGTCGACCTGCGACCCGTCGAACAGCCGGTCCTCACTCACCGCGAGCAACTGCCAGCGCCCCGGCGGCACCGTCCAGGCGATGCCCTCTGCCGTGGGCGCCGGCAGCTCATGGGACTCGCTCAGAGCCAGGCCCTGGTCGGTTTCGCGAAAGGCGCGGGCAAAGAGCAGCTTCCCGGGGGGCACCGGTAGCACGCAGATCGCGGCGTCCGCGTTGCCAATGGGCGTGGCCAGGACCTCGAGTTCAACGACGCGCACGATGCCGGGTTGCTGTGCCGGCCCCTTCCTGCCGAGCACGCGCAAGCGGTCGGTGGTGACGACTGCGTTCGCGGTGTGGGTTCGGGACACGGCGCTGTTGCCGTCGACAACGGCGTCGGCGAAGACCTGCCAGGCGCTGCCATCCCAGACCTCGATGGCGTAGTCCTGGATGGCGTACCCTTCCATGGTAAAGAGCTTGACCGCCTCAATCCGCCAGGGCTTGGCCCACTGCAGCAGCAGCCATTGCGGGTCGGTTGCGGTAGGTCTGCAGGCAGGATCGTTCGACCAATGACGCCAGTCGTGGGTGTCCCGGTTACCGTCAACGGCGTGCTGCGGCGCGTAGACGCCGCCGCTGCCGTCCGTGCTGCTGGCACTCACCTGCGCCTGCGGCGCGATGTTGCGCCGCCCGTCGGCGCCGACCTCGACCCGTGTGGTGGTTGCCAGCAAGGCCCGGGCTTCGCGTTCGGGATGGCCCTCGAGAATCAGGCCGCCCGCTCGCCCGGAGGGATAGCCCGCCTCGTCGTAGAGCCACAGATCGAGGCCGGCCTCATGCGTCAGCGCGGTCCCGGCCCGGAAGGCTGACCACTGCTCCGGGTTGGTGACGTAGCCGCTGCCGAAGCCGACGTTGGTGACGACCCCGCCGAACCCCTGCCGTTGCAGCGTCGCCACGTAGACCGCCCGCGCCGCAGCGTCACCCGACCAGCCATGGTTGATCTTCAGCATCCGGCAGGCGGGCGGTGGGGCCCGGAAAGCGCGGGCAAACTCGGCAGCAGTCTCGGCAGGTGTGGTCATTTCAGGTCCTTTGGCAGTCTGCCTGACCCCCAGGCAGCCGGCCGCCGCCAGCAGCGTGAGGGTGATCAGGGGCTTGTGGTTCATCTCTTGGTCCACGTTGGGGAGCGGGCGCCTGGCCTCAGAAAGCGGTTTCGGGCCGCATTCACGGTGGCGCGGTGCCCGCGGCAAACTCCGCCTGCACTTCGGCTGGAGCGAGGGCTCGCGCCCAGACCTTGACCTCGTCCATCAGCCCCAGGTAGAATGAGGGCGGATCCTGCTGGTTCGGGAGACCGCCCCAGGCCTCGCGGCCGAGCACCAGGGGCTCGAGGTTCCCGGCGTGCGTTCCGGCATTCTCCTTCTCCCCGACCACCTGGCCGTTGCAGTAAAGGGTGACGCCTTTGCCCTCGGTCACCACTGCTGCCACGTGGTTCCACACGCCCTCCTGCACCGCCGCTGCGGAGCGGAAGTTGAAGCTCCACGTGCCGTCCTGGTCGGTACCCTCGAACTCCAGGCCGCCGTCCCAAAGCGAGAGGATGAAGGGCGCCGCCGTGGCCGCGAAACGTTTGCCGACGAGGCCGTGGCGCCCCTTGACGGTCTCCGGCTTGATCCAGAGGCTGAGCGTGACGCTCTGCAGGTTGAACATGACCGGGTCACCGACGCGCAGGCACGCTTCGCCGGCGAACTTGGCGGCGTGGCCCCTCAACCCGTCTACAGCCAAGCAGACGCCTGACCCCGCAGCGTCGAAGCCGTTGCCCGTGCCGTCCTTGACCTTGCTGATGAGGCCGGCGGGGTCCGCCAGGACCTGCTCGAAGTCCCACGCCGCCAAGGGCGTCGGGCGCCCGAGGAACTGGCGCTGCCGTTCCGCCTCGGCCTGCAGGGCCTCGGCCTCGTTCCAGACCTCCTGCCGCACCTTGCGGAACTGGTTACCGGCCATCCAGACGTGGTGCGCGGTTTGGAAGACGCGTACGCCGATATCGCAATTCTCGATCGTATTGCTTTCGACGACGACCCCTGACACCAGGGGATCGGTGCGCCCCCCGACGGACTGCCCGAGTTCACTTCCCAGGACGATGCTGGCGTTGTTGTGCAGGTGGTTACGACGAATGACGGTACCCAGCGTGATCGGCAGCTTCCAGTCGCCGCCCACCAGCCCGTAGACCCCGATATGCGCGTCGCCGGTCAGCCGCCAGTTGTCGTGGTCGGCGCGGTAGAGGTTACCTTCGAGGATCTCGTTGTCGAGCCACTGCACGAACCAGCTCGGCTGCACGCCGTTGTAGAACATGCCGAAATTGTGGAAGCCGGCCGTGCGCGCGGAGCGGTTACCCGCGGCCAGGTGCTCCAGGGCGGCGCCGTAGAACTGCACGGCCATGCCGGTGTCGCTGAAGTCGTTGTCGACGACCAGCCACTGCCGCAGCAGGTAGACGATGCTGACCGTGCTGCTGGCGTCAGGCAACACCTCCCAAGGCCGGTCCACCCGAACCTGAGTCGGCCCGACGAAACCGGCTACCTGCCGCCACTGCCCGACGCCCGTACCGCCGACCACGTACACGGCGGCTCCCAGCCACTGTGGGCCGGTGTCCTTGGCTGCGACCGGCAGCGTGAGCGTGGTCCCCTCCGCCGCTGCCAGCAGTCCATGGTAGACCTCGCCGGAGGCATCGGAGGTGATCGGTTCACGGTCGCCGCCATGCTCCATGGCGAAACGGTTGTGGCCGAGGTAGACGTGCGACAGACTGCCGAAGCCGAGCCCGCCCGCGGCGCCCCACGACATCAGGTCCCGCCCCTCGTAGCGGTTGTTCGCCATGATCACGCCATCGCCGCCGAACACCCCGCCGCCGCCCCAGCGGCCGGAGCCGAGGGTGTTGTTCTCGATGCGTGCGCCCCGCGGCTGGGTCAGGCTCAAGACGCACCCGGAGGAGTAGAGGTCGCAGTCGGTGACCTCCACATTGCGGCCACCCAGCACGAGCAGCCAGTAGCCGCCGCCGAAACCAACCTTGAGCCCCTCGCGGTAACGCCGGTCGACGTCTTCAGGCGTGAGGTGCCCGCGGTAGATATTGGCGCGTACCCGAACCCGACGCAGGAACACGTCACCCGCATCGTCTGCCTTCGTATCGGCACTCAGGAACGTGGCGTAGTTACTGCAGTAGAACGTCAGGTCCTCGAGCCCGAACGAGTTGCTGCCGAGCAACAGGGACTGCGGCGGATCGTCCCGATCGGGCCAGAAGAGGCAGGACAGCTCCTGTTTCTCCCCGCGTAGCACGGTGCAGCGCGGAATCGCCAGGGCCGCGGTCACTTGGTAACGACCGCGCGGGAAGAAGACGACACCACCACCGTTGTCCTGGGCCTTGGTGAGCGCGGCCTGGACGGCGGCCGTGCTGTCGCCGAGGCCGCTGGCGTCGGCGCCGAAGTCGTTAACGTTGATCACCGTCTGCGGCCAGGCGGGGGGAACCTCAACGAGGATGGTTACGGCGTCGGACCAGCCGGCTTGGCCGCCGTTGCCATTGTGGAGGAAGGCCCGGTACGCCCCGACCGGCAGGTCCTTGGGCAGCGCGACCTGGACAGCGTAGGCGTCGGCCGCGGCGGGGGCGAGGTCCACATTTCTGGGACCCTGCAGGAGCACCCTGGTCCGCGGCCGCTGGTCGCGGACCAGGTTCTTCCCGAAGAGCCGTATCCAGCCCCCCGGCTGCGCCGTGACCCCCACGTCGCCCTGCGCCCACCAGAGCGCGGGACGATTCAGTAGGCCGACCACGGCGCCCGTCGGGCCGGTGATGCGATAGGCAAAGAGCCCCGGCTTGAGGTCTGCCGGTACGGCGAACTTGATCGAGGTGTCACTCGGCTGAATGGCCGCCACCGGGAGCCCGCCGCGCGGCCACACCAGGGGCGCAGTGCCGGGGGTTTCGGCGTTCGCATCTGCCAGCCGCGCCATCGCGATGGCGGGCTGGTCACCAAACCCCGCCCCGAAAGCCATCACGGTCTCGCCAGGGCGTACTGGGTCGCTGGCCCAGAACACGCTGGGTGCGGCGGTCTCGCCGGCCGTCAGCAGGGCTCTCGCGCCTGACAGCATGCAGAGCAGGAACAACGCCCAGGCTCCAGCGCCCGCCTGAGTTTTCACCTGGCACCCCTTCCGTTTCGACTGCTGGCAGCACGGGGACTGCTGCCCAGTCCGGAGGCACGCTTGCCCGCACTCAGTCGGCCGAACGGCAGCGCCGAAGGGACACAAAAGAAACAGCCGCCTGGGCGCCTTGCTGAAGAGCGCACGGCCCCATGCTCAGTGAGGCCATGTCCCGACAGCCGCTGCGATGCCCAGGCGGCCCAGCACAACCGCGGTTGGGGACGCTCTACAGCGTCGGGTTCCAGTGCCCGGGGTTGCTCAGGGTGTCGGTGGGCGTGAAGTTGCCGCCCTGGCCGGTCTTGAACCACTGCACGTGCCCGTCGACGAAGGCGATATTTGAGCCTCTGCCGTGGAGCGGGTTCATCCAGTGGGGGTAGATCGCATCGTTGCCCTGACCGCCGCAGCAGCCCTCGTTGCTGGCCATCCAGGCGCCGCACCAGCGCGAGGTGACGTTGGTCCGGTGGTCGGCGAAGAGGACCGTCGTTGAGGGCTTGGCGATCATCGAACCCTTGGCCCCGTCCAGCGACCGGTTCCAGCCGTAGGAGAAGGTGATGTCATCGTCGCAACTTGGGCACTCCCAGACCCGTTTGTCGGCGACGTAGGGCTTGAGGGGCTGATAGTTCCCGTCGTCGCGGAACTCGTGTCCAATGAAACACCCGGACAGGGCGCCGTTGGGGCAGGGCACCGGCACGCCGGTGAAGAAGCGCTGGTTGTAGTCCCCGGCGTACATCACGGAGCCCAGGGCAATCTGCTTGAGCTGATTCGTGCAACTGATGGTCTGAGCCTTGTCACGAGCCTTAGCCAGGGCCGGCAGCAGCATAGCCGCCAGAATGGCGATGATGGCGATCACGACCAGGAGTTCGATGAGAGTGAAGGCGTTCTGCTTTCTGATCATGTGAAGCGGCTCCTATCCCCGTGAGTGTGTGACGATGGATTTCCGGACGGCACGCTGCAGGTTGGCCCCTGGCGACCTCCACTCACCAGAGCCGTAGGCTTTTCTTGGGAGCGGGACTGATGACAACGACCCAATAACTTCCGCGTACCTTACGCCACGGCACGGGCTTTCCGCAAGTACCCCGAGAACAAAATAACGGTAAGCGCCCCCGTCGGCAGGCGTGGGCACTGCGCGGGGCGGGTGCCGGCGGCTTGCCGTCCCCCCCAGCAGGAACCCTGGCGCACGCTCGGTCGGGACCGCTACGGCGGCCCGGTGGTGTATGTTCTGCCAGTACCCGCTCTCCGACCAGGAGTTGACCGTGACCGGGACCGTCTTCGACATTCGGGAGTTCGCGCTGTTCGACGGGCCTGGCCTGCGCACGACGGTGTTTCTCAAGGGCTGTCCGCTGCGCTGCGCCTGGTGCCACAACCCCGAAGGGCTGACGCCGGAACCGCAGGTGCTGCGCAGCGCCGGAGGCGAGCGCCTGGTAGGGCAGCGCTTCACGGCCACGGCCCTGGCGACGCGTCTGAACCGCCAGGCTGAGATTCTGCGTGATGCCGGCGGCGGCGTGACCTTCTCTGGCGGCGAGCCGCTGTCACAGGCCGACTTCGTGTTGGCCGTCATCGCCGGGCTTGACCGGCAGCACGTGGTCCTCGATACATCAGGTTACGGCGACGAGTTGGCGTTCCGGCGCTTGCTCGACCGTGTCGACCTGGTCTTCTTCGACCTGAAGCTCATCGACGCGCACCTCCACGAACGCTACACCGGCAGTGCGAATGGTCCGATTTTGCGGAACCTGCAGGCGCTGTCCGAGTCGAAGCGGCCGTACGTCATCCGTGTCCCGCTGATCCCCGGGGTGACGGATACGCCGGAGAACCTGGGGGCAATCGCGGCCACGTGTCGTTGCCTTACCGGACTGCTGCGTGTAGACTTGCTACCGTACCATCGCGCGGCGGGCGGCAAGTATGGCGCCTGTGGGTTGCGTTTTTCCCCTTCGTGGGACGAGTCGCGGCCGGTGCGGGCCGATACCGGCGTGTTTGAGCGCGCCGGCTTGGCAGTGCGGGTGGTCTGAACGCGGGGCGGACGCTGCCGGAAGCAACGACGCGAAGAGGACGGCTGGAAACATGACTCCTCGTTTGCAGGCGATGCGAGAGGCGGTCCGGTTGCGGCGCCATGCGGGAGTGCGCCAGACGACGGTGCCCGACGTGGCCGGCGAGTGCGATCGCGAGGACCTTGGTTGGATGCAGCGCGTGGCGCGGCTCTTCATCCGCCAGTGCCAGGCCGAGCGCCCCGTCATCGAGGCCGACCAGCGCATCGTCTTCACCCGTACCCTACCGGCCGTACCCGCCATCTACGCTGCGGACGCCTGGCCGCGGCAGTTCGCCGGCGGGCGCGCGCACGAGTTGGGTCCAATCAGCAACATCTGTGCGGACTGGGGTCTGGTCCTCGGCCAGGGGCTGCAGGGCCGCCGCGCCGCGGCTCGGCGTCGCCGCGAACACTGCGCCAACGAGCCCGAAACGGCCGCGTTTCTGGACAGCGCCACGGCCTGCATCGAGGCGCTCCTGGAACTGGTAGGGCGCTATGCCGAGGCGGCGACGCAGGCCGGTCGCGCCGACCTCGCGGAGCGCTTGCGCCGGGTGCCCGCCGAACCCCCGGAGACATTCCACGATGCGCTGCAGGCGCTACGGATCCTGCACGCCAGCGTCTGGCTGTGCGGGCATTACCACGTCGGCCTGGGCCGCTTTGACCAGTACATGCTGCCCTACCTGGAACGCGATCTGACCGCGGGGAGGCTGTCGATCGGCGCGGCTGAGGACCTGCTGGCGGAGTTCTTCATTTCACTGAACCGCGATAGCGACCTCTACCCTGGGGTGCAGCAGGGCGATAACGGCCAGAGTCTGATGCTGGGCGGCGTGGACCGCGCGGGGCGCAGTGCGGTGAACGTCTTGACGCACATGGTGCTGCGCGTGGCCGGCGACGTGAACATGATCGACCCCAAGATCAACCTGCGCGTCGATCGGGACACCGATCTCGGACTGCTGGAACGGGCGGCCGAACTGACGAAGAAGGGACTGGGCTTCCCGCAGTACTCGAACGACGATGTGGTGATCCCCGGCCTGCTGGCCCACGGCTACCGTGTGGAGGACGCGCGCGACTACACCGTGGCGGCGTGCTGGGAGTACATCATCCCGGGGCGCGGCATGGACGTCGTCAACATCGGTGCCGTGTCATTCCCAGCGGCGGTGGACCAGGCCATCCGTACCGGTCTCGATGCCGGTGACACCTTCCCAGCCATTCTGGCGCGGGTCCGGCAGTGCATCGGGCAACAGACCCGTGAGCGGGTCGCTGAGTACCGTCACCTGATTCTGCCGCCGGCGCCCTGGTACTCCGTGCTCATGTCGGACTGTATCGAACGCGGCCAGGACCTGTCCAAGGGCGCCCAGTACAACAACTTCGGCATCCATGGTGCCGGCTCCGCGAACGCCGCCGACGCGCTGACCGCGGTCAAGCGCTTTGTCTTTGACGAGGCACGAGTCCAACCGCGGCTTCTGACCGCGGCGCTGGCCTATGACTGGAAGGGCTTCGAGGAGGTCCGCGAGATCATGGCCTCGGGGCCGCGGGTCGGGAACAATGAGGAGGATGCCGACACGATGTTGCGCTTCCTCTTCGACGCCTTCGCCGACGCCTGCGAGAGCATCGCCGACAACGGCAGGGGCGGGTGCGTGCGGCCGGGTAGCGGCTCTGCCATGTATTATGTCTGGCTGGCCAGGGGCCATGCCGGAATGCGCGAACCCGCCGTGGGTGCCACCGCCGACGGTCGACACCAGGGCGACTTCTTCAGCTCGAGCCTGGCGCCGGCGCCGGGCACCCGCAGCCACGGACCGCTGAGCGTGCTGCAGAGCTTCGCCACGCTGAATTACCGCAGGATCTGCAACGGGGGCCCGATTACGCTCGAGCTGTCGGACGCTGTCTTCCGCGACCGCGAATCGATCGGCAAAGTCGCCCAGTTGGTCCGCCAGTTCGCCCGCCTGGGCTGTCAGCAGTTGCAGTTGAACACGCTGAATGCGGAGACGCTGCGCGCGGCCAAGGCGCATCCCGAACTGCACCGCAACCTGATCGTGCGCGTCTGGGGATGGAGTGGCTACTTCTGCGAACTCGGCGCGGAGTATCAGGACCACGTCATTGCGCGACACATGCACGGCATCTGAGGGCTGCGGCACGGCGCCCGGGTGGTAGGTTGGATGGTTGCTGATCCTGGCGGTGGACGGCCCCAGACGCAGGCTTAGGCGGGGGGTCTGGACGGGCCGTTCGCAGCACCGCTGTCAGACGTGCCCGCGGCGGTCTCCCGCCCCAGCAAAACGGCCCTGGCCGACTCAAGTTGGATCCGCGTTCCCAGCAGCAGGAGCTGATCCCCGGGCTGCAGTTCCTCGTCGGGGCCGGGGTTAATGATGCTGCCGCCATGGCGTTCGATGCCGATGACGCTCGCGCCGGTGCGGCTGCGGAGTTGCAGTTCGCGGACGAGCTTTCCGGCTCCGGGCGAGCGCGGCGCGACGGTCACGGTTTCCAGGTCGGCCTCGCGTAACAACCCGGGCAGGAGCGCCGCCGCCGGTCCCGGTCGCGGGGCGGGCGGGTGGGAAAGGGTTTCCTGCAGGGCCGCTTGCGCCTTGGAGTAGACCTTGACGAAGGAGCGCTGGAGCAGCCAGCCCATGGTCGTGGCAAGCAGGAGCAGGATCAACATCACCCTGACCGTCGGCAGCAGGGTGGAACTGAGGATCACGATGTAGAGCCCCAGAAAGACGGTTCCGGCGATGGGGATGACCTGCGCCACGGCAGCGCGGATCGCGGTCGTGCGCTCGCCCGCGGCGGATTTCCTCACCTTCAGTTCCGCGATGAGCATCCCCAGTGCCTCCAGCTTACGAGCGGTAGCGATGATCATGGGCAGCGAGAGGATCGCCGCTGCCAACCAGAGGACAGGCTTGAGCCAGGCCGAATGCAGTCGCGAGTCCCGGAGCCACGCCGGCGGCCGTTGACTGACGTAGGCCGCGGCAATGAACACCGCTGTGATCAGCGCGAGGTTCAGCGCCATCTGCCGGGACCACTTCCACAGCAGCTTCGAGACCAGGCTGGGTTGCCGTTGGGCGCCCAGTCGCCCCACCCAACGTGTGTAGAGCTCCAAGGTGTTGACCAGGGGCTCGGGTGACCAGCGGTCGAAGCCCCTGACCACGGTGTCGGTGCTGCGGATGAGATAGGGTGTCAGCAGGGTGGTGAGTACGGAGACGGCGACCGCAATCGGGTAAAGGAACGTGCTGGTGACCTTCAGAGTCAGGCCCAGTGAGGCGATGATGAACGAGAATTCGCCGATCTGGGCCACGCTCATGCCGACGCGCAGTGAGGTGCCCCGGTCATAGCCGCCCAGGAAGGTGCCACTCGCGCAGGCCATGACCTTACAGGAGATGACCGCCAGGGTGATGGCGACAACCGGTAGCCAGTGGGTCAGCAGCGCCTGCGGGTCGATCAGCAGACCGATGGCCACAAAGAAGACCGCGCTGAACATGTCGCGTACGGGCTCAATCAGGGCCTCGATGCGGTGGATCTCGCGGGCCTCGGCGATGACGGCGCCGATGGCAAAGGCGCCAAGCGCCACGCTATAGCCGAGCTTGGCGGCCAGCAGCGACACTCCGAAGCACAAGCCGAGGACGGTGATCAGCAGCATCTCGTTGCTCTTGAAGCGGGCGACATAGGCGATCAGGCGCGGCACGACGATCAGCCCGGCGACCAGGATCACGACCAGGAAGAGGCCCAGTCTGCCGAGAGTCGTGCCCACGGTGACCACGCTCAGGGTTCCCGTCATGGCGATGCCCGAGAGCAGCGTGATCATGGCGATCCCAAGGATGTCCTCGATGATCAGGATCCCGAAGATCAACTGGGCGAACTCGTCCTTGGTTCGCCCCATCTCGGTCAGGACCTTGTGGATGACCGTGGTCGATGACATGGAGAGCATGGCGCCAAGGAACAGACTGTCGGCGGGGCCCCAGCCGAAGAGCCTGCCGAGCTCGTAGCCGATCCAGCCCATCACAACGATTTCCAGGGCTGCGGCAATCACCGCCGTGCCACCGACTTTCCTCAGCTTCCCGAGGCTGAACTCCAGGCCCAGTGAGAACATGAGCAGAATGACGCCGATCCCTGCCAGCGTATCGATGCTCTCCTGGTCCGTAACGAGTGCGAAGGGCGGCGTGTACGGGCCGATGATGAAGCCCGCCAGGATGTAGCCGAGCACCACCGGTTGCTTGAGGCGATGGCAGAGAACCGTCACCAAGGCCGCAACGGTCATCACCACCGCCAGGTCCTGCAGGAAGGCAATCGTGTGCATAGTCCGAACTCTCGCCGACGGCGGCGGGTCTGTCTGCCGGGTCCCCGTCGCGCCGGGGTACTCGTCGGCTCGTCTAGTGGGCCGCGTCCCGGCCACTCCAGGCGGGGGTCACGACGGCGGCGACATCCGTGACGGTCAGTCCAGCCCTGGCCCAGTCGATCCGTTCCAGGGCCGCGCGGGTGTCGCTGGAGATCGGGAGTCGCCACTCTCCGACAAAGACCGGGCTGAGATCCTGGTGCGCCGCAACGCTGGCACACAGCAGCCAGTACCAGCCTTGGCTCAGCGCCCGTTCCGGGGTGTCCGGCTTGGACTCCGGGCAGGCGGCCAACTCGCGAAAGAAGCGCCGTACCCAGGCCTCGCCGCCGTGCTCACGGCGCAAGCGCAACATGGCGGACGCGTAGCGCACCGGTTGGTCGGACGGCTCGATCAGCTTCCCGCTGCCGTCCTTGATGAGGTTGGCCTTTTCCCCCACGCCCCAATCGGCGGCGAACAGCTCGAGGAACGTCAAGCCGCTGGCCGTAAGCAGCGGCTCCACGCCCTCGATCAGGCCTCGCGTCGCGGCGTCCGTATCCTCGCACTGCAGGACATCCATGCAGACGTAACGCATGAACACGGCAAAGCCGGTGATGAAACACGAATGCCGGTCGCCAAAGGTGTAGTAGTTCCGCCCCATCTCATAGAATACGTAGTGCGGCATGGATCTGGGGCGGGTTGTGAGTTCGGGGAGATCGCGGCCGTAGAACAGCGCCAGCTCGATCCCTGTCGCCCCGATATACCCGCAACCGGCGCCGCAGGTCAGACCGGGCTGCGGCACCGCGGCGATGGTGACCTTGCCGCCGCTGTGCCTGAAGAGGCTGGGCTGACGGCCAGTCAGATCGGCATACAACTGCCAACCGGCGTCGAGGCGGGAGACCCAACGCCCCATCAACCCTGGATCCAGGCGCTCGTCAGTAGTCAGGAAGACGACGCTCTGGCCTGTCCACGGGGTCAGCACAAGGCTGAACCCGCGCTCTTTCCATGCTGCTGGCTGGAAGGCGGAGGCTGAGTAGTCGACGGGCGCACCCGGCACCAACGGAGCGGACGGCTCCGCCGCGGGTAGGAAGGGAATGAGAAAGGCCAGCAGTAGCCCTAGGCCATAGCGGGCCAACGCAGGCGGCACGCCACCGGGACTCTCAGGGGGCCGTAGCGGCAGGGGTCTTGGCGCTCGGGCTCTGATAGACGAGACGGCCGGTCTCCCAGAGTTCCTCGATGCGGTAGAAACGCCGCCGTTCAGGGTCCATAACATGCACCAGTACCGTGCCATAGTCCAGAATTACCCAGTGGCTGGACGGGTCACCATCGCGGCGCCGCTGCAAGACCCCTTGTAGCGCCAATTCCTGGCGCAGGCGGTTACAGAGGCCGCTAATGTGGGGTGCAGACGTTCCCGTACAGATGAGGTAGTAATCGGCCAGAATGCTGGATTCATGCACATCGAACAGCATCAGGTCCTCGGCCTTGCCACCTTCGCAGATGGTGACGCAGAGACGCGCCAGCGCCTCGGCGTCCAGGCTGACCACCGCCTTCGGTTGTTCGTCCATCACCTACCCTTGAGTTGCTGAAACTGAAAGTTATGCGCGACCGCAATGACCAGAACACACTATACTGGCACAGCGCCACGGAACAACATGGCGCTGCGCAGGACGCCCGTTCACACTTCAGAACGGGCTGCGGCGGCCGGCGCTGCATACAAACCGTGGGCCGCGATGTAGCGGCACACCGCGTCGGGACAGTACCGTGACAGATCGGCCCCGCGTGCGCAGGCTTCGCGGACCTCGGTGGCCGAGAAGGCGAAGGGGGGTAACCCGGCCTTGGCGGCATCCAACAGCCGGCGGCCGTTGCGCGAGCCGAAGCGGTCTGAAAGCTCCGCGAGGCTTGGGCAAGAGACCCCGGGACGCGGGTAGACGATAAACTCGAAGTGCTGGACCAGTTCGCCAGCCTTGTGCCAACCGTGCAACTCGCGCAGGCTATCCATACCCATCAGGAAGAACAGATCATGATCGGGAAAGACCTGGCGCAGGACGGACAGTGTATCGAAGGTGTACGAGAAGCCTTCGCCGCGTTCCATCTCGATGTCGGAGACGCTGAAGGCCGGGTGCGTATCCAGGGTGAGGCGGATCATCTCAACGCGGTGCCGGCCGTCGCTCAGATCGCGACCGTGCTTGTGGGGCGGCCGGCGGGCGGGAATGAAGAGGACCTCATCCGCCAAACCGGCATCCACCACCGCCTGGGCAAGGGAGAGATGACCGTTGTGGACCGGGTCGAAGGAGCCGCCGAACACCGCCAGACGGGGTACCTTTGCCACGGGCAGGTCGGGGCTGTGACGGGGCGTGCCGTCCGCCTGTAGTCCGGAATGCTTCCCCGCTGTGCTGTGAGGCTCGTTCATAGGCTCGTTGCCGTACCCCGTGGCGAATCGTCGATCTCAAGCACTCGCGCCGGCCGCCGGATTGCCAGGCCCCCATTAACAGGTGACACTATAGCTCCAGGCGAGGCCCCTCGCCGGTGCGGCCGTCCCGAAAAACAGCGGCCCGGGCCGTTTTGCGCAGCGGCGCATGCACCATTACAGTGCGGAGTGCTGCGTACGGCAACCAGGTTTGCTGCCGGCGGGTGCTCGGCCACGGTTCGTCGAGAACGGTGATGGGCTGGAGCACGGGGGGCCGGTTCGTCGTTCAGGTTCCAAGGTATGCATATCGCGGTTATCGGGGACATACACGCCAACCTTGAGGCGCTGACCGCTGTGTTGCGGGCTCTGGGTGATCTCGGCATTCATCGCGTGTTCTGCACCGGTGATATCGTGGGTTACGGAGCCTCGCCGCGGCAGTGCGTGGAGATGGTCCGCGACCTCGGCATTCCCTCGGTGCGTGGCAACCACGATGACTACACGACGCACGAGGACGGGCGTGAGTGGCGCATCCGGCCTGAGGCCAGGGAGGTCATCCTCTGGAACCGGAGCCAGCTCTCCAGAGAGCACGTCGAGTGGCTGCGGGGCTTGCCGTATGTGCGTCAGGTAGAGGGCTTCTCTTTGGTCCACGCCGCCCATGTCTACACCCCGCAGTGGCCCTACATCCTGAACGAGCGCACGGCCATTCAGAATTTCCTCTTCCAGCCGGGTGGTCTGAGCTTCTGCGGCCACTCGCATGTGCCGGTCTACATTGCCCACCGCAGTGGGCGCCGGCCGGTGCTCGACATTCTGCGCAATGTGATCCTGCCCCGCCGGCAGCGTGTGGCCATTGGGGTCGGGGCGGTAGGACAGCCTCGTGACAACGATCCCCGCGCCTGCGCCGTGCTCTACGATACGGTGGTCCGCTCGATCCGTGTCCTGCGCGTCCCGTACGCCATCGAGGCCGCTCAGGAGCGCATTCGCCGCGCGGGGTTGCCTGAGGACCTGGCGGCCCGCCTGGCTCTGGGACAGTGACTCATGGCTGATTCAGTAAGCGCCATCGCCAAGATCAACCTGTACCTGGATGTCCTGGGTCGACGCCCCGATGGCTATCACGAGATCGCCACCGTTTTCATGCCGCTGACGGCACCGGTCGATGTGATCACGCTGACGGCGGGGGATCCCGGCGAGCTGACGGTCGTCTGCGCCCACCCCGGCGTGCCGGACGGACCGGGGAACCTGTGCTGGAAGGCGGCGGCGGCGTTCGCCCGGGAAGCGCGGCTGGAACCCGCCTGGCGCGTGGACATCGCGAAGCACATCCCGGTCGCTGCCGGACTGGGCGGCGGGAGCTCGGATGCGGCGGCCGTACTGCTGGCTCTGCACCGACGCTATCCGGCCGCAGTACCCCCAGGACGCCTGGCCGCGCTGGCGGCGCAACTGGGTGCGGATGTGCCCTTCTTTCTGCGTCCAGAGCCGGCGCTGGGCCGGGGCATCGGGGAGGTTCTCACCCCGGTAGCGTGTGCGGGTCCCTTGGAGGTCGTCCTGGTGAATGCCGGCTTCCCGGTGCCCGCCGCCTGGGCCTACGCCCAGCGCGGGCGGGTCGCGGTCCCCAGCGCCCCGGCGCTCGCAGACCTGCTGGCGGCCCTCGCTGAAGGCAGCCTTGCGACCGTGGCGCCGCTGACGTACAACGCCCTCGAGTATGCCGTGCTGGACAAGTTCCCCCTCGTGCGCTTGCTCCGTGACGCACTCCTTGAGCAGGGCTGCCGGTGTGCCCATGTCTCGGGCAGCGGGCCGACGGTCTACGGCCTCTGCCCAGCGGGAGAGGGTCCGGCCATCGCGGCGCGGGTGCAGGCTCTGTACGGAGCCGCCGTCTGGGTCTGTGCCACCGTCGCCGCCGCCGGGTCGGCCGGCGCCGAGAGGGAGTGAAGCCCGCATGCGCCTCGCGCTCGCACTACTCGGCCTGGTCTTTCTCGCGGTACCCGCAGTGGAGTTGTGGGTGCTGATTCTATTGAATCGCCGCATGGGGCTGGGGCCGACCCTCGCCATCCTGCTGACGACCGGCCTGGTGGGCTTCTGGCTTGCCAAGTGGCAGGGCTGGCGCACCGTGCAGCGCATCCAGCGCGAGCTGGCAACCGGTCAGGTGCCGAGTGCTGCGGTGATGGACGGGGTACTGATTCTGGTGGCTGGACTGTTGCTGGTCACTCCGGGTTTCATCACCGATGTCGTCGGCTTCCTGCTGCTGCTGCCGCCCACGCGTTATGTCGTCCGCCGGCTGTTGCTGCGCTGGTGCCGGCGACACCTGCTGCACCATGTCGTCGTCGCGGGCCGACCGCGCCCCGCCGCGCCCGACGACGATCCGGGCACGGTCGAGGGCCGCGTCGTATCGGTGGAGGATGCCGACAGACGCCTGGGAGAGGGCGGTGACGGGGCGGGGCGTTGAGCCCGCCCGGTCGGCGCTGATGACGGGTAGACAACTGGGTTGGCCGGTGCGACCCAGCCAGACAGGTGAAAGCGTGGCGGACCCAGCTTGCAAGCCGGTCCCGAGTGGCCGTGGTGGCGCGCCCTTTCTCCTCCTGGGTTTCATGACCCTGTCGGTGCAGGTCGTGCTCCTGCGTGAGCTGTTCAGCGTCCTCTACGGCAGCGATCTGGCCTTCGGCGTCGCCCTGGCGGCCTGGACCCTGCTGACCGCACTCGGGGCCTGGGCGGGTGGGCGGGCGCGGCGGCCCCCGGCGGGGGTCAGCCGCTGGGGGCCGTGGACGTACGGCGTGGTCGGGCTGGCGGTATTTCTGGCCCTGCGTGCCTGGGGCGCTCTGGAGGTCATTCCGTTTCAGTCCTACCTGCTGATTCCACTGTTTCTGGCCCCGCTCTGCCTCCTGGGTGGCATGCTTTTCCCCTGGTTCCTGGCGGCGACTCGGGAACTGCCGGCGGCGCAGGCCTACGCATGGGAGGTTGCGGGCGGGCTGCTGGCCGGGCTGGTCTGCGCCGCGGCATTCCAGGCAGGCGCCCTGGCCTGTCCATTCCTGCTCGGGCTGACACTCCTGGCCGGTGCCTGGGGGGCCATACCGCGGGGTGCGCGCGCCCGCCACCTGACGATGTTTCTCACCGGCCTGATGGCGCTGGTCTTGCCGCTGACGGCTCCCGGCCAGGTCCTGGAGAAACTGTCGCTGCGGCTGCGCTTCAGGCAGGGGCAGATCGCGGCCGCCCTGAACACGCCGTACGCATCGCTGGTGGCGGTGCTCGATGGGAACGGCCAGGCGGCGGTCTACGAGAACGGGACGCCCTGGCCACTGCCCGAGCAAACCGTGGCACACACGAGCGTCGCCGCGGTGCTGCGAGCCTTGCCGACAGAGGGCGGCGGCGCCGTCTTCATGCAGGCCCTGCGCGCCGGTTTCGGAGGCGCGTTGAGTTCGACGGCATGGTCCGTGCCGCCCTTGTTTCTGGAGACTGACCCGCTGGCAGTGGCCTTCGCTCGGCAGCATCTGGGCGGCGCCGCGGACTGCCAGCCGCAGCCGTTTCAGGTAGGCGCCCTGCAGGCGACGGGGAACGGCTGGGATCTGCTGGCCGTGCTGTCACCCGGCCCCGCTGGACTGCTGGCGAATCGGCCACTGACGCGCGAGTTCGCGACCCTGGTCAAGGCCCAACTCGCGCCGCACGGGGTGTTCGTGATCGCACTTCCGGCAGCCCCCGGGTTCACGCACCCCGCTCAGGAGGCCTACATCGAGACCATCGCGCAGTCTCTGCGCAGCGTCTTCCCGGCGTTCTGCGAACTGCGTACGCAGGTGGGCTGGAGGTTGCTCGTGGCCGGCCCTGAGAAGCTGGACCGCCGGGCGGCAACCGCTCGTCTGCTGAGCCGCACTTACGGCAGCGCTCCCGACGTCACCGCCGAGGCGTTGGCCATCCTGAATGGAACCGGCGCCGTCGCGCTGGATGATCTGGCGGAGACGCCGGTGGTGCCGGCGGCGGTTGCTGCAGAGCCGCCTGTCAACCGCATTTCGGCGCCGCGGGCCTACTTCCGTTTCCTGCAGTGTCGGGGCCGCCTGGTCGAGGACGCACCGGCCTGGTGGCAGGGGCTGTTCCGGGAGCGCCCGCCGGTCTGGTGCCTCACCGTGCTGATCGTGCTGCTGGCGGCTGGGTTAGTGAGCCGGCGCGGGCGATCGCTGCAGGGGGTGTTCTGGGCGGCATGGACGACAACCCTGACGCTGGTCTTTGCGATCTATCTCTACCAGTCGCTGGCCGGCGACGCGTTCTGGGCGATGGCCCTGATGAGTGCGGCCTCGCTGGCGGGGATTTTGGGGGGCACCAGGGTGCGTCAGGGGCGGCTGGCCGACGGGGTCGGGGCCGGCTGCGCGTGGCTGCCGGCGGCGCTCTTTCCGCTGTACGCGCGGTTGCAGGACGTGCCGGGGTGGGCGGTCCTGGCGTTGCTGCTAGCGATGGTGGTGGCTGCCGGGGTTTGCCTGGGCCAGGTCTACGCGCGGCGGAGCGCGGCCGACGGCGGCGCGGCCCAAGGCGGGGTGCTGTTTGCGGTGGACCTGCTGGGTGCGGGTGCCGGACTGTTCCTCGGCGGCGTGTTGCTGCCTTGGTGGAGCGGGTTCGAGCTGCCGGCTCTGGCCGGCAGCGTGATCGCGTTCGCCGTTCTGGCGACCGCGGCCTGCCGGCGTGGCGCCGCCTGAAGCGGGTCGCGGCCCTCCTTGCCTCGCCGCTGCCTGGGCTCTACGTTAGGCCAGCGTTGCGGCGGAATCCCCGCGCCCGGGCCAGAGCGCCGCGAGAGGCTTAGGCCACCCCTGCCGGCGCAGCGCTTGGAGATGACGGTATGGAAGACGACGCCGATCGCCAGGGCCTGGAGGAGCGTCTGGACAGGATCGAGACGCAAACGCGCCAGACCCGACTGCTGCTGGTCCTGCTTCTCGTCATCGTCGTCGTCGGCCTGCCGGGAATGGTGTCGACCATCTTCTATGTCGGCAAGGCAACGCTGCTGATGCTGGCTGCGGTCAGCGTCATCTGCGTCGGTCTCTATCTCCTCGACTGGGTGCTGCTGCGGCGGTTGCGGGCGAAGCGCGAGAAGCAGATGGAGCGCGAGATCCTGGACCGCTTCCACAGTTCCCGAGCGGCAGACGGCACGTGTGAAGGGCCCGCCGGCCCCGTGCCCCGGCCGGCGGACCGTGAACCGGGGGCCACTCAGCCCAGGGCGGAGACGTAGCGGACCTGCGCCTGGACGTCCAGGCGAGCGCCCGGGCGCAGTGCGATACCGCTGCGCCCGCAGGCACACTCGAGACGTTCAGCGCTGCAGGCCAGATGGGTGCCGTAGCGCAGTAGCGGCATCGCCTCCCGGCACGATGCATCCCCTGAAGGTTGTGAATGGCTCTGGTAAAGCTCACTCATATCGAGTCCTCCTGTTTCGCAGACTGACGCATAGCCCAGCCCCAGAGGGGCACCTCCTACGCAGCAAACGTCCGTCCTAGGCTGATTATTATCTGTATGTAAGCGAAAAGCCCGATTGGACGCATAGCCCGGCTACGGCGGGGTTCTGCGACAACCAGACCACGCGGCTGCGACGGTGCGCTGGCCTGAGAACGGCACGACTGGCGTCCCACAAGTCTATTGTGTCGATTGCGTTACGCATGGATCAGAGCAGGCGCATGGCCAAACCCGTGCATGCGTGGTACAGCGCCGCCAGACGGGCTGGGCGGTGCCTCGGGCCTTGCCTGCCCGAGTTTCGCGATTGGCGGCCCATATAGCGTTCGGGACGATGATGATGCCAGAGAATGGCGCCGGCCGAAGGCAAACGGGTCCGGTTCCCATCCGTGGCCTCCGTGCTATCCGTGGTCAAACACTCCGGATCCAGAACCTGATGAACCACGGATGACACGGAGAACACGGGTAAGGCAAGGGCAAGAGGACAGCACCTTGTGGGAAGGACTGAGGTATCGGCCCTTGGCAGGCCTCGGCACAGAGAAGAGGAAGCCCGAACCAACGGGTGGTGTGGACACTCGTACCTCGGGCCTCACCCCCCCACGTTACCCCGGAATGACCCGACCAGCCTTCTGCCCTTGCACCGCGGTCGGCATGTAGTTACATTGTGTCATGACATTCGAATGGGATGAAGCCAAACGCCGGGCGAATGTCCAGAAGCACGGGATCGACTTCGCCCGTGTCGTCGAAGTCTTTGGTGGTCTGACCGCCACGATGGAGGATGACCGGCATCGCTATGGCGAGCAACGCTTCGTCACGCTGGGCCTGCTCAGCGGCCGGGTTGTAGTCGTAGTGCACACAGAGCGCGAGGACCGAGTCCGTGTCATCTCGGTTCGGAAGGCAACCAGCAATGAACAGCAACTCTACTACTCAGAAACCCGAAACTGACTGGGAACGCGTGGATGCCATGGCGGACGAGGATATCGATCTCTCCGAATGTGATGAGATCACCCCAGAGAGGTTCGCCAAGGCTGTTGTTCGGCGGGGTCTCGAACCCGTGCGCCGCAAAGCGCAGGTCACTCTGCGCCTGGACTCAGACGTTATCGGCTGGTTCAAGAACGGCGGGCGAGGTTACCAGACCCGCATCAACTCCCTCTTGCGCGCCTACGTTGACCAACAGCGTCATCACGAAGCCCGCGGGAAGAGACCCGGACGGGTAACCAGCCAGCCGACCTGACCGCCGAACTGCGGTCGCTGCGCTCCTGCGGTCTGGCTGCAGGTCACTGGTGACGTTCGGCACCTCCCCACCCATGGACGGAGCGGCCGGCCCCTGTACCGGCTGAAGCGCACGGGGCAGCGAGCCACTCAGCCCAGGGCCGAGACGTAGCGGACCTTGGCCTGGATGGCAAGGCGAGCCATGAACTCGGCCTCGATCTCGGTGCGCAGGTTGGCCAGGATTCGCATCTGGTCGCCAAAGAACTCGCGTGACACGGCGATATCGATAACTACGCCGCGCTCGGAGATATCGAGGCGGAAGGGCTGACCCGCTGCCCGCGTCTTGGCCAGCACCTGGGCGATCTGGGCTTCATAGACCGGCATTTCGTTGATGCGGAGTTGGCCATCCAGGCGAGCGCCCGGGCGCAGTGCGATACCGGTGCGCCCGCAGGCACACTCGAGACGTTCGGCACTGCAGGCCAGACGGGTGCGGTAGCGCAGTAGCGGCATCGCCTCCCGGCACAGAGTGGTGACCACAAGCTCGCCGTTGTCGATCTCGACGAGGAAGTGGTCCTCGTTGGTGTGCAGATGGCCATACTCGCACTCGACGCACAGTCCTGGGTCCATGATCTCGGGGATGCCGAAGGTGCAGCGGACTCCGGCGAAGAGCCCCACGCCGATCTCGCCTTTCAGCCGCGCGTCGATGGGACGGCTGAGCAGCACGTTGCGCAAGTGCAGGGATTGCGGGTCGATGCGGCGGGCGGCGAGCAAGGCCACGAGTTCGATGGCGTTGGTGGGGGTCGTGATCAGAACCGTCGTACGGTAGTTGCGCAACACCTCGAGCTGGTATTCGATATGGACCGGGTCCTCCGGGATGACCGGGGCGCCGATCTGCTCGGCGGCGGTGACATAGCCGAAAGACTGTTCGAAGACGCCCGACTCAAAGCAGATCTGCACCACATCGTTGGGGGTGACACCGGCTGACACGAGTTGGCGGGCGGCGAGCCGGCCCCAATGCCGGAGGTCGTTCGTGGTGTAGCCCAGGACCAGGGGCCGGCCATCGGGTCCGACCGTCGAGTGCAAGCGTTTGACTTCCCGCAGCGGCAGCGCAAACATGCCATAGGGAAAGGCATCGATCAGGTCGGCGGGGGTCGTGAACGGGAGCCGGCGGAAGTCGTCCAGGCTGGTGACTTGGGCGTCGCCGAGCTGTTCCCGGTAGCGCCGGACGTTGCGCTTCAGGCGGGCCAGGAGCGCCTGCAGGCGTTCCAGTTGGACCTGCTCCAGAAGCGCGGGGCGCATGGCTTCGTTCTTGGCGTCAAAAGCAGTCATTCCCAGACCTCCCGGTAGCCCTTGCCCAGGTAGGCGCGTTTGACTTCAGGGTTCTCGCGGAGGGCCTCGCCCGTGCCCTCCAGGATCACTTCGCCGGTTTCGAGGACGTAACCCCGATCGGCAATGCCGAGGGCGGCCACGGCATTCTGTTCGACGATAAAGACGGTGACGCCCTGACTGCGCAGGCCGCGCACGATGTCGAAGACGTCCTTGACGATCAGGGGCGCGAGCCCCATCGACGGCTCATCGAGCAGCAGGATCCGCGGCCTGCCGACCAGGGCGCGGGCGATGGCCAGCATCTGCTGCTCGCCGCCGGAGAGGGTCCCGGCGATCTGCCGTTGGCGTTCGTGCAAGCGAGGGAAGCGCTCGAGTACGCGGTCGATGGCCAATTGCCGGTCGCGGTTGCGGTAACCGCCGACGATCAGGTTGTCGAGCACGCTCATATCGGCGAAGATGCCGCGCCCCTCCGGGACCAGCACCAGTCCGCGTGAGACCCCGCGCCAGGCGGGCGTGCCGGTGATGTCGCTGCCGTCGAGATGGATGGAGCCGGCCCACAGCGGCAGCAGTCCGGCAATGGCCTTGAGCAGCGAGGTCTTGCCGGCGCCGTTGGCGCCGATCAGGCTGACGATTTCGCCCTGCTCGACATGCAGGCTGACGCCTTTGATGACCGCCAGGCTGCCATAGCCACAGCGCATGTTTCTAATGCTCAGCACTGCCGAAGTCCCCTCCGAGGTAGATCGAGATCACCTGCGGGTCGTTGCGGATGGTGGCGGGGTCGCCGTCGGCAATGGGTTCGCCATAGCTGAGCACCAGAATACTGTCGGATATCTCCATCACCAGCGACATGTCGTGCTCCACCAGCAGGATGGTGACGCCCTGGTCGCGAATCCGCCGGATGACCTGGGCCAGATCCTCGGTTTCCTTGGTGTTCAGGCCGCTGGCGGGTTCGTCCAGCAGCAGCAGCGTCGGCTCCGTGGCCAGGGCGCGGGCCAGCTCCACCAGGCGGCGTTGCCCGAAGGAGAGGCTGGCGATGGTGCTGGCGGCGCGGTCTGGCAGCCCGACGAACTCCAGCATCGCGGTCGCAGCGCTGCGCACGGCGCGCTCCTCGCGCCGGTAGAGAGGCGTACGCAGGACGGCGGACAGGACGCCGGCGCGGGTCCGACAGTGGCGCCCCACCATGACGTTCTCGCCGACGGTCATGTTCGGGAAGAGGCTGAGATTCTGGAAGGTCCGCGAGATGCCGCGCTGGGCAATCTGGTAGGGCCGCAGGCCGAGGATGCTCTCGCCGCGGTAACGCACCTCGCCGGTATCGGGGGTCAGCAACCCGGAAATGGCGTTGAAAAGGGTCGTCTTGCCGGCGCCATTGGGCCCGATAACGGCCTTGATCTGGCCGGGCAGGACCCCGAAAGACACGCCCTTGAGCGCGGCCACGCCGCCGAAAGACCGCGCCACCCCGCGCACGTCGAGCAGCGGCGCTGCGCTCGCCGGAGTGCTGTCGGCGCGGAGTTCCATGCAGGCGACGGATTGTGGTGTGTCAGGTGACATGGCTGCCAGGCTAGCGCGCAGGTTTCAGGGGTGAGCGCCGGAACAGGCGCGCGAGCAGGGCGCCCAGCGGCTTGAGCGGACCGTCGGGGGCCAGGGACATGATCAGGATCAGCAGGGCGCCAAAGACAGCATGGTCGAAAGTGCCAAAGCAACCGCGCAACGACAGGAAGGTCAGACCCGCACCCAGGATCAGAGCACCCCAGGCATTGGCCATGCCGCCCACGGCCACCAAGGCCACATAGCGCACCGACTTCATGACGCCCGCTTCCGAAGGGTCGATGCCACCGTTGTAGTGGGTGAACAGACAGCCGGCCAGGGCCGCGATGGTCGCACTGAGCACGAAAGCCATGAGTTTGTAGCCGGCCGTATTGACACCCATGGCATTGGCGGCGCGCTCGCCGTCGTGGATGCTGCGCAGGGCGCGGCCGACGCGGGAGCGGGTCAGGTTCAGGATCAGCAGCAGCACGCCCAGTGCCGCTCCCCAGGCAAGGTAGTAGTTCGCCAGTCGCTGCTCGCGCCCGCCGCAGACCTCCAGGCCGGGGAGGATCCGCCAGGGTGGCACCGAGACGATCCCATCGACGCCGCCCAGCGCCTCGGTGCCCAGCAGGAGGCGGTACACGATCAGACCGAAGCCGAGGGTGCCCATCGCCAGATACTGCCCCTTCAGGCGTAGTGCGGGGAAGCCGAGGGCGAGGGCGACCACCGCTGTGAGGCACAGCGCGGCCAGGCAGGCCAGCCACGGGGAGAGCGCCATGGTCTGGGCGCCGTAGAGGTCCTGGCGTGGCGTGAGGAGGCCGAGTTGGAGCAGAGCATCCCGCAAGCCGGCCGGGAGGGCCGCGCCGAGGTTACGCGTGGTCAGGAAGGCGCTGGTGTAGCCACCGATGGCGAAGAAGGCGCCATGGCCAAGGGAGATCTGGCCCGCGTAGCCCATGACCAGGCACAGCCCCATGACGACGATGGCATAGTAGGCCGCCATGCTGAGTTGGGTCAGGTAGAAGGGTTTCCCCAGGGCTGCCGTCAGCAACTGCACGGCCACCACCAGCACTGCCAGGGCGGCCACTCCGACGCTCGGCGCTCGGCGCTCCATCAGAACTCCCTCGACGAGGTGCCGACTTCGGCGGCGCCGAAGAGCCCGTGCGGCCGCACAAACAGGACCACGATGAGGATGGCAAACGCCACCGCGTCCTTGTACGCCGAAGGCAGGATCGCGACGCTGCAGGACTCAGCGAGGCCGACCGCCAGCCCGGCCAGCAGGGCCCCGTTCTGGTTGCCGAGTCCGCCCAGAATGGCAGCCGCGAAGCCCTTGACGGCGAGGCCGGTACCCATCTCGTAGTGGGTCATGGTGATGGGTGACATCACGCAGCCGGCGAGAGCCCCGAGTCCGGCGCTCAGGGCAAAGGCCAGCGTGCGCATCAGCGTCGCATCGATGCCCATCAGCAGCGCGGCCTCGCGGTTGGAGGCACAGGCGCGCATGGCCTTGCCGGTGATGGTGTAGTGGAAGTACAGATTCAGCCCCAGGACCGCCAGGCCGAGGGTGCCCAGGACCCACAGAACCTGCGGCGACAGGCTGGCGCCGAGGATGTGCAGAGAGGAGACCTCGTTGCCGGTGAAGTAAGGCAGTGAGCGCACCTGCTCGTCCCAGAGGTGCAGCGCCCCTTCCTGAATGACGATGGAGAGGCCGATGGTGATGATGATCATCTGCAACACGCTGGGGCGGTGCAGGCGGCGAAAGAAGACGGTCTCCAGCAAAGCCCCGATGGCGCTGACAATCACGACCGCGGCCACCACGGCAAGCGGCAGGGGGAGGACCCGCAGCAGGCTGACCGCCACCATGCCGCCCAGCATGACAAACTCGCCCTGAGCGAAGTTGATCACACCCGTGGTGCTGTAGATAATGTTGAAGCCGATGGCCACGATGGCGTAGATGCTGCCCACCGTGATACCCGAGAAGATGAACTGCAACGCCTGTGACACGTGGTACGGCCCCGTCGCAACGTCAGCGGGAGTGCAGTCACTTCGCCGCGGGCACGAACTTCCCACCGCGAACGGTGATCATCTCGAAGGCGTCGAGGCCAAGGCCGTTGTGGTCGGTCGGCGTGAAGTTGAACACCCCGGCCGTGCCGACGAACTGCATGGACTCGATGGCGGCACGGACCTTCTCGCGGTCGGCACCCGCCTTCTCGACGGCCTTGACCGCGATCATCATGGCGTCGTAGGCGTGACCGCCGAAGGTGCTGACCGGCTCCTTGTAGGCGGCCTCGTAGTCCTGCTTGAACTGCATGAGCACGGCCTTCTGCGGATGGGCCTCGGGCAGCCCGTCAACCACCAGCAAGCGGCCGGCGGGGAAGAGGATCCCCTCGGCGGCGACGCCGGCCTGCTCGACGTACTTGATGTTGCCGAAGCCGTGGCTCTGGAAGAGCTGCATGTCCATGCCGAGCTGCTTCATGTTCTTGGCGACGATGGACTGGGCTGGCACGATGGACCAGTTGATCACGGCCTGAACGTCCCTGGCCTTGACCTTGGTGAGGATGTCGGAGAGGTCTGTGGCGGCCTTGTCGTAGACTTCGCTGATGACGATCTCAATGCCCGCCTTCGGCGCCAGCTCCTCGACCTGCTTCTTGCCGGCGCTGCCGAAACCGGTGTTGTCGGTGACCAGTCCAGCCTTGGTCAGCCCTTTGGCCTTCATCGTGTTGAAGATCCACGTGGCCGCCTGGCTATCACTCTGCGGGGTCTTGAAGACATACTTGGCCACCGGGTTGACAATCACTTCGGCGGCAGCGCAGGAGAGGAGGACCATCTTGTTCTTCTCGCACAGATCCTTGATCTGCATCGTTTCGCCGCTGGTGGAAGGGCCGATGATGGCCAGAACGTTGTCCTCTTCGATCAACTGCTTGGCAAACGACACCGCCGTGGCCGGGTCGCCTTTGGTGTCCTTGACGATGAGCTTGATCTGAGCACCGTTGATGCCGCCCTTGGCGTTGATCTTGTCGGCCAGCATCTGCGCCGTTTTCGCCTCGGGCGCGCCCAGGAAGGAGGCCGGACCGGTGACCGCGAACAGAGCTCCGATCTTGATCGGCTCAGCGGCGCTCAGACCCACCAGCCCCAGCAGCATCAGGGCGACTCCGCAGCAGACTGTCGTGACGCGTTTCATGACTCCGGACTCCTTGTTATGGCCTCGGACACGCTACGATCAAGCCCCCATGGGGGCCCGTTTCCCGGCCGTCGCAACCACGCCGTAACTCACCACCGGCCACGGCACTGCCACCCCATCCGGGGGCGACACCCACCGTAACTGGCTGGAGCCTATTCAACTACTATAGCTTACCTTGTGTTCGGCCGCATGCAAGGCTTGCGCCCGGCCAACTCCGGAAGCTTCGGAGATGGCCTGTCGGAGCTGTATGGTATCGACACGCTATTCCCAGAAAGGCAGACCGATGAAACGCTTTGATGAACTATTCGCCGAACTGCGGGCAAAGGCGACCCGCGGTGATCCGACGTCGGGCACGGTGCAGGAGCTTGCCAAAGGCAGGCACTTCATCGGCAAGAAGATTCTCGAGGAGGCCGGCGAGGTGTGGATGGCGGCCGAACACGAGAGCAAGGAGAGAACAGCCGAGGAGATCTCCCAACTCCTCTACCACGTACAGGTCATGATGCTGGCCTGTGAGATCAGTCTCGAGGAGGTCTACGAACACCTGTGATGCATGCAGGGAATCGCTCAGGGATGATGGAGAACACCGTGGCCGCAGCGGGTCCGCCCGGCGTTGACGGTCTGCCAGAGGGCGGGGTCGGAGGCGAGGTCCCGGACTAACCGGCCGGTGCTGACGCCAAGCGCAGCGGCCGCCTCGGCCAAGCGGAACTGGTGTTGGTCAAGCTGATCGAGGACCGCCGCTAACCAGGCCGGGTAGATGGCGGCTCTGGCCCCAGGCGCCCAAGGACCGTTGTAGGGGGGCGCGGGCACGCAGCGACAGCGCAGGGCCAGTTCACAGCGCAACTTGCGCAGGGCGATCTCGCGGTTGCTGTGCTGCGACCGCGTCTCGTCGCAGGTCGCGGTGACGCCGCTCTGGAGATGGGTGAGGCGGACAGCACTCGAGGTCCGGTTGCGCTTCTGGCCGCCAGGCCCGGTGCCCCTGAAGACGTCGACGCGGCACTGGCGCAACAGGTCGTCAGCGCTCATGGTAAGGAGCCGTTGGCGCTCCGCGGCGCCCAGCGTGGTCGTGCTGCCGCTGCGCTCGGGGGCTGTCATGGTCAGACTGTAGCGCGCCTTGGGCGTGGCGCTAGCGGGCGGCACGGGTGCGGCACGGGTGCGGACCACGTCGGAACGGGGAGAACTACACGATGACGACAAAGCAGATACGCTGGAGCGCCTGGGCCCTGCTGACCGCAGTGGCCCTCTGCGGTTGCGCCCGTTTGACCGGGCCGCCGAACCTGCCGTCCGTCAAGCAACAGGTTGCCGCGTACATGGAAAGCGACGCCTACCGGCGCGATCTCGACGCGGCGCTCAAGCCCGCGCGGCGGGAACTGGCCGCGCTGCCGGCCGGCGGGACCGCGAAGTTGGCGCTGGTCCTGGATATCGATGACACGGCCCTCTCGACCTACGAGTACCAGAAGGCGATGGGCTTCGGTCACTATACGCCCGCTTGGCGGGAGTGGCAGCAACAGCGCCGGGCCGTCGCGATCGCGCCGGTGCTCGAGGCTTTCCAGGCCGCGCAGGCAAAGGGCGTCGCGGTGTTCTTCGTGAGTGGCCGGCGGGAGGCGGCGCGCGCCGATACGGAGGCGAACCTGCGTACGGCCGGCTATGACGGCTGGGCGGAGGTGATGCTCAAGCCCGATGCCCACAAGGAGCCGTCGGTGGCCCCCTTCAAGACCGCGTGCCGGGAGCAGATCGAGGGGCGCGGTTACCGGATCGTGCTCAACATTGGCGACCAGGCCGCCGACCTGCAGGGCGGGCACGCCGAACGCACGGTGCGGTTGCCGAATCCGATCTACAGCGCACCGTGATGTGAGAGTGTGAGAGTGTGAGAGTGTGAGAGCGTGAGAGCGTGAGAGCGTTATGACTCGCTGAGGCGGCACATCACGGAGGGTAGTCGATGCAAACACCAAGGCTGACAGCATGGCTCCTGGGGCTGGTCGTTGCCGCTTCGGCGGCAGAGGTGGTGGGGGTACGGCCCTACGAACTCGACTGGGCCGGGCGCACCCAGGACGATCAGGTGGCATTGGTCGACTTCGAGGACCTTGCCGGCTGGACGGTGCGCGTGCAGGACGCGGAGGCGTCCTTCGAGCGCAGTCGCGAACAGCAGATCTGGGGCGAGGGCGTGGGGCGACTGGTCTACCGTGCGACCGGGCCGGCTCCCGAGGTCCGCGTTCTGCCACCGGCGCCGATCCCTATCAGCGCTGGCTTCGACGCGGTGAGTTGCTGGATCTACGGCAACAACTGGGGCTTCTCGCCGAACCCGGCGACGCCCCCGGTGCTGGTGCAGGCGCTATTCCTGGACGCGGCCGGCAAGGAGTTCATGGTCCACCTCACCACCGTGAACTGGGAGGAGTGGTTCCTCTGTGAGCGTCGCCTGGCACCGGCGCAGATCGCGCTTACCCGGGCCGGCGGCGTGCGTTTCGCCGGCTTCCTCATCAGCAACGGCCGCAACAAGGCGGAGCGTACGCTCTACTTCGACAGCCTCTGCGTCTTCACCGAGGCCTTTGCGCCCCTGAGCTTCGCGCCCCGACCGGAGCGCGGGATCGCCATGTTCCCTGGGCAGTCGGCCGGTACCAACACCGGCCCCGGCAAACTGCCGTTCCCGACGCGCCCGGAGACCATCCTCCCGGAGAACCTGGCCAAGGACGCGAAGACTGCCGTCAGCCAGTCGGGAGCGGATCAGTTCCTCTTCACGTATGAAGGCAGCGATGGCAAGCTGGTCTATCGGCTGGAGCCGAAGACGGGCACCTTTACCGACCTCACGGCGGAGTGGACGGGCGGCGGCCCCGCTTTCCAGCCTGGCGTTGGCGGCGGTGTCTATCTGGCGGGTCCCCAGGGTCCACTGGCGCCGGAGAGGGCGGAGCACGCGGGCACGACGCTGGCCGGGCAGGACGTGACCTCGCGCTGGCGCCTGAGTGCGGGAGCGCTGGTCGCCGAGGCGACCTTCACCTACCGGCTCTGGGGCAAGTCGTTGGTGATCGACGTGGTGGCACCCGGCGGCATGGTGGCTGAGGTGCGCTACGGCCGCGCCCGGGGCCTGCAGGAACCGCGGCTGGTGACTAACCCCTTCTATCCGGCCAGTGGCGGCCGGCCGGCGGTGGTGGTCTCCGGCAGCGCCGCGGCCCCGTTGTTCGTGACGGGCAACACCGATTGGTACCTCTCGAATGCCTCCGAGCCTTGGGCCACCAATGCCGTCGACCAGCAGGGTGTGCTCTACAACGGGGGTACGCGTTACCTCCCCAAGACCGACGGCAAGCGCAACGACTGCTATGAACGTCTCTTTCTCACCGTGTCGCCCCGCTACGAGGAGATGCTCCCGGTGATCCCCAACCCCGTTTCGCCCTGGAAGCAGGTCACGGGCACGCGCCTGTGGCGGGCCCACGGGGCCGGCAACCGCGAGAGCGACGCACAGCATTGGCGCGAGTGCCAGCGCTGGGGCATGACCCAGGTGATCGTCACCGATCACGAAACCGGCTGGCGCGACGGTGGCGAAAGCTTCACGTTTCGCACCCGGACGGCGCCCGGGAAAGGCGGCGACGAGGGCCAGACCAAGTATGCCCGCATCATGCAGGATGAACTGGGCTTTGTTTACGGGCCCTATAACAACTACACCGACTTCGCGCCGGTCAACGAGTTCTGGACACCCGACCTCATCGCCCGCGGCTCCGACAACCAGTTGCAGACGGCCTGGATGCGCTGCTACGCACCGAAGCCGACGCGGGCGGTGGAGTACTGCGCCCAGTTGGCCCCGATGATCCAGGAGAAGTTCGGGTTCAGCACGGCCTACTGCGATGTCCATACCGCGGTGGCGCCCTGGCATCGGGTGGACTACGATGCGCGTGTTCCCGGTGCCGGTTCGTTCGCCGCCGTGTTCTACCTTTACGGCGAGATCATGCTGCACCAGAAGCAGGCGTGGAACGGCCCCGTCTACTCCGAGGGTAACCACCATTCCTTCTACAGCGGCCTCACCGATGGCAACTACGGCCAGGACCAGGCCTATCGGCCGGCGGAGAACCCCTGGCTGGTCGACTTCGACCTGCGCCGCATGCACGACCTGTGCTGCAATTTCGGCATGGGCAACCCCGAGATGTTCTATGCCAACGAGGTGCCCGACCTGAGCACCCGGGCCCAACAGGAGGCCTGGATCGACCGCTTTCTGGCGGCCACCGTCGCCTTCGGCCATCCGGGTTTCCTCACCTATGAGGGCGGTTTCCAGAATGCCCTGCGCAGCTACTACATGCTCCAGCAACTCCACAGCCGTTATTGCCTGGCAAGCGCCGTCGACATCCGCTACGTGGACGCTGCAGGGCGCCTGCTGGAGACCTCCGCCGCCGTCGCCTCCGGGGCCTACCGGCGCTCCCAGGTCGTCACCCGCTACAGCGATGGCACCGTGACTGCCGCCAATGGTGACCGCTCGGAACGCCTGCGTGCGACCGCCTTTGGGCGCGCCCTGGATCTACCGCCGAACGGCTATGCGGGCTGGACGGCGGACGGCACCATCGAGGTTCAGGCCGGGGAGGTCCAGGGTTGTCGCGGTGACTATGCGGCGACGCCGGCCTATCTCTACGTCGACGGCCGCGGGCGCATGCTGCGCTTCGCGAAGGCTGCGGGCAACGGGATTGGCATCTGTCGGATCCTGCCCGAAGGCGGCCACGAGGTGCTCCTGTACAAGGATGCCGACTGTGGCTTTGCCATCGCCGCCGGCGCGGCGGTGGCCCTGGACCGTGAGCGTCGCGAGATCGGTCCGGCGCAGGTGCGCGTTGCCCGCGGCCTGACCTACGTGATCCCGGTGCCTGGGGCCTTCAGTTACCGCCTCAGCGCGGGCACCGCCCCCGCCGGCGTGCGTCTGGCCTGCGACCGGGACGATGTGGTTCCGGGCGAGAGGCTCAGTGTGCGCGGTGCCCAGACCCACGAGTGGCAGGTTCCCGCCGACGCCAGGCCGGGCCAACGGCTCTGGCAGCAGTTCGAGGGGGCCTGGATCGACTTCACGGTCGTTCCCATGGCGGATGCCACGCTGCGCCTCGCTGGCAATACGCTCGCGCTTGGCCTGCGCAGCAACCTGGCGGCGAGTGCAGACTTCACGGTCAGCGCGGCCGGACGGCAGGCGACGACGCGCGCCGAACCCGGCCAGGCTGGCGAGGTCCGCCTCGATCTGGGCGTGCCCGAACGTGAGGACGCCGGCCTGCTGACCGTCGAGATCCGTGTTGGTGACCTGACCCAGCAACTGGTGCGGGGCATGCGCATTGCTTCGGTACCGGCGCCCGTCGTGGCACTGCCGGAGGAGTTTGCCGCCGGTATGTGCCTGCGGGGTCAGGCCGAGACCAGCGACTTCGGCACCTCGTCGGGGTACGTCATTCGTCGCCAGGAGGCCTGCGGCGAGGTCACGAAGTCATGTGTCTTCATGCATCCGCCCTACACCGGCCGGGTGGGCTACGCCTTCGCGCGCTACGCTGCGGTGAAGCTACCGGCGACGCCGCCGGCGGCCTTCCGGGCGGTGGTCGGCAAGGGTGATGGCAGCCACCTTGGCGACGGCATTCTCTACCGGTTGCTGGTGCATGCTGCGGCCGGCCAGGCCACGGTGGCGGCGGAGCAGACCGTCACTCGTCATGAGTGGGTGCCGATCGAGGCAGATCTCAGTCGCTGGGCCGGACAGGAGATCGCGATTCAACTGATCTCCGACGTCGGACCGGCCGATGACTCCTCGGGCGACTGGGCCTGCTGGGCGGACCTGCGCCTCGAGACCAAGGCCGCGATGCTGGTTCGCAGCCTGGACGCGGACGCGGAGAAGTACCGCCGTGAGCCCGGGCCGTACCCACAGGCCGGCATCACCGTCGACCAGCTCCGCGGCGCCCGGAAAGGCTGGCTGCGCTACGACGGCATGGGCCTGGAAGGCGACTCGCCGGTCTACGGCTCGACGGCGGTGCTGAATGGTGTCGAGCTCGGGACCATGGCCCGCGCCGGCGGCAGCGAGGCCGCCGGCGTCTGGGCGGAGAAGGTCGGGGTGGAACTGAGCGCTGCCGCCATCGCCAGCCTCGGCCTGCATAACCGCTTCGTGCTGCGGAATCCGCAGAACGACTGCTTCAAGGTACGCCGGTTCTGGATTGAGCTGGAGTTGGCCGACGGTCGTCGCTGCTCGTCGCAGGTAGCGCCCGCGGTCTATACCCAGCCCGCGTCCTGGGCGTACGCCGAAGGTATCCTGGTGCCGCATGGCCAGGAGATCGACGTCGACCTGTGGTTCTAGCGCGCCATCAGAGCTTGCGTAGGCGCTCGACGCAACGGACCATGGCCGCGGCGATGTAGCGGTTGAGGTCGTCGCTCATGGCCGGGTGCAGCGAGACGCAGAACAGGCGTGCGGTCACCGCTTCCGACAGCGGATTGCGCTGGCCCTTGGTGTGTTCGGCGAGGATGCGCCGGCTGAGGTACGCGGGCCGGTTGGCAACAACGCAGCCGATGGCGTATTCGTCCTGCAGCATCTGCATGAGCAGATCGCGCTTCTCGCCGGCCCAGGCTTCAGGGACCAGGCAGGTGTAGAGGTAGAAGCTGTGCTCGCAGTCCGCCGGCTCATAGGGCGGGGTGATCTCGGTCAGCCCCGCGAGCATCCGGGTACGCTCATAGGCGATGCGGCGGCGCGCGGCAATGAAGCCGTCGAGCTTGCCGAGTTGCACGAGCCCGACGGCCGCCTGGACCTTGGTCATCACATTGCTGGTGCCCCAGGCCTCGGCCTCGCTGCCGTACATGCGCACGGAACGGCAGTACTTCGCGACGTTCTCGTCATCGGTGGTGACCATCCCCCCCTCGCCGAGGGTGGTCATGTTCTTCATGGTGTGGAAGCTGAAGATGGTGGCCAGGCCCTTCTTGCCGATCTTGCCGCCCTGGTAGCCGCCACCGCAAGCGCGGGCCGCATCGCCGATGACGGGGATGGGACCATAGTCAGGGTGCGGATGCCGTTCGCCGACGGCGATGAGTTCATCCATGGGGGCGGACATGCCGTTCATGTGGACCGGGAAGATGGCGCGGGTGCGCGGCGTGATCCTGGCCTCGACGTCGACCGGATCGAGCTCGAAGGTACGCGGGTCGATCTCGCCCCAGATCACCTGTCCGCCCGCGCCCAGGACCGCCAACGGCGCCGCCTGGTAGTTGACGCTGGGAACGATCACCTCGTCGCCGGGCTGGAGCCGCAGCGACCGCATCACCATATCGAGGCCGGGGCCGGCGCTGTTGCAGGTGACCGCGTACGCGCAGCCGCAGTAGGCGGCAAAGGCCTGTTCGAACTCAGGGATGGGCGAGGCAGAGAAGCCGAAGCCCTTGTGGATGTCCATCGACTCGCGGATGGCCGCCACGGCCGCCTCGACCTCCTCCTCACCGTAGATGCTGCCGAGCAACGGCTCGGCCTTCCAGAAGGTCTCTGGCTTCGGGAACTTCAGCGCTTCTTTGATCTCGCGTTCGCTCAGCATGTCCCCGGTCTCCCTGCAATTTCCCGCGCCTCCGTGACCCCGACGTCGAAGGAAACGCGACCGCCCACCCGGACGGCCCGCGGTGCCTCTTGGCGCTACCGGATCACTGTACTAGCTTACGTGACCTTGTGAAACAGCAGGGCATGGACGGGGTTGGCCAATACATGGATAGAATACGCGCGATTCTGGAGATGTCCCTGGACTGGGTCAGCCGTGCCGAGGCGGTTCCTGTGGCCTATGCCGCTGAGGACCGCGTGCCCGTCAACACTCGCGCCAGCCCACTGTTGGAGTTCGGCCTGCACACGCTGGGCTCCGAGAGTCAGCTCGAGGTAGGTGGCCTGCAGAGGGAGTCGAGGGCAGGGGACCTGTGTGTGCTGAATGCGCACTTTGGCAATCGGGGCACGCCGCGCAAGCACTGGGGTTTCTGGTGCGTGTCGTTAGACACGCGGACCTGCCCCGACGGCGCCCTCGGGCTGGCGCCGTTGCTGGAGGTGGCGCCCCTGCGGCACCCGGCCCGGGTTCTGGCCCAGTTCGAGGAGGTAGGCCGCGTTTACAAGCATGGCGCCGAGACCCGTGGGTACCGGCTCAAGGCCGAGGTCTTACGCCTCCTGGCCGAGCTTTACGAGAACTGCGGTTATGTGAGCACGCCGCCGGTAAGTTCAGCGGCCTGCCAGGCCGCCCTGGATCTCATGGACGAGCAACAGGGTGACCCGGACTTGAACCTGCCCCGGCTGGCGCGGGCGGCGTCGCTCTCCGTGGCGCAGCTCTGCCGGGTCTTCCAGCGTGACCTCGGCGCCAGTCCGATGAAGCACCTCACGCGGCTGCGCCTGGAGCGCGCCCGTGACCTGTTGCGGAAGACGACCATGAACGTCGGCGAGGTAGCGCGGGCGGTCGGCTTCAACGATCCGCTGCACTTCTCGCGCGCCTTCCGCCGCCACGCCGGCGTGCCGCCGAGCGCATTGCGGCGCGGTTCAGTCCGCCGCGGCTGAGACGGTGTGGGGCCGTCATCCTGGAGCGCGACCAGGTCCGGGCGCCGGGTGCTTCCCGGGCATCACTCGTAGCTCTTGGGTACGGCGCAGATCATGACGAAAGGCTCACTGGCACTGGCATTGCGGTACTGGTGCTTCTCATGGGGCAGCACCAAGGCAAAGTCGCCTGCCTTGAGGGGGTGTGCCCGGCCTTCGGCGTCGACCAGCTCGCCCTGTCCGGCAATGATGTAGTTGGTGTGCTCCCAGGCGTGGGCGTGGTAGGGCGTGTGACCGCCGGGAGCCATGGTGAAAACGCGGACGGCGGTGTTGGGGGCGCCGTCCGCCTTGCCGATGGGCACGCTGCGCGTGACGTGGGCTGCGCCTTCCATGGTGACCGGCTGGCCCGAGAGGTCGCTGAGAGGGGTGATTTTCATGGTGCTGTCCTTTCGCTCGCGCCAGACTATAGCACCCGGTTGCGCCTGCTCCCAAGGGTTGCACGTCTGGCTGCAGGCGGTATCGTGCTGAGGCCCTAGGGGAGGCGTGGGCGGCTGCGGCCGCAGCGGTTCCGCTCGACCTGAGCCCTCCGTGGGCTACGGCCCGTACGCAGACGCATGGACGCACCCAGGAATCGGTGCCAGCAAAGGAGTTCGCAGATGGTGTCCGCTGCCGTGCATCCGTCCGCACCGCTCGCTTTCAAGCCCGACCTTGCGGCCGCAGCGCGGCGCTGGGAGGCCTTCTATGCTGGCGAGATCATCGACCGGCCGGTCGTCTGCGTGACCGCACCTCGAGAAGGCCTGCCACGCGCCAAAGACAGTGACTACCGCGAGCGCGTGTACGGCGACCTGGACGACATCATCGAGCGCGCCTTAGTCAACGCCGCGGCCACCTACTACGGGGGCGAAGCGGTCCCTGCATTCTGGCTGAGTTTCGGCCCGGACGAGATCGCCGTGTTCTGCGGCGCGGAGTTGCTGTGGAGCCCGGATTCGGGAAACACCAACTGGTCGAAGCCGGTTGCTGGCGACCTGAGTCAGAGCCTCCCGATCGCGCTCCGGCAGGAGCACCCGCTCTGGCAGCGCCTCCTGGAGTTCTACCGCCGCGCCGCGGCGCGGCTGGCCGGCAAGATGCTGGTGTCGAGTCTTGATCTGCACACGAACATGGACCTGCTGGCCGCCCTGCGCGGTCCGCAGCAGTTGTGCCTTGACCTGGTGGACAGCCCGGAGATGATCGACCGCGCCATGCGGGACGCCCGCGCCGTGTTCCCGGCGGTCTGGAACGCCATTGTCAAGGCAGGGCGGATGGATGAGTTCGGCCATTGCCACACTTTCTACTCCAGGGAAGGGGCGGCCGTTCTGCAGTGCGACTTCAGCGCCCTGATTGGGCCGGAGATGTTCCGCCGCTGGGTGCTGCCGGCCTTGGAGGAGGAGGCGGCCCTGGTCAAGCACGCGCTCTACCATTGGGATGGACCGGGGGCCTTGGTGCACGCCGACGCCCTGATCGCCAGCAAAGGCCTACACACGCTTTCCTACGTGCCCGGTGATGGCCATGGCGGCCACAGCCGCTACCTTGACCTGTTCAAGCGTGTTCAGGCAGGCGGCAAGGCGGTGCAGATTTGGGGCAGCCCTGACGAAGTGAAGCTGATCCATCGGGAGTTGCGCCCGGAGAAGGCGTTCTATTGTACCTGGGCGCGCTCGCCGGCCGAGGCGGATGCGTTGCTCGCGTGGTTCGTGCAACACACTTGAAGTGCTGAGGGGGGTCGTATGCGCAGTCAGACTCGCCAGGGACCGTGGGTACCCCTGTGGCCAGCGCCGCGGGTAACCGCGGAGATCAGCAGCGGCGCCATCTACCGCTGTCTCGACGCCGCGGCGCGGCAGGAGTTGGCCGGAGTGGTCGACATCCCCGCCAAGGTTGCGGGCGCCTTGCAGCAGCCGAAACCGCTGGACATCTCGATGCCGGTGCTCAACGCGGTGTTGGCGGCGCAGTACTACGAGGTGTTCGAGGCCTTGCAGCCACCGCGCGCGATGGCGGTGTATGAGCCCTGCGTGGGGGCCTCGAATCCGGTGATCCTGGCTTGCGAGGCCTACAGCGGCGGCCAGGCGAGCTACCTGACCATCAACCTCAACCGCCCGTTGCGGGCCCAACTGCAGAGCCGTATCGGCCACCTGAAGATGCCGATACGGATCATCGAGGACAACGCGCAACGTGCCCTTGAACACCTCCCTGCTGGCAGTCTTGACGTCGCCTGCTTCCACCACGCCGTCAACGACATTCTGCAGACCGCGGTGTCCGAACCGCGCGGCATGGACACCACGGCCGTGGACTGGTTTCCCAACGAACGGCAGATGATCGAGTGGCTGGCCGAAGACGCGGCGGCAGGACGCCTTGAGCAGCGCGGTCGGCCGGAGTTGATGCAGATCATCGGCGACGCCGTACGCCTGGTACGGCCGGGCGGCTATCTGCTCTTTGATCACTGGAACTGGTGCCGGTTCATCGGCGTGGCCTGGTTCCCCTGGGACTTGTTCTACAATCTGATCCCGATGACCCGAGCCTGGATCGCGGTCAGCGGGCTGCCGCTGTCCGAGGTCCGTCTGGACGGTGTCGACCCCCAGTGGTTCATGGTCCTGCAGGTCGAGCGGGGCTGAGGGGAGGGAGGCGGGGAGGCGGGGGGACCGTCACTCGTACTCCCACTTGTGCAGCCACGGGTCGCTGGTGCGCTCCTGGAAGGCCTTGAGTTTGGCGCTGAACTGCGCGACCAGGGCGGCGTGCTCGGGGCGCGCAGCGAGGTTCACCGTTTCTCCCGGATCGGCCTGCAGGTCGTAGAGCTCGAAGCGGGGCCGGTGCAGGTAGGCCTCGACCGGGCGCTGACCATACTCGGCGAGCTGGTCGCGGATGACGCCCTGCCAGGTGGCGCAGGCCCAGAGGTCGGAGGCAAAGGAGTAGGTCAAGGGGCTGGCGAGGTTCCAGATGAACTTGTGACGGGCCGTGCGAACGACGCGCATGGGGTAGTAGTTGGTGACCTCGTGGAAGCTGTGGGCGGCGTAAACCTCGTCACGCCATTCGGTGGGGTGCTCCTGGTCGAGGAGGCGCAGAAACGAGTCGCCGTGGAAGGCCGCGGGGCCCTCGTAGAGGCCGGCGGCAGCGAGGAAGGTCGGCGTCAGGTCGCACCAGGTGACCAGGGCGTCGCAGGTGCGGTGAGCACGGCGTGGCCCCGGTGGGCGCACGATGCAGGGCAGGTTCATCCCCGGCTCGTAGAGCGTGGTCTTGGCGCCCGGAAAGGCCGCGCCGTTATCGGAGATGTAGACGATCAGGGTGTTGTCCAGCTTACCGCAGTCGGCCAGGATCCGCAGCAAGCGGCCGACGCCGCGGTCGAGTCGGGAGACCGACTGGCAGTACTGGGCCCACTCGGCACGGGCCTCGGGCGTGTCCGGCAGGTACGTCGGGACCGGGATGCGTGAGTCGTCGTAGACCGTTTCGCGGTCGCCGGCGAAGTCCGTATCCGGGTTGCCGAAGCGATCCGGCCGGCAGGGGTGGCGTTCCAGGATACGGCCATCGCGGTGCGGGTTCAGCGAGCACCAGTAGAGAAAGAACGGCTCGTCCGCCGTGACGAAGGCACGGCAGTTCTCGCTCATGCGCACATCATCGCGCCCGGCGCTGGGGATGACGGTGTCGAAGGCAAAGGCCGCTTCGGGGGCGTGATGGAACTTACCGACGCGCCCGGTGCGGTAGCCGCCGCGCCGGAGGAGCACCGGGAGGCTGACAACGTTGTCGAAACAGGCGAAGTGATGGCAGCCGTGCGTGTGCCCGTAGGCGCCGTTGGTGTGGTTGTGGAGACCGGTGAGGATGACCGAGCGGCTGGCGGCGCAACTAGCCGTGGTGCAGAACGCCTGAGTGAAGCGTACGCCGTCACCGGCGAGGGCGTCGAGGTGGGGCGTCGCGGGCACCGTGGTGCCGAAACAGCCGCCATCAAGGCCGTGGTCGTCGGCAACCAGCAGGACGAGGTTGGGACGGTCGTTTGCCATGGGTACTTGCCCTGTGGGTCAGCCGTGAACGGTGAACGGTGAACGGTGAACGGTGAACGGTGAACGGTGAACGGTGAACGGTGAACGGTGAACGGTGAACGGTGAACGGTGAACGGTGAACGGTGAACGGTGAACGGTGAAC